>DASTGG010000362.1:0-15758 GCA_035719385.1 Usitatibacter sp.
CCTCGGGCATGCGTCCGGCGCGGGGCACAATGCCCCCGGCGGCAGCGCGGAAAACGCGGCCATCTGCACGGCGGGCATCGCGACCGAAGCCGGGACGAGCGCGGCGCCGAGCCATAGGCCCATCGCGACCGCCGCGAACCCACCGGGCGCAAGCAACGCCGCCTGCCACCAGCGTGCACGCGCCGGGCGGGGCCGCGCAGCCGGCGGGCGCGCGGTCAGCGCACCGATGCGCCGGTCGACTTCCGCCGCGACGTCGAATTCGCGTGCCGGCGCGGGCAGCGCCGCGAAATCGCTGTGCAACTGCCGCATGCGCGACAGGACGGGCGCGCAGACCGCGCAGCCGGCCACGTGCGCTTCGATCTCGCGGCGCTCCGGCGCGGCGAGCGCGTCGTCGGTGAGCGCGGAGAGCGCCTCGATCCTCGGACAGGGTTCCTGCATCGTCATGACGTCTTTCTCCCGGTTTCCTCGATCAGCGCGGCGCGCGCGCGGGCGAGCCGCGACTTCACCGTTCCTTCCGTTAGCGACAGCACCCGCCCGATCTCCTCGTACGACATGTCCTCGACCTCCCGCAGCAACAGGACCTCGCGATGCTCCGGCGTGAGCCGCGCGAGCGCCGCGTCCAGCTCACGCAACTGCTGCGACGCCTGCGCCCGGCGCTCCGGCCCCGCGGCCGGGTCCGCCGCCTCGAACGTGTCGTCCAGGGGCACGAACTCGACCGTCTTGCGCCGCCGCAGCACGTCGAGCGCCGCGTTGCTCGCGATGCGATAGAGCCACGTGCGGAATTGCGCGCCCGGTTCCCACTGCGGCAGCGCCTGCCAGGCCCGGACGAACGCTTCCTGCGTGAGGTCGAGCGCGTCGTCGGGCGACGCGACCATGCGCACCAGGTACCGGTACAGCGCGCCCTGGTGGCGCCGCACGAGGATCGAATAGGCCGTCCGATCCCCCGCCAGCGCGGCGTCGACGTGCTCCTGGTCGGAGCGCTCGGCCTCCTGTTTGCGAGTCACCTTGACGCTTCAACGAACGGCGGCGCCATTTGTTCCCGCGCCGCCTCGTGAGGGATGGCGGAAGACGAGTTTGCGCCCGGGCCGCGGGAGCGTCTTGGCCCCCGTCAATTTGCATCTCGCGCGCGGGCAGGTTTCAATCGCGGCATGACGCAAGCCCCGTCCCGCCGTTCCATGCTCGTGCTGCTCGTGCTGAGCGGCACCATCGTCTCCATCTGCATCGGCTTGCGGCAGAGCCTCGGGCTCTTCATGCGGCCGATCACCGTGGACTTCGGCATCTCCGCGGCGACCTTCGGGTTCACCATCGCGCTGCAGAACATCGTGTGGGGGCTTTCGCAGCCGCTGGTGGGCGCGCTCGCCGACCGCTACGGCGCGCGCCCCGTGCTGGTGGGCACCGCGCTCAGCTATGCGGCGGGGCTGCTGCTCATCGTGTTCTCGAAGTCGCTCCCCGGCGGCATCACGCTCGCGGGGTTCCTCATCGGCGTGGGCATCGCGGGCACGGGCTTCGGCGTGTTGATCGGGACGGTCTCGCGCGCCACGCCGCCGGAGAAGCGCAGCCAGACGGTGGGCCTGGTCGCGGCCGTGGGATCGCTGGGCACCATGGTGCTCGCGCCCGTCGGGCAGGGGCTCATGGACGGCTTCGGGTGGAAGACGGCGATGGTGGCCTTCGCGGTGGTCGCGTCCTCGATGGCGTTGCTTTCGTTGCCCATCCGGGAGCACACGGCGCCGGGCAACCATCCTGCCGGCGGTGGCGGCCTCGACCTGCGCGGCACCGTGCGCGAGGCCATGGGCCATCGCGGGTTCGTGTGCATGAGCCTCGCGTACTTCGCGTGCGGCTTCCAGCTCGTCTTCATCACGACGCACCTTCCGTCGTACCTGCAGATCTGCGGCATCGCGCCCGCCGTGGGCGGCACGGCGCTGGGATTGATCGGGCTCTTCAATGCGATCGGCACGTACATCTTCGGACTCCTGGGCGCGCGCTACAGCCAGAAGCGGCTGCTCGCGATGATCTACCTGGGGCGCACGGGCTTCATCGTGTTGTTCCTGTTGCTGCCCATCTCGCCCACCTCCACGCTCATCTTCGCCTCGGCGATGGGCCTGCTGTGGCTGGGCGTGGCGCCACTGGTCACCGGGGTCGTGGCGCGCATCTTCGGGCTCACGCACTTCAACGCGCTCTACGGCCTGGTGTTCCTCAGCCACCAGGTGGGCTCGTTCCTCGGGGCCTGGATGGGCGGCGTGGCGTTCGACCGCTTCGGCAACTACCACGTCGCGTGGGGCGCGCTCATCGTGATCGGCATCACGGCGTTCCTGCTGCAGTGGACCATGGACGAGACGCCCCCCGGCGAGAAGAGGGCCGCCCGCGAGCTGCAGCCGCAGCCTGCCTGATCGCGCGGGCTGTCGAATCGGGTCCGGCCCGTTCGACTGGATGGCAGGACCCCCGATTTCAACTCGAAAGGAACGCTCATGCCCAACACCATCCGCCTCCACCGTGTCCTTCGCGCCACGCCCGAGCGCGCCTACCGCGCATTCCTCGATGCGGACGCCATGGCCAAGTGGCTGCCCCCCAACGGGTTCACGGGAAAGGTGCACCAGCTCGAGGCGCGCGTCGGCGGCTCGTACAGGATGTCGTTCACCAATTTCTCGACCGGCAGCAGCCACTCCTTCGGCGGCCGGTATCTCGAGCTGGTGCCCGGCGAGCGCATCGTGCACACGGACGAGTTCGACGATCCGAACCTTCCCGGCGCCATGAAGACGACGATCGTCCTGAAGAAAGTCTCGTGCGGCGTGGATGTGGACATCACGCAGGAAGGCGTGCCCGACATGATCCCCGCGGAGGCGTGCTACCTGGGATGGCAGGAATCGCTCGTGCTGCTCGGGAAGCTGGTGGAGGCGGAGATCCCGGACGGGGCGTGACTTTGCTTCGCAAGGGCTTCCCGTCTATGGATCGATAAACGAACGATTTGGGAAATTAAGCCCAAAGTAAGGTTCATCGCATCTAATTCCGGCAGGCGCGATACCCCCCTTTACAACCGACGCGCCGAAAGGACGAGTCCATGGACCTGCTTCGCATCGCCCTGGCGGCCGCGTTCGTCGCCGCCGTCGCGGCCGCGCCAGCCGGCGCGCAAACCCTGAAGGCGACGGAGCAATCCCTCCGCGCCGAGATCCTGGCGGACGGCTACCCGCTCACCATCCGGCGCGTCGCCGACGAGGTGCGGGTGCCGGGCCGCTATATCGTGCTGTTCAAGGACGGCGTGGGCGACGCGCACGCCGAGGCCAAGCGCGTGGTCGGCGGAATCGGCGGCACGATGCACTTCAGCTACGAGGGCGCGGTGAACGGCTTCGCGGCCACGATGGACGCCGACGCCGCCGAGGCGTTGCGATGGGATCCTCGCGTCGCGCTGATCGAGGAAGACCAGGTCGTGCACACGGCGGCGCTGCCGATGCCCTTGTCGCCGGAGATGCCCGCGCATTCCTGGGCGATGGACCGGATCGACCAGCGCTTCCTGCCGCTGGACAATTCCTTCAGCTTCCCCGCCAATGGCGGCGCCGGCGTGCACATCTACATGCTCGACTCCGGAATCATGGGCGGATTCTTCGGCCTGCAGGGCGCGCACGTGGACATGGATGGCCGCATCGGCAGCGGCGCCGACTTCATCGTGCCGAGCACCAACGGCAACGATTGCCTCTTCCACGGGACGTTCGCCGCCTCGCTCGCCGCGGGCACGACCATGGGTGTTGCGAAGCTCGCGACCCTGCATCCGGTGCGCGTGATCAGCTGCGGCGACCAGGGAACCGCCTCGGGCGTCATCGCGGGCGTGAATTGGGTCACGCAGGACCACCTCGCGCACCCGGGCCAGAAGTCGGTCGCGAACGTGAGCCTGCAGCTCGGCGGCACCGACGTCGCGGTCGACGCGGCAGTGCAGGCGTCGATCAACGCCGGCGTCGTGTACACGATCGCCGCCGGCAACTTCGGCCCGTCGTTCGATTTCTTCGGTCCGGATCTTGCCGACGCCTGCAACCTCAGCCCACAACGCGTGGGCGCCGCCCTCACCGTGGGCGCCATGCAGAACAACGCCCTGGTCGGCGACCAGGTCGCGAACTTCAGCGACTTCGGCGGCTGCGTGGACCTGTACGCGCCGGGCGTCTTCATGACCGGCGCGTGGATCACGAGCCCCACGACCTTCAGCGGCCTCGGCTTCGATGGCCTCAACCACTTCGGCACCTCGTGGTCGGCACCGGTGGTGGCCGGCGTCGCCGCGCTCTACCTCAACGCGCACCCGACGGCGAGCGTGGGCCAGGTCACGAGCGCGATCGTGTCGAACGCGACGCCCGGAGTCCTGGCGCCCGCGGGCGGCTCGGCCTCGCTCGTCGTGCTGCCGAACAGGCTCCTGTACATGGATTTCCGCACCGACATCGCGGCGGGCGTCACGGCGAGCGCCGGAACACCCACGGCCGGTGCGCCGTTCACGTACACGTTCACGGTGAAGAACAACGGGCCGTACAACTCGATGGATCCGGTGCAGTTCACGGCCGCGCTGCCCGCGGCGGTCGGCTTCACGAGCGCCACCACGACCCGCGGCGCCTGTGCCGGTGGATCCAGCCTCGGCTGCAACCTCGGCCGGCTGGCGGTCGGAGACCAGGCCACCATCACCGTCACCGTGACGGCGCCGCCGACCGCGCAATCGTTCACGGCGACCGGGAATGCGTTCCTGCAACCCGGGCAGACCGATGTGGCGCTTGCGAACAACACGGCATCGCTCACGCTCACGAGCCGCGTGAGCACCGAGGTGGAACCGTAATCGACTCACCGACGCGCTGGCGCGCGTCGCCAACCACGAGCAGGCCGCGTATCAGCGGCCTGCGCCGAGGACCTGGCCTTTCACCGTAAGCCCGTAGAGGGAATCCTCGGAGTCGTGGTACTTGCGCCGCGTCTCGGCGACGGACCCGGTGAATCGCGGATCCTGCGGGCGCTCGTGCGCGTCCATGAAATAGGCGACATCCCACGCCTGCGCTGCGTCGAGCGTCCCGCCCTGCCCGAGCGGCATGTTTGCCGCGACGAATGCCGCCGCGTTGTTCAACTGGTGCATGCCGGCTCCCCAGTTGAACGATCGCGAACCCCACAGCGGCGGAAATACCTGCACGTTTCGCGCGCGCTGGCCCGCGCCGGCAGCGCCGTGGCACAAGGCACATCGCTCCTCGTAGAGGCGCGCGCCGCGCGCATGGTCGCCGCCCCCCGTGGGCCGCGCGACCTTCGCGTATCCGGCTCCCGCCATGCGCGTGCGCACGGGGGCACCCGTCGCCATCCAGGATGAATAGGCCTCGAGCGCGCGAAGGACGTCGCTGCCGAGCGGCGGCGCCTTGCCGTTCATGCTGAACTGGAAGCAGCCCTGCAGGCGGTCGGCGTAATCGTCGATGCGCCCCGTCTTCGAGCGGAATTGCGGGTACGCGACATAGGCGCCCCACAACGGCGCCGAGCCCGCGAGCCGGCCTGCGTCGAGGTGGCAATTCACGCAGTTGAGGTCGTTGCCGACGAAGGCCGCGGCATTCTTCTTCGTGTCGATGAAGATCGCCTTGCCGCGCCGCACGAGCTTTCCGAACTCGTCGTCGGGTATGGCGCTTTCGGGCGGCGGCGTGAAGCCATCCTTGTGCGCGACCTGCGCCGCATCGCGTATCGTGCCGGCGGGCGGAGCCGCCCCGGCAGCCGGCGCAGCACCGCCGAAGTAGCCGGAGATCGCGTCCATGTCCGCAACGGAAAGCTTGCTCGCGACCGTCTTCATCAGGGCCTGCGGCCCGGGTGCGCGCGCGCCGTCATGCCAGGCGACCAGTTGCGCCTTGATGTACGCGGCCGGTTGGCCGAGAAGCGGAGGGAACGAATCGCCGACACCGGAGCCGTCGGGCCCATGGCATTGGTTGCAGGCGGGCAGTCGCGATTCGCTCCAGCGCCCGGCCTGGGCGAGAAGCGCGCCGCTCGTCGCGGCATCGCGCGGCGGGGCCGGTGTCGCGGCGGCGGGCAGCGAGGAGAAGTATCGCGCTACCGCGGATGCCTGCGCGGGGTCCAGCGCCTTGGCCACGGGCGCCATGACGGGACTCTTGCGCCGGTCGTGCGCGAAAGCGTCGAGCTGTCGCACGAAGTAGGACTGGCCCAGCGCGGCGAGGCGCGGAAATCCCGCGGCGGCGTTGCCTTCGCCCTGCGCACCGTGGCACGACGTACAGGGCGGTGCGCCCGTGGCGCTGCCCTTCATGGCAATCGTCTTGCCCGCATCGGGCGCCGCGGCGGCGGCGCAGTCGAGCGCGGCTATCGTCGCGCACACCGCAAGCATCCGTTTCAACGATCGCTCCTTCGCGTCGGGCAGCGCGCTATCCGCGCCGCTCGCGCTCGCGGCTTTCTTCCATCTCGCCCCACATGGCGTTCAGGATGGCGAGCAGGACCGCGAAGCCGACTCCGAGTATCCAGGCGAAATACCACATCTTGGCGGCTCCTCAGTAGGCGCTGCGTTCGTGCTCGCGGATGTACGCGGCGGTCACCTTGCCGGCCATCACGCGATAGGCCCACGCGGTATAGGCGAGGATGATCGGAACGAAGATCACCACCGCCCCGAGCATCAACCCGAGCGTGAGGGGGCTGGACGTTCCGTCCCACAGCGTGAGGCTCGAGCCCGGTTGCGAGCTCGACGGCATCACGAACGGGAACATCGAGACGGCCGCCGTGCCGATCACGCCCGCCATCGCGACGGACGAGGCGACGAATGCGGCCAATGCATGCCCGCGGCGCGCGAGCACGATGCCGAGCAGGGCACCGGCGAAGGCGGCGACGGGGACGAGCAGCGTGAGCGGGTAGCGCCCGTAGTTCGACAGCAGGCCCTGCGGCACGACCTCGACGCTCTTGGCGAGCGGGTTCGACGGGCCGGACGTGTCGAGTGCGGAGACGACCGCATACCCGTCCATTCCCACCGCGACCCAGACGCCGGCGAGGGCGAACGCCGCGACGAGCACCGTGCCCGAGACGATCGAGGCCAGGCGCGCGCGCTGCTGCAGCGCGCCTTCGGTGCGGTGCGCGAGGTAGTTCGCGCCGTGGAAGGTGATCATCGCCACGCTCACCACGCCCGCGACCAGCGCGAAGGGATTGAGCAGCTGCCAGAAGCTGCCGGTGTAGTGCGCCACGAGGTTCGCGTCGAAATGGAACGGCACGCCGCGAAGCAGGTTGCCGAAGGCGACGCCGAAGATGAGCGTCGGCACCGCGCACGAGACGAACAGCAGCCAGTCCCACGTCTCGCGCCACGCGGGATTGTCGATCTTGCTGCGGAAGTCGAAGGCGACAGGCCTCAGGAAGAGCGTCCACAGCACGGCGAGCATCGCCCAGTAGAAGCCGGAGAACGCCGCCGCATAGACGAGCGGCCAGGCGGCGAACATCGCCCCGCCCGCGGTGAGCAGCCATACCTGGTTGCCGTCCCAGTGCGGGCCCACGGAGTTGATCGCCACGCGCCGTTCCACGTCGTCGCGCGCGGCGAACGGAAGCAGGATGCCGACGCCGAGGTCGTGGCCATCCATGACGGCGAAGCCGATGAGCAGCACGCCTACCAGCAGCCACCAGATGAACCGCAGGGTTTCGTAGTCGAACATGGTCAGCTTCCTTCACCGGCGCGCGCGGCGGGCAGCGGGCGGATCGCCCCGCCGGCAGGCGCGGGACGCGTGGCCGCCTCGGCCGGTCCCTTGCGCGCGTACTTGAACATGAGGTACATCTCGACGATGAACAGGGCGGTATAGAAGCCCACGAAGCCGGCGAGCGAGCCGTACAGGCTTCCCACGGTGAGCGTCGAGGCCGACATGTGCGTGGGCAGCACGCCGAAGATCGTCCACGGCTGCCGGCCGTATTCGGCGACGAACCAGCCGAGCTCGGCGGCGATCCACGGGGCGGGCAGGAACCACAACGCCCAGCGAAGCAGCCAGGGATTCGGCGCCCAGCGCGGCTTGAGCGTCGCGTAGAAGGCGAGCGCGAAGAGGGCGAGCATGGCGAAGGCGAGCGCCACCATCACGCGGAACGCCCAGAAGAGCGGCCATACGCGCGGCACCGTCTCGTCCACCGCCATGTCGATCATCGCGGGCGTGGCATTGCGCACGTCCTCGGTGTACTGGCGAAGCAGCAGGCCGTAGCCCAGGTCGGCCTTGTGCCGTTCGAACGTCGCGCGCAGCGCGGCATCGCGCGGGTTCTTGCGCAGCCCTTCGAGCGCGGCCACCGCCTCGATGCCGGAGACGATGCGCTCGCGGCTCCTCGCCGAGATCTCCTTGATGCCGGGGATCGGCTTGGAGGCCGACCGCGTCCCGATGAGGCCGAGCACGTACGGCACCTTCACCTCGTAGCGATTGACCATCGCCTTCTCGTCCGGCACGGCGAAGAGCGTGAGGCCGGCCGGCGGCTTCTCCGTTTCCCAGATCGCCTCCATCGCGGCGAGCTTCGTCTGCTGCGCTTCGGTGACGGAGTAGCCCGACTCGTCGCCGAGCACGATCACGCAGGCGGCCGACGCGAGCCCGAAGGCCGACGCGATGCGGAAGGAGCGCTTCGCGAACTCGACGTTGCGGTTGTGCAGCAGGTACCAGGACGAGATCGCCAGCACGAAGAGCGAGCCGGTGACGTAGCCCGCGCCCACGGTGTGCACGAACTTCGCCTGCGCGGTCGGGTTGAACACGACGGCCCAGAAATCGACGAGCTCCATGCGCATCGTCTCGTAGTTGAACGCCGCGCCCACCGGGTCCTGCATCCAGCCGTTGGCGATGAGGATCCACACCGCCGACAGGTTGCTGCCCACGGCGACCAGGATCGTCACCAGCAGGTGCTGCAGGCGCGAGAGCCGGTCCCAGCCGAAGAAGAAGAGGCCCACGAACGTGGACTCGAGGAAGAACGCCATGAGCCCCTCGATCGCGAGGGGCGCCCCGAAGATGTCGCCCACGTAGTGCGAGTAGTACGCCCAGTTGGTGCCGAACTGGAACTCGAGCGTGATGCCGGTGGTCACGCCCATCGCGAAGTTGATGCCGAAGAGCTTGCCCCAGAACTTCGTCATCTCCTTGTAGACGGGCTTGCCGGTCATCACGTAGGCGCTCTCCATGATGACGAGCAGCCACACCATGCCGAGCGTGAGCGGGACGAACAGGAAGTGGTACATCGCGGTCGCCGCGAACTGCAGCCGCGACAGGTCGACGAGTTGGTCGGAGATCATGACGGGTTCCTGAAGAAGGCGACCCAGAGCGCGAGGAGCGCGAGGAACTTCACCGCCAGCACGATGGCGATCTCGCGACCCAGCTCTGTATGCAGGACGCGCATGGTTGCGACCTTACGCCGATCGCCGGGGGTGGTATTGCCGCCAGTCAACCACGACTTCCTGCCCGGGTCGCCCATGGTGTGTGAGAATTCCCCCATGGCGAACGACACCCGCGGCGGGCTGGAAGCGCAGATCCGCCGGCTCGAGGAGCAGTTGCTGGACCCCGAAGCGCGCCGCTCGGCCGAGCGCATGGGCGAGCTGCTGGCCGACGATTTCGTCGAGTTCGCGAGCTCCGGCGTGACCTACGACAAGGAGCGCATACTCGAAGTGCTGCAGGACGAGGCGCTCGCCGACGACCCGGTGGTGCGCTCGCTCGGCCACTTCGAGGCGATCGTCCTCGGCCCCGACGTGGTGCTCACGCGCTACCACCTGCTGCGCCGGCATCCGGCGCACGAGCACCCGACCCAGTCGCTGCGAAGCTCGGTGTGGCGCCGCCGCGACGGCCGTTGGCAAGTCACGTTCCACCAGGGAACGTACGTGGCAAGGAAACAAGACCGGAGTGACGCATGATCGTGACCGTTTTCCGCTCGAGGCTGCGGCCCGAGAACGTCGAGGAGTACTACCAGTGGGCCGCGCGCATCAGCGCGCTCGCGAAGACGATGCCGGGTTACGTCTCGCACAAGGCCTTCACCGCCGATGACGGCGAGCGCGTGACGATCGTGGAGTTCGAGAGCGACGAGGCGCAGCGCGCGTGGGCGCGGCAGGCCGACCACGTCGAGGCGAAGAAGCGCGGCCGCGCGAGCTTCTACTCCGAGTACCGCATCCAGGTCTGCACCGTCACCCGCGAATTGTCCTTCCACGCGGAGCCCGCGGCTCCCGAGAAGGCCGGGACGTCCTCCTAGCGGTCCTCGGGCCTCAGGCCCGGGCAGAAGCGCACGAAGGCGCCGCTGCGCACGAGCGGCGTGACGGCCTCGATGTCCATCGCGAGGTAGCGGTCGCCTTCGAGGTGGGGCGCCAGCGCGCGCACGAGGCGGTGCGCTTCCTCGAGCGGCGCGGACGATTTGAGCGGCCGGCGGAAGTCGATGCCCTGCGCCGCCGCGAGCAGCTCGATCGCCACGATGGTCGCGGTGTTGTCCGCCATGTCGGCCAGCCGCCGCGCGGCGAAGGTCGCCATCGAGACGTGGTCTTCCTGGTTGGCGGAGGTGGGCAGCGAATCGACGCTCGCCGGATGCGCGAGCGACTTGTTCTCGGAAGCGAGCGCCGCCGCGGTCACGTGCGCGATCATGAAGCCGGAGTTGAGGCCGCTCGCCGCGGTGAGGAAGGGCGGCAGGCCCGAGATCGTCGCGTCGATGAGCAGGGCGATGCGCCGCTCGGAGATGGCGCCGATCTCCGCGATGGCGAGCGCGAGCTGGTCGGCCGCCAGCGCCACGGGCTCGGCGTGGAAGTTGCCGCCGGAAAGCGATTCGCCGGTGAGCGGAAACACGAGCGGGTTGTCGGTGACGCCGTTCGCTTCGGTGATGAGCGTCGATGCCGCCGCGTTCATCACGTCGAGGCACGCGCCCATCACCTGCGGCTGGCAGCGCAGGCTGTAGGGGTCCTGCACCTTGTCGTCGCCGTGCAGGTGCGAGGCGCGGATCTCGCTGCCCTCGAGCAGGCGCCGGCAAGTGGCGGCGCACTGGATCTGCCCGGCGTGGCCGCGCAGCTCGTGGATGCGCCGGTCGAACGGCGTGTCGCTGCCCATCGCCGCATCGACCGACATCGCGCCCGCCACGATCGCCGCGGCGAACACGCTTTCGGCGGAGAAGAGGCCCTGCAGGGCGAGCGCCGTCGACACCTGCGTGCCGTTGAGGAGCGCCAGGCCCTCCTTCGGGCCGAGGGTGAGCGGCGAGAGGCCGGCGGCGGCCAGCCCTTCCGCGGCGGGCATCACGCGCCCCTGGCACCGCACGCTGCCCAGGCCGATGAGCGTGGCGGCCATGTGCGCGAGCGGCGCGAGGTCGCCCGAGGCGCCGACGGAGCCTTTCGAGGGGATGCACGGATGCACGCCCGCATTGAGCAGCGCGAGCATCGCATCGACCACCTCGGCGCGCACGCCCGAGAAGCCGCGCGCGAGGCTCGCGATCTTGAGCAGCATCACGAGCCGCACCGTCGCATCGTCGAGCAGCGGGCCCACGCCCACGCTGTGCGACAGGATCAGGTTGCGCTGCAGCAGCTCGAGCTGGTCGGCGGCGATGTGCTTCTGCGCGAGCTTGCCGAAGCCCGTGTTGATGCCGTAGACCGGGCGGCCATCGGCGACGATCTTCGCCACCGTGCGCGCGCCTTCCGCGAGGCGCTCGCGCGCGGCGGCATCGAGCGCCAGCGGCTCCTGCGAGTGCGCGAACGCATGCAGGCCCGCGAGGGTGAGCCGGCCGGGGACGAGCTGCATCGGCGGCGCCCTAGTAGACCGCGCGCCCCCCGGAAAGGTCGAACACCGCCCCGGTGGAGAACGAGCATTCTTCGGTGCACAGCCAGGCGACCATGGCCGCGATCTCCTCGACCTGCCCGAAGCGGCCCATCGGGATCTTCGAGAGCATGAAGTCGATGTGCGCCTGCGTCATCTGCGCGAACATGCCGGTCTTGACCGCGGCGGGCGTCACGCAGTTCACGCGGATGCCGCTCTTCGCGACCTCCTTGCCGAGCGACTTGGTGATGGAGATGACGCCCGCCTTCGAGGCGCTGTAGGCGACGGCGTTGGGGTTGCCTTCCTTGCCCGCGATCGAGGCGATGTTCACGATGCGGCCGTAGTCGCGCTTCTGCATGTGCGGCACGACGTGCCGGTTGCACAGGAACACGCCCGTGAGGTTCACGTCGATGACCTGCTTCCACGCATCGACCGGGTACTCCCAGGTCGTCGTGTTGGGTCCCGTGATGCCCGCGCTGCAGACCAGCACGTCGATTTGCTTCATCTTCGCGAGGGTGGAGTCCACCGCGCGCTTCACGTCCGCATCGACGCTCACGTCGACGGTTTCCACTTGCGTGTCGCCGGTGACGAGCTTCGCCGCGTCGGCGAGCGCCCGCGCGTCGCGGTCCCACAGCGTGACGGCGGCGCCGGAATGCGCCAGGCGCTGCGCGATGGCGAGCCCGATGCCCGCCGCCCCGCCCGTGACGATCGCCTTGCGGCCCTTCAGGTCCAGTTGGTTCACTGTCGTTCTCCGTTATTGGGGCTCTTCTCTGTCATTGCGGCTCGCAGCCAAGGCAATGGGCAACTCTCGTTTCCCGCTGTTGCGGCTCGCAGCCAAGGCAATGAATAGCGGAGTGGGGCGGAGTGAACGGGGTAAACGGAGTCTTTGGTCAGCTGGTCAGGTCTTCGAATCTTGCACGAGGAATCGCGTAAGTTCTCGAACCAAGACTCCGTTCACTCCGCTCACTCGATTTGAAACTCCGTTCCTTACGTCTTGTCGGCGGCAGCGACAAACCCGAGCGCAGCGTAGAGTATCGCAAAAGTGGCCTGACCACTTGACCACGCGGCGCGGCTGAGCTTAACCTGCGCCGACCAGGAGATATTCCCCCGATGGCTGCCAAGAAACGCCGCAGCGCCCAGTGGTTCGGGCGCGAAGGCAAGATGGGCTTCATCTATCGCTCGTGGGTCCGCAACCGCGGCATTCCGAACGACCAGTTCGATGGACGGCCGGTCATCGGCATCTGCAACACCTACTCCGAGCTCACGCCCTGCAACTCGCATTTCCGCGTGCTCGCGGAGCAGGTGAAGCTGGGCGTCACCGAGGCGGGCGGCTTTCCGCTCGAGTTTCCCGTGATGTCCCTGGGCGAGACGCTGCTGCGTCCGACCGCGATGCTCTATCGCAACCTCGCCTCGATGGACGTCGAGGAGTCGATCCGCGGCAACCCGATCGACGGCGTCGTGCTGCTCATGGGCTGCGACAAGACCACGCCTTCGCTGGTGATGGGCGCGGCCAGCGTCGACCTGCCGACGATCGGCGTGTCGGGCGGCCCGATGCTCTCGGGCTGGTATCGCGGCGAGCGCGTGGGCTCCGGCACGAACACGTGGTCGCTTTCCGAGCAGCTGCGCGCGGGCCAGATCACGCTGAACGAATTCCACGAGGCCGAGAGCTGCATGCACCGCTCCCACGGCCATTGCATGACGATGGGCACGGCCTCGACGATGGCGTCGATGGTGGAGGCGCTTGGCCTCGGCCTGCCCGGCAACGCCGCTTTCCCCGCGGTCGACGCGCGCCGCAACGTCATCGCGCGCATGGCCGGGCGGCGCATCGTCGAGATGGTCCGCGAGAACATGGTGCTCTCGAAGGTGCTCACGCGCGAGGCGTTCGAGAACGCCATCCGCGTGAACGCGGCCATCGGCGGATCGACCAACGCGGTGATCCATCTCATCGCCATCGCGCGGCGCATCGGCGTGAAGCTCGACCTCGAGGATTGGGACGAGCTGGGCCGCGGCGTGCACACGCTCGTGAACCTGATGCCGAACGGCAAGTACCTCATGGAGGACTTCTGCTATGCGGGCGGGCTGCCCGTGGTGATCCGCGAGCTGGGCGAGAACGGCCTCCTCAACAAGGACGCGGTCACTGCCAACGGCCGGACCATCTGGGACAACAACAAGGACGCGCGCAACGACAATCCCGACGTCATCATGCCGTTCGCCAGGCCCTTCAAGCGCGACACGGGCATCGCGGTGCTGCGCGGCAACCTCTGCCCCGACGGCGCGATCATCAAGCCATCGGCCGCCACGCCGGCGCTCATGAAGCACAAGGGGCGCGCGGTCGTCTTCGAGGACGTGGAAGAGCTGCACGAGCGCATCGACGATCCGAAGCTCGACATCGACGCCGGCAGCGTCATGGTCCTCAGGAATTCCGGTCCGCGCGGCTATCCGGGCATGCCCGAGGTGGGCAACATGCCGCTGCCGCCGAAGCTGCTGAAGAAGGGCATCACCGACGTGGTGCGCATCTCCGACGGGCGCATGAGCGGCACGGCGTACGGCACGGTGGTGCTGCACGTGTGCCCCGAGTCCGCGGCGGGCGGCCCGCTCGCGCTCGTGAAGACCGGCGACCTCATCGAGCTGGACGTGGCCAAGCGCAGGCTGCAGCTGCATGTGAGCGAGGAGGAGCTCGACAGGCGCCGCAAGGCGTGGAAGCCGCCGAAGCCGCCGCTGCCGCGCGGCTACTGGAAGCTCTACGTGGAGCACGTGAACCAGGCGAGCGAAGGCGCCGACCTCGACTTCCTGGTCGGCAAGAGCGGCTCCTTCGTGCCGCGGGACAACCACTAGATAAATGGGGTCAGACTCCATTTTCGATAATTCAGGTTCCTGAATTCCGCGAAATGGAGTCTGACCCCATTAATCGATCGTGAAATTCCTCATCACCGATTACGACTTTCCCGACGTCGACCTGGAGCTGGAGCTCTTCCGCGAGGCGGGCATCGAGGCGGCGACCGCGCAGTGCCGCACCGAGGAGGACGTGATCGCCGCCGCGCGCGATTGCGACGGGCTGCTCGTGCAGTACGCGCCCATCAACGCGCGCGTCTTCGAGGCGCTTCCCGGCATGCGCATCGTGAGCCGCTTCGGCGCGGGGTTCGACACGGTCAACACCGAGGACGCGAGGCGCTTCGGCGTGTGGGTCGCGAATTCCCCCGATTACGGCATCGGCGAGGTCGCCACGCACGCGCTCGGGATGGCCCTGTCGCTGGTTCGCCACCTGCCGCGCTTCGACCGCGACATCCGCTCGGGCACCTGGCGCTACGACTCGACCGGCCCGCTGCAGCGCGCCGCGGAGCTCACGCTCGGCATCCTCGGCCTGGGCCGCATCGGCAAGCGCATGTCCTATATCTCGCGCAACGTCTTCGGGCCGATCATCGCCTGCGACCCGTACCTCATCGACGGCGACTTCCCCGCGTACGTGCAGCGGGTCTCGCGCGAGGAGCTCTTCCGCAAGTCCGACATCGTCTCGCTGCACGTGCCGCTCACCGACGAGACGCGTGGCATGGTGGACGCGCGCCTCATCGGCCTCATGAAGAAGGGCTCGTATCTCGTGAACACGGCGCGCGGCGCGGTCGTCGTGCTCGACGACGCGATGGCGGCGCTCGAGTCCGGTCGCCTCGACGGCGCGGCCTTCGACGTGCTTCCCAAAGAGCCGCCCGAGGCGGATCATCCGGTGCTGCGCCATCCGCGCACGCTGCTCAGCCCGCACGCCGCTTTCTATTCGGTCGAGGGCGAGCGCGAGCTGCGGCGCAAGGCGGCGCAGAATCTCATAGACTGGGCGACGACGGGCAGGCCCCGGTACGTGGTGGTGGAGGGGAAGAAGTGATTGGGCCCCGGTCTGCGCCGGGGTGACGAGAAACGACCGCGCTGGGCGGTCATCCCGGCGCAGGCCGGGATCCAATTTCACGACGATGGCATCCGTACACATCCGCAACGTCCAGAAGTACTTCGGCGGCACGCACGTGATCCGCGGCGTCGACATCGAGATCGCCGACGGCGAGTTCGCCGTGCTCGTCGGCC
>DASTGG010000363.1:0-4744 GCA_035719385.1 Usitatibacter sp.
CGAACGCGAGCGCGCCGAACGCGCCGAGCGTGGCGGTGTGCGAGTCGCCGCACACGATGGTGATGCCCGGCTGCACGAAGCCTTCCTCGGGCGCCACGATATGGACGATGCCTTGCCGCTCGTCGTCGAGGTCGAAGAGGCGGATCCCGGCCGCGCGCGTGTTCTCGCGCAGCAGGCGCATCTGCGTGGCGCTCTCGGCATCGTCGATGCGGCGCGTGCGCTCCGGCGTGGTCGGCACGTTGTGGTCCTGCACGGCGAGCATCGACTCGGGATGCCGCACGCGGCGGCCGGCCTCGCGCAACGCCTCGAACGGGTGCGGCGACGAGACCTCGTGGAGCACCTGGCGGTCGATGTACAGCAAGGCGCTCGCGTCGTCGCGTTCGGCAACGACGTGCTCGGCCCAGATGCGGCTGAAGAGCGACGGCATTGGAGGCGGATCTACCCGGGAGCCATTCAACGTATCACAGCCGCCGCCCGAATTCCCGGTTTGGGCAATTGACCCCGGGGATTGTCACCCAGAAGTGGGATCCGCCCCACCCGCCCGGAAGCCAACGCCTTGATTCCGCGCACATTTGCATGTGGCACGCGCAATGCATCGTCCTGGGTGTCGCACCAACGAACCTGGAGATGGCCATGACACTACGCGGATACCCGATGACGCCCCGGACGAGCCAGCCGCGCCGGCGGGCGGTGAAGGCCTCCCCGCGCCGCGCCGCGCGAACCCGGATCGTGTAGCATGGCGGGTGCTGGTCACCCTTGCGTAGTTGCGGTCCCTTACGACCCCGCCACAGCGGCGGCCTGTAGTGGCAGTCAATTCCCTTCCGTGATCCTGCGACCCGCCGCCGGGACGGGTATGACTCCCGGATTCAATGGACACAGAAGGAAACAGTGCAATGGCTACAGGTACCGTGAAGTGGTTCAACGATGCGAAGGGTTTCGGCTTCATCACCCCGGATGACGGCGGCAAGGATCTCTTCGCGCATCACACCGAGATCCAGATGCAGGGCTTCAAGACCCTGCGCGAGGGCCAGAAGGTCGAATTCGAGGTGCAGCAGGGACCCAAGGGTCCCGCTGCCAGCAAGATTCGCGGCGTCTGAACGGCAAGTCACGGATGGCCGCTAGCCGGTCACCCGCAGCGTCGACGAAGTAGCTCGCGCATTACTGGCGCCCCGTGGATGAAGATCCGCGGGGCGTTTTTGTTTGGCGTTCCGGTCATCGTGGAAACGCACGATGTCAACGTGCTCATGGACGTACCTGACATGGGCGCGCTCATGTCCGCGATGGAATCCGAGGCTGCCGCGACGCAATGGCGCTTGACGCCTTGAAGTAGGCGGGATCTGAAGGCAAGCTGGCGCACATGCGAAAACACTTCCTGCGTCTCCTGGCCGTCCTCGGGATCTTCGCGGCGGCCGTCCTGCCGGCCTTCGCGGCCTACCCGGAGAAGCCCATCAGGCTGATCGTGCCGTCGGCCGCCGGCGGCGCGCCCGACGTGCTGATGCGCGCGCTGGCCGACCAGTTGTCGAGGCAGATGGGCGTGCCCTTCGTGATCGACAACAAGCCCGGCGGCTCGTACGTGATCGGCACCATGGACCTGGTGCGCTCGCCGCCGGACGGCTACACGCTCGCTTACGGGAACGTCGTATCGCTCGCAACGAACCGCTCGTTGCTCCCCAACGTTCCGTACGACGTGGACCGCGACCTCACGCTCGTCTCGAACGCGCTGCGCGTCTCGAACCTGCTGGTCGTGAACAACGCGCTGCCCGTTCACAGCGTGCAGGAGCTCATCGACTACGCGAAGAAGAACCCGGGCAAGCTCGCGTTCGGCTCCGACGGCAACGGCACCACCGCCCACCTGGGCACCGAGCTCTTCAAGACGATGACGCAGACGCAGATGCTGCACGTGCCGTACAAATCGGCAGCGGCGGCCATGACCGACCTCATCGCCGGCAATGTGCAGCTGATGATCAACAACTCGCCGGTGTCGGGACCGCAAGCACAGGCGGGCCGCGTGCGCGCGCTCGCGATCACCTCGGCGCGTCGCTCGGAGACTTATCCCGAGATTCCCACGGTAGCGGAGTCGGGCGTGCCTGGCTTCGAGGTGGTCGCGTGGGGCGGCATCGTGGGTCCCGCGAACATGCCGAAGGAGATCGTCGCGCGGCTGAACGCGGAGATCCGCACGGCGCTCGCGGCGCCCGCGGTGCGCGAGCGCTTCAAGGCGCTCGGGGCCGAGACCGCGCCCAGCACGCCGGAGGAGTTCCGCGAGCTTTCGCGCGTGGAGACCGCGAAGTGGGCGGCGGTGATCAAGTCGTCGGGCGCGAAGGTCGATTGAAGGCGCACCGTTGAGCCCCTGGAAGGCCGCGCGGCCGGGCGATCCCGTCGCCGCGATCGACACGCCGGCCCTCGTGCTGGACCTCGATGCGTTCGAGCGCAACCTCGAGCGCATGGCGGGAGCGCTGCGCGGCAGCGGAGTGCGTCTGCGCGCCCACGGCAAGGCGCACAAGTGCCCGGAGATCGCGCGGCGCCAGGTGGCGCACGGCGCCGTGGGCGTGTGCTGCCAGAAGGTGAGCGAGGCCGCGGTGTTCGTGGAGGCGGGCATCGAGGACGTGCTCGTCACCAACGAGGTCGTCGGCGCGATCAAGCTCGAGCGGCTCGCCGATCTCGCGCGCAAGGCGCGCATCGGCGTGCTGGTCGATGCTGTGCGCCCCCTGCAGGCGCTCGTCGCGGTGGCGAAGGCGCGCGGCGTGCGCATCGATGCCTATGTGGAAGTCGACGTCGGCGCGAACCGCTGCGGGGTCGCGCCTGGCGAGGAGGCCGTGGCGCTCGCGCGCGAGATCGCGGCGAATCCTCCGCTGCGCTTCGCGGGCCTGCATTGCTACCACGGCTCGGCGCAGCACATGCGCGCCCCCGAGGACCGCGCCGCGGCGATCGCAAGCGCGGTCGAGGCGGCGCGCCGGACGGTGAAGGGCATCCAGGCGCACGGCATCGCGGTCGAATGCGTGACGGGCGCGGGCACGGCGAGTTTCGTGCACGAGCGCGATTCCGGCGTCTTCAACGAGGTCCAGGCCGGCTCCTACGCGTTCATGGACCGCGACTACGCCGACAACCGCTACGGAGCCGGCGACGTCGTGTTCGAGCACGCGCTCTTCGTGCGCACCACAGTGATGAGCCGGCCGGCGGCGGCGCGCGCCATCGTGGATGCAGGACTCAAGGCCTCGAGCGTCGATTCGGGCATGCCGCGCGTGTGGCGGCGCGATGACCTGCGTTACCTCAAGGCCTCCGACGAGCACGGCGTGATCGAGACGCCCTCGTCGGCGGCACTTTCGCTCGGCGATGCGCTGATGCTGGTTCCCGGCCACTGCGATCCCACGTTCAACCTGTACGACGAGCTGGTCTGCATCCGCGGCGACAAGGTCGAGGCGGTGTGGCCCATCTCGGCACGAGGAGCCTTGTTGTGACTTTCGACCTGCTCATCCGCAATGCGACCGTCGTCGACGGCACCGGTGCGCCGCGCTTCCCCGGCGACATCGGCATTCGATCGGGACGCATCGAGCGCATCGGCGAGCTTTCGGGTGAGCGCGGCGCGACGGAGATCGATCTCGAGGGCCGCATCGCCGCACCGGGCTTCATCGACGCGCACACCCACGATGACCGCCTCATGCTGTCGGGATCCGACATGACGCCCAAGGTGAGCCAGGGAATCACCACCGTGGTCGCCGGCAACTGCGGCATCTCGCTGGCACCCATGCCGCGGCCGATCCCGCAGCCGGTCACGCCGCCATTGAACCTGCTCGACGACGAAGGCAGCTGGTTCCGGTTTCCCTCGTTCGCGGCGTACGTCGCGGAGCTGCGCGCACGGCCCGCAGCCACGAATTGCGCGCTGCTCGTGGGACACACGACGTTGCGCGTGGCGACCGTGGACGATCTCCAGCGGCCGGCAAGCGCCAACGAGATCGTGCGCATGCGCGCGCTCGTCGAGGAGGCCCTCGACGCGGGCGCCATCGGTGTTTCCACGGGCCTCTTCTACGAGCCCGCGATCGCCGCACCCACCGAGGAGGTGATCGAGACCTGCCGGCCGCTCAAGCCACACGGCGGCATTTATTGCACCCACATGCGCGACGAGGAAGCCGGCATCATCGATTCGCTCACGGAGACCTTTCGCATCGGGCGCGAGGTCGGCGTGCCGGTGGTCGTCTCCCATCTCAAGGTGGTCGGCTCCGCGAACCACGGGCGATCGGCGGAGGCGCTCGCGTTCATCGAGAAGCACATGGCCCGCCAGCCGATCTGCATGGACTGCTATCCGTACACCGCCGGTTCGACGGTGCTTTCGGCCCATCGCGCGGCGAGCTCCCGTCGCGTGATCGTGAGCTGGTCGAAGGCGCTGCCGCAATACGCGGGCCGCGACCTCGACGATATCGCGCGCGAGATGGGCGTGTCCCGCGAGGAGGCGATCGGCCGGCTCCTGCCCGCAGGCGGCATCTACTTCCGCCTCGACGAAGCCGACGTGCAGCGCATCCTGCGGCACGACAAGACCATGATCGGCTCCGACGGCCTGCCGCATGATGCGTCGCCGCATCCGCGGCTCTGGGGCACGTTTCCGCGCGTGCTCGGCCACTATGGCCGCGAGCTCGGGCTCTTCCCGCTGGAGAAAGCCGTGCACAAGATGACCGGGCTCACGGCGAGGAACTTCGGGCTCGAGGATCGCGGCGTGCTGCGCGAAGGCGCCCATGCGGACCTCGCGCTCTTC
>DASTGG010000364.1:0-10588 GCA_035719385.1 Usitatibacter sp.
CCAGCCGCTCGAGCATCTCGTTCACCGGACGGCCTCCAGCATCCAGGCGCCGCTCCACGGATCGAGCGTGGTTTCTCCGGGCTTGCCGACGACCCAGGCCGCCTCGCCCTCGGCCGGCGGCACGCCCGCGCAGGGCTGCTCCGAGAAGTTCGCGCGCAGGTGCAGGCGCGCGCCATCGGCGAAGGTCCAGTCGAGCGCCACGCCGGCAGCGCCGAACGTGGCGTACGCCGAGGCCGCCTGCGGGCGCGCGATGCGCGGCACGATCACGCGGCGGCGCACCTCGAGGAGCTCGCGGTAGAAGGCGAGCCATTGCGCATGCGCGGGCTCATCCAGGTCGTCCCAGTCCAGGCGGGACGCCTCGAACGTCGCCTTGGCGCCCGGGTCCGGAATGCGCTCGCGCGCCCGGGCGTCGCGGAAGCGCTCGAACGACGCGAACTCCTTGCGCCGCCCCTCGCGCACCGCGCGCTCGAGCTCGCCGTGGAAGTCGCAGAAGAAGAGGAACGGCGTGCGCGAGCCGAATTCCTCGCCCATGAAGATGAGCGGCACCGACGGCGCGAGCAGCAGCGTGGCGACCGCCAGCCTCAGCGCCTCGGGCTTCGCGATCGCCGTGAGGCGCTCGCCCAGCGCGCGGTTGCCGACCTGGTCGTGGTTCTGCAGGAAATCCACGAACGCGGGAAGCGGCAGATGACGGGAGGGCTCGCCGCGCTTCGCGCCATCGCGGTGCCGCGACGCGTCGCCCTGGTAGGCGAACCCTTCGGCCAGCGTGCGGCCGAGGTGGCGCGCGGGATCGTCGGCGTAGTCGGCGTAATAGCCGTCCTTCTCCCCCGTCACGAGCACGTGGATCGCATGGTGAGCATCGTCGTTCCATTGCGCCGTGGCGCGCGCCCCGGCGCTGCCGTCGAGGAAGCGGGCGAGGTTCGCGTCGTTCTCGAGGACGAGGTGCGTGTTCGGGCGGGCCAGCCGGCCCATCGCGGCGGCGATGTCCATGACGACGTGCCGCGCCGAATCGTCCATGATCGCGTGCACGGCATCGAGCCGCAGCCCGTCGAAGGCGTACTCCTCGAGCCAGTAAAGCGCGTTGTGCACGAAGAAATCGCGCACCGTCGCGCAGCGCGCGCCGTCGTAATTGATCGCCGCGCCCCAGGGCGTCTGGTGCGCCGGGTTGAAGAAGTGCGGCGCGTATTTCGAGAGGTAATTCCCCTCGGGGCCGAAGTGGTTGTAGACCACGTCGAGCATCACCATGAGCCCGCGCCGGTGCGCGGCGGCCACGAGGCGCTTGAGCTCGTCCGGCGTCCCATAGGCGCGGTCCGGCGCGAAGGGCAGCACCCCGTCGTATCCCCAGTTGCGCTCGCCGGCGAAGTCCGCGAGCGGCATCAGCTCGATGGCGGTGATGCCCGTGGCGGCGAGATGGTCGAGCTTGCCGATGGCCGAGGCGAACGTTCCCTCGCGCGTGAAGGTGCCCACGTGCAGCTCGTAGACCACCGCTTCGTTCCACGGCCGGCCCTTCCAGTCGCCATCGTCCCAGTCGAACGCGCGCGGGTCGACGACGGCGCTGGGCCCGTTCACGTCCCAGGGGTTGCTTCGCGAGGCGGGGTCGGGCACGGCGCTGCCGTCGGGCAGCACGAACGCGTAGGGATCGCCGGCCTCCACGCCCTCCAGGCGCAGCTCGTGCCAGCCGCCGCGCTGCCGCTCCATCCGCAGCGTGCGCACGCGCGCGTCGTGGCCGACGCGCAGGTCGACGCGCGGGCAGGCCGGTGCCCACAAGCGGAAGCGCGTGGCGTCCGCCGCGTATTCCGCGCCGAACGGCATGGTGTGCGCGCGCTTCACGTCGGCGTCGGCAGCAGTTGGCGCAGTATGACGAGCGAGCGTCCCTGCAGGGGATAGGTCGAAGCCGGCTTGAAGAGCTCCGAGCGCGGCACGCCGGTTTCGAACCCGGTGTCGATCTCGGGCCACCAGGTGCTGCCGTCGCCTGCATCGGGCAGGTGGAAGTCGATGCGGTCGTGGTGCGCGTTGAAGAGCACGAGGAAGCTGTCGTCCTGCAGCAGGTGGCCGCGGGCATCGGTCTCGGGCAGGCCTTCGCCGTTCAGCCACATGCCGAGGCAGCGCGCGAAGTCCTTCTCCCATTCCTCCGTGGTCATCTCCTGCCCGTCGGGCTTGATCCACTCGACGTCCTTGCGCGTGTTGTCGCCCACCACGACGCCGTGGAAGAAGTCGCGGCGCCGGAAGAGCGGGTGCTCGCGCCGGAACGCGATCAGGCGCTTGGTGAAGTTGAGCAGGCGCCAGCGGTTGTCGTCCCAGTACCAGTCGAGCCAGGTGAGCTCGTTGTCCTGGCAGTAGGCGTTGTTGTTGCCCTTCTGCGTGCGGCCCACCTCGTCGCCGGCCAGGACCATCGGCACGCCCTGCGACAGCAGCAGCGTGGCGAGGAGGTTGCGTTTCTGCTGCTCGCGCAGCACCACGATCTCCGCGTCGTCCGCCGGTCCCTCGACGCCGTAGTTCCACGACAGGTTGTTGTTGTTGCCGTCGCGGTTCTCCTCGCCGTTGTCCTCGTTGTGCTTCTCGTTGTAGGAGACGAGGTCGTGCATCGTGAACCCGTCGTGCGCGGTGATGAAGTTGATGCTCGCCGTGGGGCCGCGCTCGTTGTGCTCGAAGAGGTCGGCCGAGCCCGTGAGGCGCCGCGCGAAGTCGCCGATGAGACCGCCGTCGCCCTTCCAGTACGCGCGCATGGTGTCGCGGTACTGGTCGTTCCATTCGCACCAGCCGGGGGGGAAATTGCCGACCTGGTACCCGCCGGAGCCGAGGTCCCACGGCTCGGAGATGAGCAGGCGCGGCGACAGCACGGGGTCCTGGCGCAGCACGGCGAAGAAGTTGGACAGCGGGTCGAAGTGCGGGCTGTCGCGCGCGAGCGTCGTGGCGAGGTCGAAGCGGAAGCCGTCCACGTGCATGTCCGTGACCCAGTAGCGCAGCGAGTCCACGACGAGCTGCAGCACGCGCGGGTTGCGCAGGTCGAGCGTGTTGCCGCAGCCGGTGAAGTCCGCCGAGAAGCGCTTGTCGTCGCCCAGCCGGTAATACGAGTAATTGTCGATGCCGCGGAAGCACAGCGTGGGGCCGTGCTCGTTGCCCTCGCCCGTGTGGTTGTAGACCACGTCGAGGATGACCTCGATGCCGGCCGAGTGCAGCGTCTTCACCATCGTCTTGAACTCGTTCACCGGGCTGCCCGTGCCGTAGCGCGGCTCCGGCGCGAAGAAGCCGATGCTGTTGTAACCCCAGTAGTTCACCAGGCCGCGCTGCACGAGCGGCCGGTCGTCCACGAACGCGTGCACCGGCAGCAGCTCGAGCGTCGTGACGCCCAGGGACTTCAGGTGGTCGATCACCTGCGGCGTGCAGAGCCCCGCGTAGGTGCCCTGCAGCTGCGGCGGCACGTCGGGGTGGCGCTTCGTGTATCCCTTGACGTGCATCTCGTAGATGACGCGCTCGTTCGCGGGCACGTTCGGGTGCCGGTCGTCGCCCCAGCTGAAAGCGGTGTCGACCACCTGCGATTTCGGCATGCCGGCGGCGCTGTCGCGCCGGTCGAGCGAGAGGTCGTCGCGCTTGTGGCCGATGGTGTAGCCGAAGTGCGCGTCGCTCCACTTGATCGCGCCCACGATGCTGCGCGCGTACGGGTCGAGCAGCAGCTTGTGCGAGTTGAAGCGGTGTCCCTTCTCCGGGTGGTACGGCCCGTGGACGCGATAGCCGTAGAGCTGGCCGGGGCGCACCTGCGGCAGGTAGCCGTGCCAGACGAAGTCGGTGCGCTCGCGCAGCGGGATGCGTTGCAGCTCGCGCCGCCCGCCCTCGTCGAAGAGGCACAGCTCCACCTTGTCCGCATGGCGCGAGAAGATCGCGAAGTTCACGCCCTGGCCGTCCCAGGTGGCGCCGAGCGGGTGCGGCGCGCCGCGCCAGACCTCGTAGCCGCCGTGCGTGGCCTGGATGACGGTGGCCTTCATCGCGCGGCGAGCTCCAGCAGCCCGCGCAGCGGGATGTCCACCCAGTCCGGGCGGTTCGCCATCTCGTAGCGCAGCTCGTAGAGCGCCTTCTCGAGCAGGAACAGGTCGAGCAGCGAGCGGAACGACGCCTCGTCCTCCGGGACCGATGCGACGCCGTGCGTGGCCTCGCGATAGCCCTCGAGGAAGCAGCGCACCGCCTCGCGCTCCCAGTCGCCGAGCAGGTGCTTGCGGCCTTCGGTGGGGGGCGCCTCGCGGCGCATCGCCGCGGCATGCGCGTAGCTGAAGGAGCGCACCATGCCGGCCACGTCGCGCATGACGCACGTCTTGGCGCGGCGCTCCTCGAGCGTGCGGCCGGGCTCGCCCTCGAAGTCCACGATGATGAAGTCGTCCTGCGCCACGAGCACCTGGCCCATGTGCAGGTCGCCGTGGTAGCGCGTCTTCGCGAGGTGCCCGAGCTTCGGCGCCGTGTCGCGGATGCGCCGGCGCAGCTTGTCGCGCGAGGCGAGCAGCGGCGCCACCTCTTCGTGCAGCTTGTCGCCGGCCAGGCCCTCGATGTGCTCGAAGGTCTCCTCGAGCTCGGCCGCGACGCGCGTCTTCCACGTCGCGACGTCGCGCGCCGTGACGGGTTCCGGATCGAAGGCCGGGTCGCCGGTCTGCCGGGCGAGCGCGCGGTGCAGCTCGCCCACGCGCCGGCCGAGCGTGGACATGCGGCTCAGGTGGAAATCCGCCGCGGCCGCCTCGGGCGCGTTCTCGGTGCCGGGCTGCGCCGTCGCCGGGGGCGTGGAGAGCGTGCGCCCGAGGTGCTCGAGGGTGAGCGTCCAGAGGTCGCCCTGGTTCTCGACGAACTTCTGCAGCACGGCGAGCGTGATGGGCTCGCCGCCGCCGTCCTCGAAGTACTCGGCGTAGCCCACGAGCGGCGCGATGTTCGCGAACGGCGATTTCTCGGTGAGGAAGCGCCCGAGCTCGAGCTCCGGGTTAACGCCCACGCGCATGCGCCGGTAGCCCTTGAGGAAGAGCCGGTTGCCGAAGAAGACGCCGGTGTTGCTCTGCTCCAGGCCGGGCACGCGCACCTCGCCGCACACCGCCTCCTCGAGCTCGCGATAGAGCGCGGTCGAGCGGAAGCGCAGCCGCCCGTCGCCCAGGGGCACCTCCTCGCCGCGGCCCATGGCGATGGCGAGCGCGCGGCCGAACTCGGCATTCGCGTAGGCGCCGTAGAAGATCCCCACGCGGTCGCGGAACCGCACCTTGGCGATGGCGGCCGCGGCGAGTGTCTCCGAGGGATCGTTGGTGCGCGTTTCCCACTCCACCCCCATGGGCACGAAGTAGCGCTGCGCGGCGCCGTTGGCGAGCTGCACGTCGAGGAACGCCGCGTACCACAGGCCCGTGTCGCTCTTCCAGGCGGCCACGTGCGACATGCGCAGGTCGTCCACCTTGTCGCCCTTGGCGGCGTACCAGCGCCGCGTCATGACGTACGGCCGCAGCACCTGGTCGCGCAGCTTCTCGTGCGTCACGTTGATGAACACGTCGGAAGGCTTCGGGTTCTCGACGCGCCCTTCGAGCACCTTCTCCCATCCCTGCGCGAGCACCAGCACGGGCAGGCGCCGGGGCGTGAGGCGGTCCTCGTGCCAGGCGGGCGGGCGCGCGTCCCTGGCGAGGCGGAAGGCGAAGTAGCCGTGGGCGGCGAGCGTGAGCAGGTACGGCAGGTTGCCCACCGGCGGGAAGGTCTCCTGGCCGAGGATGTCCACCGGCACGCGCTCCTCGAAGCGCGCCAGGTCGAGCTCCACCGCCTGCGCCACGCGCGAGAGGTTGGCGATGCACAGGATCGCCTCGTCCTCGAACTCGCGGATGTACGCGAGCACCTTGCGGTTGCCCGGCTCGAGGAAGGAGATGGTGCCGCGGCCGAAGGCCTTGTAGCGGCTGCGCGTGGCGATGAGGCGGCGCGTCCAGTGCAGCAGCGAGGAGGAGCTGCGCAGCTGCGCCTCGACGTTCACCGACTGGTAGCCGTAGACCGGGTCCATGATGGGCGGCAGGAAGAGCCGCTGCGGGTCCGCGCGCGAGAAGCCGGCGTTGCGGTCCGGGCTCCACTGCATCGGGGTCCTCACGCCGTTGCGGTCGCCGAGGTAGATGTTGTCGCCCATGCCGATCTCGTCGCCATAGTAGAGGATCGGCGCGCCGGGCATCGTCATGAGCAGGAAGGTGATGAGCTCGATCTTCGGGCGGCTGTTCTCCATCAGCGGCGCGAGGCGCCGGCGGATGCCGACGTTCACGCGCATGCGCGGGTCGTCGGCGAAGATGCGGTACATGTAGTCGCGCTCGCGGTCGGTCACCATCTCCAGCGTGAGCTCGTCGTGGTTGCGCAGGAAGATCGCCCATTGGCAGTTCGCCGGGATGGGGGGCGTCTGGTTGAGGATCTCCACCAGCGGATACCGGTCCTCCATGGCGATCGACATGTACAGCCGCGGCATCATCGGGAAGTGGTAGCACATGTGGCACTCGTCGCCGTCGCCGAAGTACTGGCGCACGTCCTCCGGCCACATGTTGGCCTCCGCGAGCAGCATCCTGCCCGGGAAGTTGCGGTCCAGGTCCGCGCGGATCTTCTGCACGATCCCGTGCGTCTCCGGATTGTTCTCGTTGATCGTGCCCTCGCGCTCGACCAGGTACGGGATGGCATCGAGCCGGAAGCCGTCGACGCCCATGCCCAGCCAGTAGTGCATCGTGCGCAGCACCGCGCGCAGCACGTGGGGGTTGTCGTAGTTGAGGTCGGGCTGGTGGCTGAAGAAGCGGTGCCAGTAGTGCTGCTGCGCGACCGGGTCCCACGCCCAGTTCGAGGTCTCCGTGTCGGTGAAGATGATGCGCGTGCCGGCGTACTTGTTCGGGTCGTCGCTCCACACGTAGTAGTCGCGCTTCACCGAGTCGCGCGGCGCGCGGCGCGCGGCCTGGAACCACGGGTGCTGGTCGGACGTGTGGTTCATGATCAGCTCGGTGATCACGCGCAGGCCGCGCTCGTGCGCCTCGCGCACGAAGCGCTTGAAGTCGGCCACCGTGCCGTAGGGCGGGTGCACGCCCTCGTAGTCCGAGACGTCGTAGCCGTCGTCGCGCAGCGGCGAGGGATAGAACGGCATCACCCAGATCGTGTTCACGCCCAGGTCGCGGATGTAGTCGAGCTTTTCCGTGAGCCCGCGGAAGTCGCCCACGCCGTCGCCGTTCGAGTCGTAGAAAGCCTTGACGTGGACCTGGTAGATGACCGCGTCCATGTACCACAGCGGGTCGTCGCCCAGCGTGGCGGGTACGGGGTCGGTGTGCGTGCGCGCGTCCATCGTTCAGGGGGCCACGGACAGGATATGCCCGGGCGTGCGGCTCGGGTCGAGGATCACGTAGTTGTGCGCCCCGTGCCAGCGGTAGCTCTCGCCGGTGAGCTCGTCGCGCACGGTGTACGGCGTGTCGGGATCCAGGTCGAGCGCGTCCATGTCGAGGTGGATCCACGCGCCCTGCGCCTGGTACCAGTCCAGATTCACGACGACGATCACGCGGTCGTCGCCCGCGCGCTTGGAGTAGCAGATGATCGCCTCGTTGTCCGCCGCGTGGAAGGCGAGGCTCCAGTCCGACTGCAGCGCCGGGTGCGCCCTGCGGAAGCGGTTCACGCGCGCCATGAGCGGCGCCAGGCTGTCGCCGCGGGTGACGTGCCAGTGGCGCAGCTGGTACTTCTCCGAGTCGAGGTACTCCTCGGTCTGCTCGTCGCGCGGGCGGTTCTCGCCCAGCTCGAAAGCGGGCCCGTAGATGCCGTAGCTCGCCGCGAGCGTGGCGGCGAGCACGAAGCGGATGCGGAACGAGGACAGCGGCGCGTTGCGCAGCTGCGCGGCGAGGATGTCCGGCGTGTTGGGCCAGCAGTTCGGGCGGAAGTACTCGCGCGACGGATGCCTGGCGAGCTCCGTGAAGTACTGCGTGAGCTCCCACTTGCTCGAGCGCCACGTGAAGTACGTGTACGACTGGGTGAAGCCGAGCTTCGCGAGCCGGTGCATGACGTGCGGGCGCGTGAAGGCCTCGGAGAGGAAGATCGCGTCGGGGTGCGCGCGGCGGACCTCCCCGATCACCCACTCCCAGAACGGAAACGGCTTCGTGTGCGGGTTGTCGACGCGAAAGACGTGGACGCCTTCCCTCACCCAGAAGAGCATCACGTCGCGCAGCGCCTGCCAAAGGCCCCACCAGTCGCGGCTGTCGAAGTCGAGCGGGTAGATGTCCTGGTATTTCTTCGGCGGGTTCTCCGCGTACTGGATGGTGCCGTCGGGGCGGTGCCTGAACCACTCGGGATGCTCGCCGACCCAGGGATGGTCCGGCGCGCACTGGAACGCGATGTCGAGCGCGATCTCCATGCCGCGCGCGCGTGCCGCCATCACGAGGTGGCGGAAGTCCTGCAGCGTGCCGAGCGCGGGGTGGACCGCGGTATGGCCGCCTTCGCGCGAGCCGATGGCCCAGGGGCTGCCGACGTCGCCCGGCTCCGAGGCGGTCGCGTTGTTCTTCCCCTTGCGCTTCTCGTAGCCGATGGGATGGATGGGCGGCAGGTAGAGCACGTCGAAGCCCATGCTGGCGATCGAGTCGAGGCGCTCGTCCACGTCGGCGAACGTGCCGTGCACGCCGGGGTTCGGGTTGCACGAGCGCGGGAAGAGCTCGTACCACGCGCTGAAGCGCGCCCGCTCGCGGTCCACCCAGATGCCGAGCACGCGGCTCATCGAGAGGTTGTCGCGCGGCGCATTGGCGAGCGCGAGGGCGAAGAGGCTCTCGTCGAGCGCGACGGCGCGCAGCCGCTCGATGTCCGTCTCCTCGCGCAGGATGCGGCTCCACGGGTCGAGCTTCTCGCAGTCCTCGCGGCTGCAGAGCGCGGAGGCGCGCGCGACCAGCTCCGCCCCGACGCGGGCGGCGAGCCGCAGGTCGTCCGCGTCCACGCGCCGCGCGAAATCGTCGCGCCAATGCGTGAGCCGGTCGATCCAGCACGCGATGCAATATTCCCAGCGCCCCACGCGATCGACGCAGAACTCCGCACGCCACGCGTCGTTGCCCAGCGGCTCCATCGGCATCTCGCGCCACGCCGTGTCGCCGGGGCCGCGATAGCGCACGGCGCACGCGACGAGCTCGTGGCCGTGCGCGAAGCAGCTCGCGGTCACCACGACGTCCTCGCCCGCTACCCGCTTGATCGCGAAGCGCCCGCCGTCCACCTGCGGCAGCACGTCCTCGATGACGGTGGCCGCGGGCGGCGCTTCGCGCACCGCCCCGCTCATTCAGCCGACTCCGGCTTGAACACCACCACCGAGAGCGGGGGCAGGCGCAGGCACAGCGAGTGGCTGCGCCCGTGCCAGGGCATGTCCTGCGCCTCGACGCGCCCCATGTTGCCCTGGCCGCTGCCGCCGTAGACCGACGCGTCGCCGTTGAGGATCTCGCGCCAGCCGCCGGCGAGCGGCACGCCGACGCGATAGCCCTCGCGCACCACCGGCGTGAAGTTCGCCGCGACCAGGATGGGCGGGCCTTCCCCGGCCCAGCGCAGGAACGTGAGCACGCTGTTGTCGTAGTCGTTGCCGTCGACCCACTGGAAGCCGTCGTGCGAGAAATCCTGCTCGTGAAGCGGGGGGTTCTCGCGATAGAGCGCGTTCAGGTCCTTGACCCATCGCTGCAGCCCGGCGTGCTCGTCGTACTGCGTGAGCCACCAGTCGAGCTGGCCCTCGTGGTGCCACTCGCGCCACTGCCCGAACTCGCCGCCCATGAAGAGCAGCTTCTTGCCCGGGTGCGTCCACATCCAGCCGAGCAGCAGGCGCAGGTTGGCGAACTGCTGCCAGCGGTCGCCCGGCATCTTGGAGATGAGCGCGCGCTTGCCGTACACGACCTCGTCGTGCGAGAGCGGCAGCACGAAGTTCTCCGAGAACGCATACCAGAGCGAGAACGTGAGCTCGCCGTGGTGGTAGCGGCGGTGGATGGGGTCGTGGGCCATGTAGTCGAGCGTGTCGTGCATCCAGCCCATGTTCCACTTCATCGAGAAGCCGAGGCCGCCCGCGAAGACCGGGCGCGACACCTGCGGCCACGACGTCGATTCCTCGGCGATGGTGCGCGTGTCCGGGAAGTCGCGGCCCACCGCGATGTTGAGCTGCTTCAGGAACTCGATCGCCTCGAGGTCTTCCTTGCCGCCGAACACGTTCGGGATCCACTCGCCCTGCTTGCGGCCGTAGTCGAGGTAGAGCATGGACGCGACGCCGTCGACGCGCAGGCCGTCGACGTGGTAGCGGTCGAGCCAGAACAGCGCGCTCGACAGGAGGAACGCGCGCACCTCGTGGCGCCCGTAGTTGAAGATGTTGCTCTTCCACTCGGGGTGGAAGCCTTTGCGCGGGTCCGCGTGCTCGTAGAGGTGCGTGCCGTCGAAGCGCGCGAGGCCGTGCGGGTCGTCGGGGAAGTGCGACGGCACCCAGTCGAGGATCACCCCGATCCCGGCCTGGTGCAGGCGGTCGATCAGGTACATGAAGTCCTGCGGCGTGCCGAAGCGGCTGGTCGGGGCGAAATAGCCGACCGTCTGATAGCCCCAGGAGCCGTCGAAGGGGTGCTCGGAGACGGGCAGGAACTCGACGTGG
>DASTGG010000365.1:0-10297 GCA_035719385.1 Usitatibacter sp.
GGCGCGGTCGGGCGCGACGAGCAGATCTCGCACAAGCTGCTTTCGCAGGAGATCAGCCAGCAGCAGGTGTTCGGCACGGTGCTGCCGGCGATCGTGCTGGCGGTGGCCGCGTTCATCCTCAACGTGGTGCTGCACAGGCACGTGAACACGCAGCGCACCGAGATCGCCGCGCTCAAGGCGCTGGGCTACGACGACTGGCGCATCGCGGAGCACTTCCTGCGGTTCGCCGCGGCGATCGCCCTCCTCGGCGTGGCGTTCGGCATCGGCGTCGGCTGGTGGTTCGGCCACGCGATGACGCAGCTCTACACGCGCTTCTTCCACTTTCCCGAATTCGATTTCTTCATCCCGCCCGCGATCGTCCTGGCGGGCGCGGCCATCGCGCTCGTGGCGGCGGCGAGCGGCACGCTCGCGGCGATCCGCGGCGTGGTGCGGCTGCGACCCGCCGAGGCGCTGCGGCCGCCCGCGCCCGCGCAATTCCATCCGCTGCTGGTCGAGCGCCTCGGTTACGCGAAGCTGCTCACGCCGTCGCAGCGCATGGTGATGCGCAACCTCGAGCGCAAGCCGCTGCGCGCCGCGACCACCGTCGCCGGGATCGCCGGCGCGGGCGCGATCATGGTGGCCGGCATCTTCTGGTCGGATGCGGTGGACCGCTTCATGGACGTGACCTTCAATTCCGCGAATCGCGGCGGCGTGCAGGTGGGCTTCGTGCAGCCGGTCGTGCGTTCCGTGCGCCACGACCTCGCGCGCCTGCCCGGTGTGCGGCAGGCGGAAGTGTCGCGCATGACGCCGGTGCGGCTGCGCGCGGGGCATCGCACCTACCGCACGATCGTCAATGGCATCGAGGACGACGCATCGCTGCAGCGTGCGGTCGATGGCCACGCGCTCGCCATCGTGCCGCCGTCGCCCGATGGCGTGGTGCTCACCACGCGGCTCGCCGAGCGCCTGGCGGTGCGGCCCGGCGACACGATCGGCATCGAGCTCCTCGACGGGAAGCGCGCCGCGGCCGACGTCCGCATCGCGGGGCTCGTGAACGAGATCGCCGGCATGAACGCGTGGATGCGGCTCGACGACCTCAACACGCTCGCAGGCGACGGCGACGTGGTTTCCGGGGCGCAGCTCCTCGTGGACCGCGACGAGGAGCCGCGGCTCCTCGCCACGCTGAAGGGCATGCCGGCCGCCGCGGTGGTGATCGTCAGCCGCACGCTGCTGGAGACGTTCCGCTCGACATCGGCGCGCAACCTGCTCTTCTTCACGACGGTAATGGCGGGTTTCGCGGCGACGATCGCGGCCGGCGTGGTGTACAACAACGCGAGCATCCAGCTCTCCGAACGCGCGTGGGAGCTGGCGAGCCTTCGGGTGCTCGGCTTCACGCGCCGCGAGGTCTCGGTGCTGCTGCTGGGCGAGCTCGCGCTGGAGATCGGCGTGGCGATCCCGGTCGGGCTCCTCGCCGGCTTCGGGCTCGCGGCATTGCTGCTGGCCCTCATGCCGCATGACGTCATGGAGATTCCCCTGGTGATCCATCCGAGAACCTACCTGCTCGCGGCAGCGGTGATCGCCGTCGCGGGCGTGGCGAGCGCGATGGTCGTGCGTGGGCGCATCAACCGCCTCGACCTCGTCGCCGTGCTGAAGACACGCGAATGAGGAAATCCAACGCCGTCGTGCTGGGCGCCGTGGTCGTGGGGATCGCGGCGGTGGCCGCGTGGGCGCTGCGGCCGGTGCCCATACCCGTCGAAACGGCACGGGTCCTGCGCGGCCCTTATGAGCAGGCGGTGAGCGACGACGGCAAGACGCGCGTGCGCGACCGCTACACGATCGCGGCGCCGCTCGCCGGCCGGCTCGAGCGCATCCGGTTGCGCGCAGGCGACGTGGTGAAGCGGGGCGACGAGGTGGCCGTGCTCGCGCCCGCGCCGCCGGCGCTCCACGATGCGCGCACCGAGCGCGAGCTGCGCGCGCGGCTGGGCGCGGCCGAGGCGCAGCACCAGCGCGCGGCGGCGGAAGCGAAGCGGGTGACGGTGCGCCGCGACCAGGCACGCATCGACCTCGCACGCCAGAAGCGGCTGCAGGGCGAAGGATTCATCTCGCCCGCCGCGCTCGAGCAGGCGACGCTTGCGCTGCAGACGGAGGATCGCGCGCTCGACGGCGCGCAGTTCGCCGAGGAAGCGAGCCGCCACGAGCTCGAGCAGGCGCGCGTCGCCATGGGCTTCTATCGCGGCGCCGAATCGGGCTCGACATGGGCCGTGCGCTCCCCGGTGAGCGGCAGCGTGCTGCGCGTCGTTCAGGAAAGCGAGGGCGTCGTGGCGGTCGGCGCCGCGCTGCTCGAGGTCGCCGACCCGCGCAGCCTCGAGGCCGTGGTCGACGTGCTCTCGCAGGAGTCGGTCGCGATCCGCCCCGGCATGGCGGCGCGCATCGAGCTCGGCCGTGGCGTGGCACCGCTCGGTGCGCGCGTGCGCCTGGTCGAGCCGGCGGCGTTCACGAAGGTGTCCGCGCTCGGCGTGGAAGAGCAGCGCGTGAACGTGGTGCTCGATTTCGTCGAGCCGCTCGATCGCGTGCAGACGGTCGGCGACGGCTTCCGCGTGGACGCGCACATCGTGACGCACCGCCTCGAAGATGCGTTGAAGGTTCCGGTGGGGGCGATCTTCCGCGAAGGCGCCGGCTGGGCCGTCTTCCTCGTGGATGGGAAGCGCGCCGCCAAGCGGCCGGTCGACGTCGCGATGCGCAACGGCGTCGAGGCCGTGGTCGCCAAGGGCCTCGCCGCGGGCGATACGGTGATCGTCTATCCGTCGGACAAGGTCGCCGACGGCTCGCGCATCGAGATGCGCGAGCCGCGTTAGCCGGTCAATTCGCGGGGACCGGCTCCCGGGCCGCGGATTCGGCCGTGACGATGCGCGTGCCGAGAACCTTCAGGAAGGCCGCGATCCACGCGGGGTGCGCCGGCCACGCCACGGCGGTGACGAGATTGCCATCGGTCACCGCGCCCGTGAGCCCCGGGTCCTTGAACGTCGCCCCCGCGAGCTCCATCTCCGGGCGGCACGCGTAATACCCCGTCGCCGTGCGGCCCTTCAACACGCCGGCGGCGGCGAGGATCTGCACGCCGTGGCAGACGGCGGCGACCGGCTTCTTCGCCGCGAAGAAATGCTTCGTCAACTCGAGCACCTTCGGCTCCAGGCGCAGGTACTCGGGCGCGCGGCCGCCCGGGATCAGCAAGGCGTCGTATTGCTCGGGGCGCACGTCCGCGAACGTCGCGCTCAGCGTGAAGCGGTGCCCCGGCTTCTCGCTGTACGTCTGGGCACCGTCGAAATCGTGGATCGCCGTGCTCACGTACTCGTCCGCCTTCTTGCCCGGGCAGACGGTGTCCACCGCGTGGCCCGCCATCACCAGCATCTGGTACGGGACCATCGCCTCGTAGTCCTCGACGAAATCGCCTACCAGCTCCAGCACTTTCTTCGCTGCCATCGTTTCCTCCATCGCATCGAATCAAATCAAATCGCTCCCTGGGACATCTGGCTCGCGATGTAGTCGGCCTGCCGGATGGCGAGCGTCACGATCGTGAGCGTGGGGTTCTCGCCGCCGCCGGTCGTGAACTGGCTGCCGTCGGAGATGAACAGGTTGGCGACGTCGTGCGCCTGCCCGTGCTTGTTGCAGACGCCGTCGCGCGGCTTGTCGCTCATCCGGCACGTGCCGAGGTTGTGCGTCGACGGGTAGGGAGGCGTGCGGAACGTCCTGACCGCGCCCGCCGCCTTGTACACGTGCTCGCCCTGCGTGTACGCGTGGTTGCGCATCGCGATGTCGTTGTCGTGGTCGTCGAAGTGCACGTTGGGAACCGGCAGCCCGTGCTTGTCCTTCACGCTCGCGTTGAGCGTCACGCGGTTCGTCTCGCGCGGCATGTCCTCGCCGACGAGCCACATGCCCGCCATGTTCGGATAGCGGTCGATGGCCCAGGTGAAGTCCGGCCCCCACGCGCCCGGGTCGAGGAAGGCCGCCATGAACGGCAGCCCGAGCGAGAGCGTCTCCATCTCGTACCCGCCGACGAATCCGCGCTTCGGGTTGTTGACCTGCTCGTCCTGGATGATGCCGGCCATCGTCGTGCCGCGGTACATGCGCACCGGCTCCTTGAACACGGCGTATACCGAGCCCGTCATGTGCCGCATGTAGTTGCGCCCGACCTGCCCGGAGGAGTTCGCGAGCCCGTCGGGGAATTTCGGCGACGCCGAGAGCAGGAGCAGGCGCGCCGTCTCGATCGAGTTGCCGGCGACGCAGACGGCGCGCGCCGCCTGGCGCTGCTCCTTCCCGTCCTGGTCGACATAGACCACCGCCGTCACCTTGCCGGCGTCGTTGTGCTCGATGCGCACCGCCTGGGAATCGGGCCGCAGGTCGAGGTTGCCGGTCGCTTCGGCCTGCGGGATCTCGGCGTAGAGCGTGGACCACTTGGCGCCCGATTTGCAGCCCTGGAAACAGAAGCCCACCTGCAGGCACGCGGCCCGGCCGCCGCGCGGCTCGCTGTTGATCGCCATGCGGCCGGTGTGGCACTCCTTGTAGCCGAGCTTGCGCGCGCCCGCATACATCACCTTGAAGTTGTTGTTGCCCGGCAGTCCCGGGATGCCGTTGGTGCGCGTCACGCCCATCTTGTCCTCGGCGCGGGCGTAGTACGGCTCGAGCTCCTGCAAAGTGAGCGGCCAGTCGAGCAGGTTGGCGCCCTTCACCTCGCCGTACGTGGTCTTCGCCTTGAACTCGTGCTCCTGGAAGCGCAGCGACGCGCCCGCCCAGTGAGCCGTGGACCCGCCCACCGTCTTGCAGATCCACGCGGGCAGGCCGGGGAAGTCCTTCGCGACCCTCCACGTGCCCGAGGTCGTCCTCGGATCGAGCCATGCGAGCTGCGAGAAGGACTGCCACTCGTCGTTCACGAAAGTCGCGGGCGACTGCCGCGAGCCGGCCTCGAGGAGCACCACCTTCACGCCCTTCTGGCACAACTCGTTCGCGAGCGTGCCGCCGCCCGCGCCGGAGCCGATCACCACGACCGCTGAATCGTCCTTCGAATCGAACCTGGCCATGTCGGTCTCCTCGGGGCTACGCGAAGGGCTTCGGGCTGATGTCGGCCGGCGGATTGGGCAGCCACTTGATGTCCTGGAATCCGCGCCGGATGTATCCGCCCTTGTCCCACGAGGCGCCCTCGTAGCCGAAGCTCGCGAACGCCAGGTCGTTGTTGTAGAGCGACGTGATGCACTTGCCGCGCACCGCCTCGAAGAACGGCTGGCCCTGCATCGATTTCACCGCGGCGAGCTGCCTGGCGGCGCCGGCCTTCGCGAAGCTGCCGCCCGCCTGCCTGTCGAGCGCGGCGACGCCGTCCTTCAGCAGTTGCGCCTTCTTCGGATCGGCCGACGCGTCGGCGTCGAGGTCCTTCGCCACGAGCGCGTACACCGAGTCGTCCAGGCGCTTGTGCGGATAGAGCACGCGCGCCATCTTCATGAGCGCCGTGCCTTCGCCCTGGGAAAGGGTCTTCAGCTCGACCGCCCAGACCCTCGATGGCGCGAGCGCGGACAGCGCGCTGCCGGCGGCGATGGTGCCGATGAGGATGCCGGAACCCTTGAGGAACTCGCGTCGCGTGAGCGGCAGGTCCAGCCGCGTGGCGCTGCCGCGAGCCGCTTCGCCCGAGTCCACCGGAACGACGGGAATCACCTTGCCCATGCGCGCCTCCCCTCGATGAAGTGCGAATGAACTATGTACGCCCGCGCCGGGCGTACCGGGTAATAGCCAGTTACTTCATTGGACCCGGCGTAGTAGCCGGCTACTCACCGCAGGCGGCGCGGCATGGCCCGCGGAGCCGTCGCGCTTGAGGCGCAGGTATCGCAGGCTGGTGATGCGCAGGAACGAGGCGAAGTTCGAGACCTCGCCCAGGTGGCCGAGCATCTCGTCGTGGAGCGTGGCGATGAGGTGATTCGTCGTCATGCCCTCTTCGGCGGCGAGCTCCGAAAGCACATCCCACACCATGTTCTCGAGGCGGATGCTGGTGACGGCGCCGTGGATGCGAAGCGTGCGGGAGCGCGATTCGTAAACGATCGGGTCGGTCTTCGCGTAGAGGTTGCACATTGGCGCCTCCCTGCACGACGCGCTCGCGGGGATGCCCAGATTGCATCCCGCATGCGGACGTGTCAATCCGATCGCATCGCTCCCAGTAGCCGTTCGGGCTAGTGGAGCGTGCGGTTCGCGAGGGCCTTCGCCTCGCGGCCCCGCGGCACGCGCGGGTGCAGGCTGAATCCGTGGCGGGGGATGCGACGCGTGAGGAGAGCGAGCAATTGCTCGTCGGTCATCGGGGTCGATGCGAGCCGGCGCAGCTCGCCGGCCTCGAGTGCGGCGACCGGCAGGCCGTCCGCGAGCAGGATGCGATTGGTGTGGATCGCGGGCACGCGCGATTCGGGCGTGAGGATGCCCACGAGGTTGAGCGGGTCGGCGGCGCAGATCGCGACCATCTCGCCCACCTTCTCCATCTTGCGCACGGCGCGCAGGCGGCCCACCGCATCGGACGCGGCGAACTGCTCGCCGCCGAAGCCGGCCACGAAGCGCCCGCCGCGAATCTCGCCGCGCGCCTCGAGGCGGCGATAGACGCGCACCAGGTCGCGCCACGGCGGCAGTCGCGTCTCGCGTTGCAGCAGCGAGCGGAACACGACGCCGTAGCGCTTGAGGAGCGTGCGGGCGATGTGGTCGATGTTCCCGGGGGATTGCGCGCTGGCCTCGGGTGACTGGGCATCCGCCGGCGCGGGTGCGACGAGAAGCGACCAGCGGCCGGCCGCCTGCACCAGCGCGCGGCGCTTGTCCTGGCGCGCGAGGAGGGCGCGCAGGCCCGCGAAGCTGTCGGCCGTCGCGAGACCCGCGCCCGCCAGCTCGGCGAGCGCGCGTTCGACGAACGCCGGCAGCAGTCCGCTCGCCGCGACCATTTCATGGAAGAAGGAAGCGCCGCGGCGCGCGAGGGCGTCGCGAACGGTTTGCGCCTCCGAGCTCAGCGAAGGGTTTTCAGGCTGCGCCGGGATTTCAGGCGCCCAATGCACCGCGTGCTCGCGCATCAGCAGCGCGATCGGTGTCGTCTTGAGCGGCGCCTTGCTGCCCGGCGTGATGCGGCCCCAGGTCACGCGCCCGCTGAAGCAGAGCTGGTCGATGAGCTCGGCGCCGTAGTCGGCGACGCGCGCGGGCAGCACGTCGTGCTCCCAGGCGGTGGCGGCAAGCTCGAAGCCCTCGAGCTGCTCGACCGCGGCGGCGAGGCCTTCCGCGCCGTGCAACTGGTCTTCGCCCGCGACGTGATGCCAGTGCACGAGGAAGCGATGGAAGTCGGCGGCGGTGACGGGCTCGATCTCCGCGCGCAACCGGCTCAGCGTGTAGCGATGGATGCGCGCGAGCAGGCGGCGGTCGCACCATTCGATCCCGGATGCGCCGGGCGTGAAGCGGCCGCGCAGGATGCGGCCCTGGCCTTCGAGGTGGAGGAGGATGGAGGAGACGTCGGCGGGATTGGGCCCCGGACCCCCGGCTTGAGGATTGCCGGGGCAGGCGCTGCCGCGTTGCGGCGTCCGGGGCGACGAAGCGAGTTGCAGCGCGGGGGATGACTCCTCGACCGGCCCGAGCACTTCCAGCCGGCTCGCCACGAGGTCGATGGGCTCGTCGTCCTTGCGCTCGAGCGCGAGCCATGCGTCGCCCTGCCTGACCGCGCGCGGGCCGAGCTCGTTCAACAAGGCGGGCCAATGCGGCGCGAGCTCCGTCTCGCGGATGAAGCCCGCGACCATGAGCGCGTCGTACATCTCGTCGGCGTTGCGCGCGATGGGCCAGGCTTCCTCGCGCACGCGCTGGATCGCCGCGGCGTCGAGCGCGCCGAGGTCGTCGGCGCTGCGCACATCGGTGGTGCGCCGCGTGTACACGGCACGCGTGCGGCGCTCCTCGAGCGGCGCGTCGTCGAGGAACGTATACACGGCGGAATTGAGCAGCTCGTGCGAGAGGACCGAAGGCTCGGGCGTGTCGCGCGCGACCGCGACGATCTCGCCCGCATGGAGGCGCTGCAGCTGGTGCTCGAGGCCGTTCGCGTCGACCGCTTCCTCGAGCGCGTCTCGCAGCGCCTGGTTCACGAGCGGATGGTCCGGAACCTCGCGTGCACCCTGGAGGTTGTCCTGGCAGGCCACCGCGTCGGGGAACACGGCCTGCAGCACGTCCTCGCTGAACATGCGCTGCAGCTGGTTCGGCACGCGCGCGCCACCGCGATTGCGCGGCACGGCGAGCGCCATGGTGCTCGCCCAGCGCCAGCGCGTCTCGAAGATGGGCGACTGCAGGATCGCCTGCGTGAGCGTCTCGCGGACGGTGTCCGGGTTGAGGTAGCGGAACACCTCCTCGAGCGGGAACGAATGCACCGTGCTGAGCGAGAGGATGAGGCCTTCCTCCGTCGCCGCCGCCTGCAGCTCGAAATTGAAGCCCTGGCAGAACTTCTTGCGCAGCGCTAGACCCCACGCGCGCATGACGCGGCTGCCGAAGGGCGCGTGGAGCACGAGCTGCATGCCGCCCGACTCGTCGAAGAAACGCTCGAGCGCGATCGCATCGGTCGTCGGCACGACGCCCAACGCGCGTTTCGCCTCGCCGAGGTAAACCGCGACCTGCGAGGCGGCGTGGTGCGAGAGTAAGTACTCCTGCTCGAGCATGCGGATCGCGGGCTCGAGATCGTCTTGCCTGCGCGGTGCGGCCGGCGCGGGCAGCAGGCGATCGACCGCCGCCCTCAACCGCGACACCGCGGCGCTCATCTCGTCGCTGCGTGCCGGCGCTTCGCCCAGCCAGAACGGCATCGACGGGGGCTGGCCCTTCGCGTCGGCCACGCGCACGGTGCCCGCATTTATCTTGAGGATCTTCCAGGACGTGTTGCCGAGCTGGAACACGTCGCCGGGGAGCGATTCGACCGCGAAGTCCTCGTTCACCGTGCCGACCACGTGGCCCTCCGGCTCGAGGATCACCTTGTAGTCGAACACCTCGGGAATCGCGCCGCCGTTGAGGATGGCGTTCATGCGCGAGCCCTTGCGAGCGCGAAGCTTCCGGTTGAGGCTGTCGTAGTGGACCTGCGCCGCGCGCCGGCCGCGCTTCGTCGCGAAGCCGCGGGCGAGCATCTCCACCACTTCCAGGTACTTGTCGTGCGCGAGGTGGCGGTACGGGTACGCACGGCGCACGAGGTCGAAGAGCGCCTGCTCGTCCCACTCCTCCTCGGCGGAGACTTCGGCCACGACCTGCTGCGCGAGCACGTCGAGCGGCGCGTCGGGAACCGTCACGCGATCGAGCTCGCCGTCGGCCACCGCGCGGACCATCGCCGCGCACTCGACCAGATCGTCGCGCGTGAGCGGGAAGATGCGCCCCTTGGGCACGCCCTTGATCGTGTGCCCCGAGCGGCCGATGCGCTGCAGGAAGGTGGCGATGCGGTGCGGCGACGAGATCTGGCAGACGAGATCGACGTGGCCGATGTCGATGCCCAGCTCGAGCGAGGCCGTGGCGACGAGCACCTTGAGCCGGCCCTCGCGCAGGCGATGCTCGGCATCGAGGCGCGCCTCCTTCGCGAGGCTGCCGTGGTGCGCGGCGACGTATTCGGTGCCGAGGCGCTCGGAGAGCTGGTGCGCCATGCGCTCGGCGAGGCGGCGCGTGTTGACGGTGATGAGCGTCGTGCGGTGCGTTTCGATGAGCTGCACCAGCCGGTCGTAGATCTCGCGCCAGACCTCGTGCGACATCACCGCCTCGAGCGGCGAGCCCGGGACTTCGACCGCGAGGTCCATCTTGCGCTTGTGCCCGCGGTCCACGATCGTGCAGGGCTCGTTCGTGAGGAACTTCGCGACCTCCTCGATGGGCTTCTGCGTGGCGGAAAGTCCGATGCGCTGCAGCTTGCGGCCGCAGACGTGGTCGAGGCGCTCGAGCGTGAGGGCGAGATGCGCGCCGCGCCGCGACTGCAGGACCGCGTGGATCTCGTCCACGATCACGACGCGCGCCGTGGCGAGCATCCTTCGCGAGCGCTCGGCGGTGAGCAGCAGGTAGAGCGACTCGGGTGTCGTCACGAGGATGTGCGGCGGCGTGCGCAGCATCGCCGCGCGCTCGACCTGCGGCGTGTCCCCGCTCCTCACCGCCGCGGTGATCTTCGCGCCGTGATAGCCCATGTCCTCGGCGATCGCGCGGATCTCGCGCCGCGGCTCGGCGAGGTTCTTGTGGATGTCCGCCGACAGCGCCTTCAGCGGCGACACGTAGATGACGCGCACCTCGTCCGCCAACCCGGGGACGCACCCCCGGGACGCCCCCCCCCCCG
>DASTGG010000366.1:0-25987 GCA_035719385.1 Usitatibacter sp.
CCACGTCGAGGGCGATGCCCCAGCCGTCGCCCTCGCGCCGCCACACGCGCAGGAAATGGCCCGCCACGCGCGCCGGGTCCGCGGCCGCGGCGTAACTGCCGCGCACGTAGCCGAACTCCCCCGAGCGCGACATGTCGAGGCCGTCGGCGAACCACAGCACCTTGTCGCCGGTGAGCGCGCCGGACGCGAGCGCCGCGGCCTTGCCGCGAACCGGTGCGCGGCCCTCGCGATACAGCAGCAGGCGCGGCAACGCGTGCTCCTCGTACGCCGCATGCGCTCCATTTCGCAGCGACGCCGCGACGAAGCGCATCTCGGCCCGATCGAGCGTTTCGCCGGCGCGCGTGGCCTCGGGCGGTTGGACCACCTCGACCGTGGCCTGCTCGGCACCCGGCGGATGCGAGATGCCGAGGTCCGCTTCGACCTTCCACGCGCCATCGTCCTGCCGCCGCCAGATGGAGACGAAGTGGCCATGCGCGGCCGGTGCGTCGGGGCGCGCGCGGCTGGTGCGAATCCAGGGACCGGTGGACAGCGCGAGCTCGCCCGAGCGGGCCACTTCCACGTGCTGCGGCGCCCAGTCGAGCGTCACGGCCGGAGGCGCCCCGCCCTGCAGCACCTCGCGCGCGTTGACCCAGCCGCCGCGCAGCAGCACCCCGTCTTCGGCGAAATGCGCGAGGAACGCGCTGCGCATGTCGGTGCGCACCGATTCGGCGGCGAATGCGCGCTCGGCCGCGATGACCGCGGCGGCGTCATCGGGGGCCGGGGCGAGCGGGTGCGCGCACCCGGCGGCGATGACGGCGCAGGCCGCGAGCGCCGCGCGCATCGCTACAGGACGTAGCGGGCGAGGTCCTCGCTCCTGGCGAGCCCGCCCAGGCGCGCGTCGACGTAGGCGGTGTCGATCGTGATCGCCTTCGCGTTGCGGCCGGAATCGAAGGAAACGTCCTCGAGCAGCTTTTCCATCACGGTGTAGAGCCGGCGCGCGCCGATGTTCTCGGTGCGCTCGTTGACCGAATACGCGATCTCGGCCAGCCGCCGCACGCCATCGGGCGTGTAGTCGAGGGCGACGCCTTCCGTTCGCATGAGCGCCTGGTACTGGTGCGTGAGGCAGGCATCCGTCTCGGTGAGGATGCGCACGAAGTCGTCCACCGAGAGGCTGGAGAGCTCCACGCGGATCGGCAGCCTTCCCTGCAGCTCGGGGATGAGGTCCGAAGGCTTCGACAGGTGGAAGGCGCCGCTCGCGATGAAGAGGATGTGGTCGGTGCGGATCATGCCGTACTTGGTCGTGACCGAGGTCCCCTCGACGAGCGGCAGCAGGTCGCGCTGCACGCCCTGGCGCGAGACGTCCGCGCCCTGCAGCTCGCCGCGGCTCGCGATCTTGTCGATCTCGTCGATGAAGACGATGCCGTCCTGCTCGGCCGCGCGCACCGCCTTCGTGCGGATCTCGTCCTCGTTCACGAGCCGGGCCGCTTCCTCGTCGCCGAGCAGGCGCAGCGCCTCGCGGATGCGCAGCGTGCGGCGCTTGCGCCGGCCGCCGCCGATGTTCGCGAACATGCCCTGGATCTGCTGCGTGAGCTCCTCCATGCCGGGCGGCGCCAGGATCTCCATGTTCGGCGCGCCCTGCGCCACGTCGATCTCGATTTCCTTGTCGTCGAGCTTGCCCTCGCGCAGCATCTTGCGGAAGCGCTGGCGCGTCTCGTTGGCCTCGCTGCCTTCGCGCGCAGGCACGCCGGGAAGCAATGCGTCGAGCACGCGCTCCTCGGCCCCGTCCTGCGCGCGCACGCGCACCTTGCCCATCTCCTGCTCGCGCGTGTTCTTGACCGCCATCTCGACCAGGTCGCGGATGATCGTGTCCACGTCGCGGCCGACGTATCCGACCTCGGTGAACTTCGTCGCCTCCACCTTGATGAACGGCGCGTTCGCGAGCCGCGCGAGGCGGCGCGCGATCTCGGTCTTGCCCACGCCCGTGGGACCGATCATCAGGATGTTCTTCGGCGTGATCTCGGTGCGCAGCGGCTCGGGCACCTGCGCGCGGCGCCAGCGGTTGCGCAGCGCGATGGCCACGGCGCGCTTGGCCTGCGCCTGGCCCACGATGAACTTGTCCAGCTCGTGGACGATCTCCTGCGGCGTCATCATGGAGCGCGGCTCCGGCGTCGCGGCCGGGCTCGTAACGGGTGCGTTCACAGGGATTCGATCACGTGGTTCTGGTTCGTGTAGATGCAGAGGTCGCCCGCGATGGTGAGCGCGCGCTTCACGATCTCCGCGGGCTCGAGCTGCGACTCCTGCAGCAGGGCGAGCGCCGCGGCCTGCGCATAGCCGCCGCCGCTGCCGATGGCGAGCAGGCCGAGCTCGGGCTCCAGCACGTCGCCCGTGCCGGTGATGATGAGCGAGGACGTCCGGTCCGCGATCGCGAGCATCGCCTCGAGGCGCCGCAGCATGCGGTCGGTGCGCCAATCCTTGGCGAGCTCCACCGCCGAGCGCAGCAGGTTGCCCTGGTGCTTCTCCAGCTTGGCCTCGAAGCGCTCGAAAAGCGTGAACGCATCGGCCGTCGCGCCGGCGAAACCGGCGAGGATGCGCTCCTGGTAGAGCCGGCGCACCTTGCGGGCGGTGGCCTTGACGACGACGTTGCCGAGCGTCACCTGGCCGTCGCCGCCCATGGCGACGCGCTCCCCGCGCCGGACGGAAACGATGGTGGTGCCATGGAACTGCGCAGGTTCGGGGCTCATGGAGGGGGCTGATAGCACGGACCGGATGGAGATTCCGGCGAAATCCGCGATTTCAACCGCGGGAATTCAGGTGGACTTGCGCCGGACGAGGATCGCGTACCGGTTGACCCCGAGCGCCTCGAGAAGTGCCGCGTTGAGCTCGGAGAGGTTGGTGAGGATGACGCGCTTGCCCGCGAGCTGGATGGCCTTGATCGCGTCGAAGAACGCCGCCGTGAACCCGAAGTCGATGCGCATGACCTTCGCCATGTCCACCACGACCTCCTGGCGCGAGGCCGCGTGCCCGCCCAGTTCCGCGACCTGGTTGGCGCTCGCCGCCGACAGCACGCCCTTCAGCGAGAAGCCGGCTTCGGCGTCGGGCCTGGCGGCGTAGGTGCCGGTCGCCGTGCCGACGGCCGCGGCCTTCGCCGCCGCCTTCGCGGCCGGCGACTGCTTCTCCCACTCCGCGGTGACCTTGTTGACGTAGACCTCCCAGTTGGGCGGCGACATCTCGTACGCCATGGCGAACTCGAGCCCGAGGTCCTCGAACGCCTGCGCCTTGCCCTGGAGGATGTAGAGCTCGAAGAGCAGGTGCCAGAACGCCTTCTGCGTGTCGCCGGCCTTCTCGTTGAACGCGGCGCGCAGCGCGCCTTCGAGCGGCTCGACGTTGTTGAACCACATCGGCATCGACTTCTTGCGCAGGCGCTGCAGGGACTGCGCGAGCTTGTCCGCGTCGGCGGCCGAGATCGCGCTGACCTTTCCGAAGTCGATGCGCACCGAGCCGTGGGTCTCGGCGAAGGCCACGAGCTTGTCGGCCTCGCCCGCCAGCTCGTCGCCATGGGGCTTCAGCGCGAAGAAGTCCTTGCGCTCGCGGCTCTGGCCGCGGCGCGGATCCGCGGCGCTCTCGTCGCCGTCGGCCCAGGCGGGCGGCGATTGCTCGAACTTGACCGTGAACAGCATCGAGAGCGCGTCGAACTCCTCGCGGTCGCGCGCGATCTGGTAGAGGTCGAACAGCATGAGCCACGCCTGCTTGTTGTTGCGGCCCATGGGGTCCTTCGTTTCCGCCTTGAGGATCGAGATCGCGGCGTCGGGATGGTTGGCGGCGTAGAGCACCGCCGCCTCCTGGGCGCAGGGCAGGACCGCCGAGTGGTATTCCTCGCTTCCGATGCGCGAGACGGGGCGTACGGCACGAATGCCGCCCGCGGTCGAGGGTCCGGAAGCCGGAGCTGCCAACTTGGTGCGCTCTATGAAACGAATTTTACCGGCCAGTATAGCCCGCGACGGCCCCGGCAGGCAGGGGCTTGCGTCAGGCGATGCAGTAGGCCAGGCCTTCCTCGAAGAGCCGCCGCGGGATCTTGCGGCCGATGAAGACCATCACGCTCTCGCGCTTCTCGCCGGGCTCCCAGGGCTTGCCGGGCGTGCCGCCCATGAGCATGTGCACGCCCTGGAAGATCATGCGGCGCGGCTCGCCCTGGACGTTCAGCACCCCCTTGTAGCGCAGCAGGTCCTCGCCGTAGTTCTGCACCATCAGCGACAGGAAGGTCTCGATCTTCTCCATGTGCATCGGGCGCGGGTCCTTCCAGACGAACGACGTCACCTCGTCGTTGTGCTCGTGGTAGTCGCTCGTGAGGAACTGCGGATCGACGTCGAGCGCGGCGTTGAGGTTGAAGCCGCGGATGTCGAGGATCTCCTTGATGTCGGCATTGCCGAAGTGGACCTTCTTCTGCTGCGCGCGCGGATTCATCTGCCGCAGGCGCCGCGTGAGCTCCTCGACCTTCGCGTCCTCGACCAGGTCCGCCTTGGAGATGAGGATGCGATCGGCGAACCCCACCTGGCGGCGCGCTTCGTCGTGCTCGTCGAGCTGCCGGTCCGCGTGGGCGGCGTCCACGACCGTGACCACAGCGTCCAGGAGGTACTGGTCGTGGATCGCCTCGTCCATGAAGAACGTCTGCGCGACGGGGCCGGGATTGGCGAGCCCCGTCGTCTCGATGATGACGCGGTCGAAGCGGATCTTGCCCTGCTTCCTCTTCTTCCCGAGGTCGCCGAGTATGCGCACGAGGTCGCCGCGCACCGTGCAGCAGAGGCACCCGTTGTTCATCTCGACGATCTGCTCCTCGCGGTCCTCGACGAGGATGTCGTTGTCCACGCCCTCCTCGCCGAACTCGTTCTCGATCACGGCGATCTTCTCGCCGTGCTGCTCGGTGAGGATGCGGTTGAGGAGCGTGGTCTTGCCCGCGCCGAGGAACCCGGTGAGGATGGTGACGGGGACGAGATCCTTGCTTTCGGCGGTCGCTGCCATTGATTACCTCGGAAGGAATGATTCCAGCACGCCGGCCACTTCGCGCTCGTCGAGGCCGCTGCCGATGAATACGACGCGCGTGCGGCGGTCCTCGTCGGGCCACGCCGGCAGGCGCGCGAAAGGATACAACGTGTGCTGCACGGCGTGGATGGCGCGCGGGGCGTCTTCCCCGGCCACGTTCACCAGGCCCTTCATCCGCAGGATGCGGTTGCCGCGAAGCTCGAGGAGCGTCTCCAACGCCGATTCGACGTCCTCCCAGGCGCAGGGTTCCTCGCGCGTCCACACGAACGACGTGACTCGCGGGTCGTGCGCCGCGGCGCTCGCGCCGACGTGGCGGTAGGCGCCGGCGTTGAGCCACCCGCGCGCATCGCTCGCGAGCCCTTCGCCGCGATAGAGTCCCGCGTCGAGGAGGAGCGAGGGATCGGCGTCGCCGTTGCGCGAGCGGATGCGGCGCGCGCCGGGATTGAGCGCCTCGAGGCGCGATTCGAGCTGCCGCAGCCTCGCCTCGGTCACGCGGTCGGCCTTCGTGATCACGAGGCGGTCGGCCATGGCCGCCTGCTTGAGCGCTTCCGCGTGCTTGTCGAGGTCCTCCAGCCCGAACTCGGCGTCCACCGCCGTCACCACGCCGGCGAGCGTGTGGCGCGCGGCCATGACCGGCATCTCCACCAGCGTGGCGAGCAGCGGCGCCGGATCGGCGAGCCCGGTGGTCTCGATCACCACGCGCTTGTAGTCGGGAATGGCGCCCTCGACGCGCTGGAAGTGCAGCTCGCGCAGCGCGCGCACCACGTCTCCCGCGGCGCGGCAGCAGATGCAGCCGCCGGCCATGACGACGATGCGCTCGCTCGCCTGGCGCACGAGCGCGTGGTCGATGGCGATCTCGCCCAGCTCGTTCACGAGCACCGCGGTATCGGCGAAGCGCGGGTCGTGCAGCCAGCGGTTGAGGAGGGTGGTCTTGCCGCTGCCGAGGAATCCGGTGAGCACCGTCACCGGCGTGATGCCCGATCCCGCCACGTCAGCCCTTGGCCTTGCCCTTGGTCCTGGCGCGGCGCGCGCGGGGATGGGCCGCATCGTAGACCTTGGCGAGGTGCTGGAAGTCGAGGTGCGTGTACACCTGGGTCGAGGCGATGCTCGCGTGCCCCAGCATCTCCTGCACCGCGCGCAGGTCGCCCGAGGACTGCAGCACGTGGGACGCGAAGGAGTGACGCAGCATGTGCGGGTGCACGTCCACCGCGAGCCCCGCCTGCGCGGCGCAATGCTTGATGCGGCGTTGCACCTCGCGCGGCGAAAGGCGGCGGCCCGAACGGCCCACGAAAAGCGCGCGCTCGCCCGGCTTCGCGCACGTCGCGCGTTCCGGCAGCCACGCGCGCACGGCGTCGATCGCGGGCCCGCCCACGGGCACGATGCGCGTCTTCGCGCCCTTGCCGAGGACGCGCACCTCGTGCGTCTGCATGTCGATCGCGCCGAGGTCCAGGCCGGTGAGCTCCGAGACGCGCAGCCCGCACGAATACGCCAGCTCGAAGAGCGCGCGGTCGCGGCGTCCCGCGAACGAATCGTCGTGGACGCAGACCAGCCGCACCGCGTCGTCCGGCGACAGCGCCTCGGGCAGGCGCTTGGCGGCCCGCGGCGGCTTCACGCCGTTGCACGGGTTCGCCTCCACGATGCGGCTGCGCACCAGCCAGTCGTAGAGCCCGCGCCAGCTCGACAGCACGCGCGCGAGCGAGCGCGGCGACTGGCCGCGCGAGTGCAGCGTCGCCACGAAGCGGCGCACGTCGTGCATGCCGAGCGAGGGCAGCGCCCGCTCGCCCGCGAGCGCGGCGAGCGTGCGCGCATCGCGCTCGTACGCCTCGAGGGTATGGTCGGCGAGTCGGCGCTCGTGGCGCAGGTGGGCGAGATAGCGCTCGACGGCGCTAGGCGTGCTCACGGACGGGGGTGACGAAACGCCACAGCGCATGGCTCACGAGATCGCCGATGCGCGCGAGGTAGAGCGTGCCCATCTCGGGGTAGAACCGCTTCGGGTCCTCGGAGGCGAGCGCGACCACGCCGAACGTGGTGCCGTCGCGCTCGAGCTTCACCAGCGCGAACGACTTGAGGTGCGGCGCCGCCTCCCCGAACCACGCCTGGCTCTCGTACACGGCATGGTGGCCGCAATAGGGCGTGGCCATCTTCTCGACGAACTCGCGCATCTCGTGGGCGACCGGCCCGAATTCCCGGGTGTCCGGGTTCTCTTCCGCCACCTGCCACAGGCGCACCGCCACGTGCGGCACGGCGAAATGATCGAGCAGGTCGAGGTAGAGCGTGTCGAGCACGGCATTGAGGCTCGGCGCCTCGATGAGCCGGCAGGACAGCCGGTGCACCTTCTCGCCGACCGCGTCGTTCTCCTCGCCGAACTGGATCAGCTCACGCAGCTTGTCCTCGAGGAGCTTCGCCTTCTCCCGCACGGCGACCAGCTGCCGCTCGCCGATGGACACCGCGCGCCCGCCATGGGGATGCGGGATCTGCAGGTTCATCAGGACGTCGACGTGATTCTCGAAGAAGCCGGGGTTCTGCCGCAGGAATTCCGCGACCTGTTCAGCACTGAGGCTCAAAGCTGTATTTCTCCGTCGAACACGCGCACCGCATCGCCCGTCATCATAACGGCCCCGCCGTCGCCGGGCCAGCGGATCGCGAGATCGCCGCCGCGGGTGGACACGCGCACCTCCTCGTCGAGCAGCCCGCGGCGGATGCCGGACACCACCGCGGCGCACGCGCCCGTGCCGCACGCGAGCGTCTCGCCGGCGCCACGCTCCCAGACGCGAAGGCGGATGTGGCGGCGCGAGACCACCTGCATGTATCCCGCGTTGACGCGCTTCGGGAACGCAGGGTGGCGCTCGAGGAGCGGCCCCTGCTCGGCGACCGGCGCGCGGTCCACGTCGGCGACCACCTGCACGGCGTGCGGATTGCCCATGGACAGCACCGAGAGCTCGACGGGAAAGCCCGACACGCGGATCTCGTACGTGAGCCGCGCCTCGTCGGCGAGGAACGGCACGTCGCGCGGCTCGAAGCGCGGCGCGCCCATGTCCACCGTCACCTGCCCCGACGGCTCCACGCGGGGCACGATCACGCCCGACGCGGTCTCGACCCGGATCTCGCGCTTGGCCGTGAGGCCCTCGTCCAGCACGAAGCGCGCGAAGCAGCGCGCGCCGTTGCCGCACTGCTCCACCTCGCCGCCGTCGGCATTGAAGATGCGATAGCGGAAATCGTTGTCGCCGGAACCCGGCTTCCCGACCAGCAGGAGCTGGTCGCAGCCCACGCCCATGTGCCGGTCGGCGAGGAAGCGCACCTGTTCCGGCGACAGCGATACCGCCTGGCGCACGCCGTCGATCACGACGAAATCGTTGCCCTGCCCGTGCATCTTGGCGAAGCGCAGCTTCGGTCCGGCAGCCATGCACGCATTCTACCGGGCGGGCATAATCCCCAATTCCTGCGGCGCATCTGCAGGAATTCGCGAGTCCCCGAAACGAGGAACGATCCATGAAGAGCGCTAATGCCGCTTCGCTCGCGGACATCATCCGCAAGTACGAGGGCGAGATCCTCGCCGATTGGCTCAAGGAACAGGCGGCCGGCCAGACCCGGCGCGACCAGGTGCACGAGGCCGAGACCCGCACCGCCTCCAGGGACTTCCTCACGGCGGTGGCCGACGGGCTCGCCTCGGGCGCCGGCGAGGACGCGCGCGGGGCGGGCTGGGCGCGGGTGCGCGACCTGCTGAACGACATGTCCACCACGCGCGCCACCCACGGCTATACCCCCACGGAAACCGCGCTCTTCGTGTTCTCGCTCAAGCAGCCGTTGTTCGCGCGGCTGCGCAAGGATCTGGACGGCAACGCGCTCGCCGATGCGCTGTGGAGCACCACCCTGCTCATCGACGGGCTGGGGCTGTACACGACCGAGGCCTACCAGAAGACGCGCGAGGAAGTGATCCAGCGCCAGCAGCGCGAGCTGCTCGAGCTGTCCACGCCGGTGGTCCAGCTGTGGCAGGACGTCCTCGCGCTGCCCCTCATCGGCACGCTCGACAGCGGACGCACGCAGGTCGTCATGGAAAGCCTGCTCGAGAAGATCGTCGAGTCCGGCGCCTCCATCGCGATCATCGACATCACCGGCGTGCCCACCGTGGACACGCTCGTCGCGCAGCACCTCATGAAGACCGTGGCCGCGGCGCGCCTCATGGGGGCCGACTGCATCATCTCCGGCATCCGGCCGCAGATCGCGCAGACGATCGTGCACCTCGGCGTGGACCTGTCCGCGGTGACGACCAAGGCGAGCCTCGCCGACGCCTTCGCGCTCGCGCTCAAGCGCGTGGGCGCACGCATCGAGGCCGGCGCGAAGGCCTGACCATGGACCGCATTCCCATCCTGCGCATGGGTCCCTTCCTGCTGGTGACCATCCAGGTGGACATGCACGACCAGCTCGCGCTCACGCTGCAGGACGACCTCACCCAGCGCATCGTGAAGGACCGCGCGCGCGGCGTGCTCATCGACATCTCGTCGCTGGACGTGGTGGACTCGTTCATCGGCCGGATGATCAGCAACATCGCGGCGATGTCCCGCGTTCTCGATGCTCAGACGGTCGTCGTGGGCATGCAGCCCGCGGTGGCGATCACGCTGGTGGAGCTCGGCCTGAACCTGCAGGGCGTGCGCACCGCCCTCAACGTCGAGCGCGGCATGGCCCTGTTGCAGGCGGCCGAAGGCTGACGCGAGGCCCATGGCGAGCGCGGACGTCCGGATCGAGCGCAGCGACGACCTCCCGCTGAGGAGCGGCGAGGACGTGGTGCGCCTGCGCCAGGCCGTGCGGGAGCGCGCGGTGGCCGCCGGCTTCAGCCTGGTGGACCAGACCAAGATCGTGACCGCCGCGAGCGAGATCGGCCGCAACACCGTCCAGTACGGCGGCGGAGGCGTGGCGCGCATCTCGGTCATCGTGAACGGCACGCGGCGCGGCGTGCGCCTGGAATTCAGCGACCAGGGGCCCGGCATCGCGGACCTGAGGCTGGCGCTGCAGGATGGCTACACGACGGGCACGGGCCTGGGCCTCGGCCTGTCGGGCGCCAAGCGGCTGTGCGACGAGTTCGACATCCAGTCGGAACCGGGCAAGGGGACCCGCGTCTCACTGGTCCGCTGGAAACCTTACTGAGCCGAGCCCGTGGAAGCGTTTTCCTACCTGGTGAGCGATGCGAGCCACGTGTCGGCCTGCCGGCTGTCGGCGCAGCGCATGGCGCGGCAGCTCGAGTTCGACGAGACGCGTGCCGGGCGCGTGGCGATCGCGGTCACCGAAGCGGTGACGAACATCCTGCGCCACGGTGGCGGGGGCACGCTCGCCGCGCGCAGCCTCGTGAACGGGCACGCGCTCGGCATCGAGGTGCTGGCGATCGACTCGGGATCGGGCATGGACGACTTCGGCGCCAGCGCGCGCGACGGCTTCTCCAGCGCGGGCACGGCGGGCACGGGGCTGGGCGCCATGCGGCGCATGTCCGAGGAATTCGACGTCTACACGGCGCCCGGCCGCGGCACCATCGTGCGCATGGCGTTCTGGAACCGCGACGCCACGCCCGCGAACGACGGCTATGAGGTCGGCGGCATCAGCATCCCGCGCCACGGCGAGACCGTCTGCGGCGATGCGTGGGGGGTCGAGCACCATGCCCACGGCGCGACGTTCCTGGTGGCCGACGGCCTCGGCCACGGCCCGGACGCGAGCCGCGCGGCATCGACCGCCGTGGAGGTGCTGCGCCGCCATTCGGACTACCCGGCCGTGCGCCTGCTCGACGTGGTGCATTCGCGCCTGAGGGCCACCCGCGGCGCGGCCGTCGCGGTGCTGCGGCACGAGTCCGCCCGCGGCGAGATCGCCTTCGCCGGCGTGGGCAACATCTCGGCCGTGATCCTGGACGGCGAGAACCGCCGCGCGATGCTGTCCCACAACGGCATCGTCGGGCACAACATCCACAAGTCGGAGGAGTATCGTTACGCATGGCGGCCGGGAGCGCTGCTGGTGGCGCACTCCGACGGCCTCGAAACCCAATGGAGCCTGGGGCGATTCCCGGGGTTGCCGGATCGCCATGCGTCCGTGATCGCGGCGATGCTGTACCGCGAGTACTCGCGCAAGAGAGACGACGTGACGGTCATGGTCGCACGCACCACGCACTAGAGCCATGCCCATCCGCATGCTCACCTACGCGCTCAACGTCCAGTCCGACGTGGTCGGGGCGCGGCAGCGCGCCCGCCAGCTCTCGGCGCTGCTCGGGTTCGACCCGCGGGAGCAGACGCGCATCGCCACCTCCGTTTCCGAGATCGCGCGCAACGCCTTCCGCTACGCGGGCGGCGGCAAGGTCGAGTTCGAGATCGAGGGCGAGACCGCGCCGCAGCTGCTCGTCGTGCGCGTGAGCGACGAAGGCCCGGGCATCGAGAGGCTCGACGAAGTGCTCGACGGCTCGTATCACTCGTCCACGGGCATGGGCATCGGGCTCATCGGCTCGAAGCGGCTCATGGACCGCTGGGACGTGCACTCGGTGCCGGGACGCGGCACGACGGTCACGCTCGGCAAGCTGCTGCCCGAGGGCGCCCCCTTCGTGACGCCGGGCCTGGCCGGCAAGCTGGTGTCGCGGCTGGCCGCGATCCCGCAGCCGACGTCCGTCGCGGAGGTGCAATCGCAGAACGCGGAGCTGCTGGCGGCGCTGGGCGAGCTGCAGGAGAAGCAGGAAAAGCTGCTGCAGATGGCGCACGAGCTCGAGGACACCAACCGCGGCGTCGTGGCGCTCTACGCGGAGCTGGACGAGAAGGCGCTGCACCTGCGGCGCGCCGACGAGATGAAGAGCCGGTTCCTGTCGAACATGAGCCACGAGTTCCGCACGCCCCTCAATTCGGTGCGGGCGCTGTGCAGCCTGCTCCTGTCGAGGGCCGACGGGCCGCTGTCGGCGGAGCAGGAGACGCAGGTCAAGTTCATCTCCAGGGCCGCCGAGGACCTGTCCGAGCTCGTGAACGACCTGCTCGACCTCGCGAAGATCGAGGCGGGCAAGATCGAGATCCGCCCGTCGCGCTTCGAGGTGGCGGAGCTGTTCAGCGCGCTTCGCGGCATGCTCAAGCCGCTGCTGGTCGCCGAGTCGGTGGAGCTGGTCTTCGAGGAACCGGCATCCCCGCCGCCGATGCTCACCGACGAGAGCAAGGTCTCGCAGATCCTGCGCAACTTCATCTCGAACGCGCTCAAGTTCACGGAGCAGGGCAGCGTCACCGTGACGGCGCGAGCCTGCGACGACGCCGAGGGCGTGATCTTCGCCGTGCGCGACACGGGCATCGGCATCGCGCCCGGCGACCAGGAGATGATCTTCGAGGAGTTCACGCAGGTGCCCAACCCGCTGCAGCGCAAGGTGAAGGGCACGGGGCTGGGGCTGCCGCTGTGCCGCAGGCTCGCCACGCTGCTCGGCGGCGAGGTCCGGGTCGAGAGCGCGCCGGGGCAGGGATCGACGTTCTACGCGCGCATTCCGGTGCGTTATCCCGGTGCCACGCAGGAGCCGGAGCTGCCCCTGGAAACCGCCGAGCAGGCGCCCGCGGACGGGGCATGGGTGCTCGCGATCGAGGACGACGCCTCCACGCGGCTCATCTACGAGAAGTTCCTCAAGGGCAGCGCCTTCCGCGTGGTCAGCGTCGCCACACTCGCGGCGGGGCGCGAGATCCTGAGGACGCGCCGCCCGGCGGCGGTCATCCTCGACATCCTGCTGCCCGGCGAGGAGGAGCACACCTGGCGCTGGCTGTCGGACGTGAAGGCCGGGGACGATTCCGTGCCCGTGATCGTCGTGAGCACGAGCGGCGAAAGGCGCAAGGCGCTGTCGCTGGGCGCCGACGCCTATTTCGAGAAGCCGGTGCTGCGCGAGGAGCTGCTCGAGGCGCTGGAGCGGCTCGCGGCGCGCGAGGAGCGCCCGACCGCGCTCATCATCGACGACGACGAGGCCTCGCGCTACGTGATCCGGCGCTCGCTGCGGCGGCCGATGAGGTTCGAGGAGGCGGCCGACGGCATGAGCGGGCTCGACCTCGCCTCGCGCTGCCAGCCGGGCGTGATCTTCCTCGACCTCGCGATGCCCGGCATGTCCGGCGACGAGGTGCTCGAGCGCCTCGCCGCGGACCCCGCTACCGCGCACATCCCCGTGGTCGTGGTGACCTCGCGCGAGGTGGACGCCTCGATGCGCGACCGGCTTTCGCACCACGCCTCGGCGATCCTGCACAAACGCGACCTCTCCGTCGAGACGCTGGCGCGCACGCTCGACGCGATCGAAGCGCGCGCGGTGCCCTGATGCACAGCGCACGCCTGATCGTCAACGTCGACGACGACGATGCCGCGCGCTATGTGAAGAGCCGCATCCTCAAGCACGCCGGCTTCGATGTGCTCGAGGCGGCGACGGGAGCCGCGGCGCTCGAGCACGTGCGCGAGCGCGGCCCGGGGCTCGTGCTGCTGGACGTGAAGCTGCCGGACCTGAACGGCCGCGAGGTGTGCGCGATGATCAAGCAGGATCCGTCGCTCGCGGGCGTCGTGGTCCTGCTCACGTCCGCCTCGCACATCGAGCTCAGGCACCGCGTCGCGGCGCTGGAGGCCGGCGCCGACGGCTACCTCGTGGAGCCCATGGAGCCCGAGGAGCTCGTGGCGAACGTGCGCGCGCTGCTGCGCATGCGCCAGGCCGAGCGCGAGCGCCAGGCGGCGCTGGAGGCGCTGCGGGAGGCCGACCGCCGCAAGGACCAGTTCCTCGCCATGCTCGCGCACGAGCTGCGCAACCCGCTCGCGCCGATCCGCAACGCGGTCGAGATCCTGCGGCGCAGCGAGGACCGCGACACGCTGGTGCGCGCCCGCGAGCTCATCGGGCGGCAGGCCGAGCACCTCGCGCGCCTCGTGGACGACCTGCTGGAAGTCTCGCGCATCACCCAGGGCAAGCTCGTGCTGCAGCGCGGCCACGTGAGCTTGCAGTCGCTCGTCGAGTCGGCCGTGGAGGTCGCGCGGCCGCTGATCGACAAGAACGCGCAGCGCCTGGAGCTGTCGCTGCCGAAGGACGATCTCTGGCTGCACGTGGACCCGGTGCGCATGTCGCAGGTCATCGGCAACGTGCTGCACAACGCCTCCAAGTTCACGCCGGGCGGCGGCCGGATCACGGTGGGCGCGCAGCTCGAGGCCTCCGGATTGCAGATCAGCGTCACGGACGAAGGCATGGGCATCGCGGCCGACATGCTGGGCTCGGTGTTCGAGCTGTTCTCGCAGGGCGACCGCTCGCTCGACCGCGCGCAGGGCGGGCTCGGCATCGGGCTGTCGCTGGTGAGGGGCCTCGTGGAAATGCATGGCGGCACGGTCGTCGCGCAGAGCGAGGGCCCCGGCCGCGGCAGCCGCTTCGTCATCACGCTGCCCCGCGAGGTGGTCAGCGCCGCGCCGCCGGAGCCGGCCCGCGCGGCCGCGCGCGATCGCGGCCGCCCGCGCCGCGTGCTGGTCGTCGAGGACAACCCCGACGCGGCGGAGGCGATGCGCATGCTGCTCGTGCAGCTCGGCCACCAGGTGGCGAGCGCGAGCAGCGGCCACGAGGCGCTCGAGGTCGCGCGCGATTTCCGGCCCGAGGTCGTGCTGCTCGACATCGGCCTGCCCGGGCTCGACGGCTACGAGGTCGCGCGCATGCTGCGCTCGCTCGACGAGACGCGCCACGCGCGCGTCATCGCCGTCACCGGCTACGGGCAGCCGGCCGATCGCCAGCGTTCCTCCGCCGCGGGCTTCGACCGCCACCTCGTGAAGCCCGTGGACCCCGCGAAGCTCGCCGAGGCGATCGACCCGGACGTGGTCCTCGAGGATTGACCGCCTAGCGCTTGCGGTAGGGCGAAGGCTCGCCCGGCGGGCGCGTCTTGAAGCGCTTGTGCGCCCAGAAGTACTGCTCGGGCATCTCGCGCACTCGATCCTCGATGAACGCGTTCATGCGGCGCACGTCGGCCTCGATGTCGCCGGTCGGATAGTTCTCCCACTTCGGATAGAAGCGCGCCACGTAGCCGTGGCCCACCTGCCGCGTCACGATCGGCACGATCGCCGCGCCGGTGAGCTTCGCCAGCCGCGGCAGCGCCGTGATGGTGGCCGTGGGCACGCCGAAGAAAGGCGAGAACACCGCGTCCTTGATGCCGAAGTCCATGTCGGGCAGGAAGTAGAACGCCTTGCCCTGCTTGATGACGCGGATCGCCGCGCGCAGCCCTTCCTGCCGGCTCACGAGGATCGGGTCGCCGAAGCGCGTGCGCGCCTTGAAGAAGATGCGGTCGAGCACGGGATTCTTCTGCCGGCTGTAGATGCTCGCCGAGCGCGGGATCTCGTAGGCGACGCGGATGCCGCCCATGTTCAGGCCGATGAAGTGCGGCGCGAGCACGATCACGGGCTTGCCGGCCTCGTTGCGCAGGTGCTCGATGCCCTCGACGTCGATGAGCGACAGCAGCTGCCTCTCCGAGCCCCACACCATGAGGCTCAGCTCGAGCGCGTTGCGCCCGAGCATGCGGAAGTGCCGGCGCGCGATGGCGTTGCGCTCCTCCTCGGGCATGCCGGGGAAGCACAATGCGAGGTTGATGCGAGTGACGCGGCCGCGGCCGAAGAGATAGAGGACGGACCCGAGCCCCGCGCCGAGCGCGCCGATCCAGCGCATCGGCAGGAAATGCACGAGCCACAGGACGAACACGCCCAGCCACGAGCCCAGCCTGCGCAGCGCCGCCATCACGCGGCGGCGCTGCGCCGGGTCGCGGCGGGCGGCGGCGGCGCGCCGGCGGGACGCTTGTAGCGGTTGTAGCCCCAGAGGTATTGCGCGGGACAGGCGCGCACGAGGCGCTCGACCGCCTGGTTCACCGCCTGGGCCGCGGCCCTGCGGTCGCGCGGCAGCGGCTCCCCGAGCGCTTCCAGGTGCAGGCGGTAGCCCTGTCCCTTCGGCAGGCGCTCCGCATAGCAGAACACGATCGCGGCGTCGCTCGCTTCCTGCAGCCGGCCCGTCAGCGTCATCGTGTAGGCGGGGCGGCCGAAGAAGTCCACCCACTCCCCTTCACCGAACCCGGGCACCTGGTCGGGCAGCACGACGCTGCAGCCGCCGCGCCTCAAGTGCTTCAGCACCATGCGCACGCCCGCCATGCTGGCCGGCGCGACGTTCGTGCCGTCGGGCGCTGCGCCGCGGTTGCGCCCCTCGCGCAGCACCTGGTCGATCCAGAAGATCTTGTGGGGCCGGTACATCGCGAGGATGGGCAGGTGCATCCACAGGTAGCGCCCGGCGACGTCGTAGGCGCCCAGGTGCGGCGTCACGAACACGATGGGCCGCTTCGCCGCGCGAAGGCGCTCCACCGCCTCCCAGCCGATCACCTCGCGCACCTGGGCCGCGACCTCGTCCAGCGGGCGGAACAGCGCCCAGGCGAGCTCCGTGGCCCCCTTCCCGATCTCCACCGCGTTCACGCGCGCGAGCCGGCGCACCTCGTCGCCGTTCGCGCACAGGCCGCTGCCGGCGATGTTGTCCAGCACGCGGCTGCGGTATCGCGGCGACAGCAGGTAGGCCAAACGGCCCAGGAGGCCCCCTACGGCGTGATTGAGCGCAAGCGGTAGCTTGGAAAGAACGCGGAGAACGAGCTTCAACGAGGGCTGGCCGGCGCGCGGCTTTGCTAGAATGTCGGGCTTACCACCAAGGGGTTCCAGGGCATGAAGAAAAGCGAATTCTTGTTCACTTCCGAATCGGTTTCCGAGGGCCATCCCGACAAGGTGGCGGACCAGATTTCCGACGCGGTCCTCGACGCCATTCTAGCCCAGGACCCCAGGTCGCGAGTCGCGGCCGAAACGCTGTGCAACACGGGCCTCGTGGTGATGGCGGGCGAGATCACGACGAAGGCGAACGTGGACTACATCCACGTGGCGCGCAGCACGATCAAGCACATCGGCTACGACAACACCGATTTCGGCATCGACTACAAGGGTTGCGCCGTCATGGTCTGCTACGACAAGCAGAGCCCGGACATCGCGCAGGGCGTCGACCACGCCTCCGACGACAACCTCGACCAGGGCGCGGGCGACCAGGGCCTCATGTTCGGCTACGCGTGCGACGAGACGCCGGTGCTCATGCCGGCGCCGATCTACTACGCGCACCGCCTCGTCGAGCGCCAGGCGATGCTGCGCAAGGACGGCCGCATCGAGTGGCTGCGCCCGGACGCGAAGAGCCAGGTCACCCTCAAGTACGTGGACGGCAAGCCCGCCGAGATCGACACGGTCGTGCTCTCGACCCAGCATTCGCCGGACGTCGGCAACGACACCCTTCGCGAGGCGGTGATCGAGGAGATCATCAAGCCCGTGCTGCCGAAGGCGTGGCTCAAGAACACGCGCTACCTCGTGAACCCGACCGGGCGCTTCGTCGTCGGCGGCCCGCAGGGCGACTGCGGCCTCACGGGGCGCAAGATCATCGTGGACACCTACGGCGGCGCCTGCCCCCATGGCGGCGGCGCATTCTCCGGCAAGGATCCCTCGAAGGTGGACCGCTCGGCCGCTTACGCGGCGCGCTACGTCGCGAAGAACGTGGTGGCCGCAGGCCTCGCGCGCCAGTGCCAGATCCAGGTGAGCTACGCGATCGGCGTGGCCAAGCCCATCAACGTGACGATCTACACCGAAGGCACGGGCGTCATCCCCGACGACAAGATCGCCCAGCTCGTGCAGCAGCACTTCGACCTGCGCCCGAAGGGCATCGTGAAGATGCTCGACCTGCTGCGCCCCATCTACCAGAAGACCGCCGCCTACGGCCACTTCGGCCGCGAGGAGCCCGAGTTCACTTGGGAAGCGACGGACAAGGCGACGCTTCTGAGGGAAGCCGCGGGCCTGAAGGGCGAGGCGAAGCCGCGCTCGATGGCGACCGCCGACTGATCCATTGCCGTCGTCCCCGCGCAGGCGGGGACCCAATGCATCGCGAGCAAATTGGATCCCGGCCCATCGCTGCGAATGCAGCGGCCGGGATGACGCTCAGTCGAAGTTGCGTTTCATCACAGCGGCCACCTCCGGGATGGCCGCCGTCCTTTGCGCGATCGCCATCAGCTTCGGCGTGCGCTTCGCGAACCACAGCACGCCGGGGCGCCAGCGCGTCATCACCGCGACGTAGATGTCGAGCGCGCTGCGGGTGTCGCCGAGGAACCACGGCTCGCCCGCCTCGCCCTCGAGCTGCAGCCAGAGCTTCTCGCGCTGGCGGTCCGTGCTCTCGCGCAGCAGCTTCGCTCCCTTCGCGTCGTCCACCCATTTCGCGGGCTCGTCCCCGTAGGTGAACGTCGGATACACCGCGGCCACGAGGAAGGTGGACCAGCGCAGGAACGCCGCGCGCTGCGGCGAGCCGGCGGGCGGCACGAGGCCCGCCTGCGGTGCGAGGTCGTTCACGTGGTGCACGATCGCGAGGCTCTCGGTCATGAGCGTCCCGTCGGGCAGCAGCAGCGCGGGCACCTGGCCCAGCGGGTTCACGGAAAGCAGCCGCGCGCGCGTGGGGCTGCCGGCGGAGTAATCGACGTATTCGATGGCGAGGGGCAGGCCGGCCAGGGCGAACGCCGCCTCGGCGATCGCGTTGCCGCAGCCCTTGCAGGCGAGGAGGAGGGGCTTGTCCATGCGGCATTCTAGCCACGCCCCGCGACCGCCCGTTTGGTACAATGGCGGTCGTCCGAGGAGCGTTGCAACGCGGTTTCGAGCCGTCCCGCCAGGGCAGGCCGCCGCGCCAGGCTCGGACCTTCCAAAACGGCGCTCGTTGAACCGCGGATCGATGCGGGGAACGAGCGGCCGGTCGTCGCACCCTCCCGTTTCGGCCGCCTTGACGAAAGGACCGCCAAAGCCATGAACGCACGCATCAAACCCGAAGACTTCACCGATTTCCGCGTGGCCGACCTCGCCCTCGCCGCGTGGGGACGCAAGGAAATCCAGATCGCCGAGACGGAGATGCCCGGCCTGATGGCCATCCGCGAGGAATACGCCTCGAGCAAGCCGCTCGCCGGCGCGCGCATCGCGGGGTCGCTGCACATGACCATCCAGACCGCCGTGCTCATCGAGACGCTCGAGACGCTCGGCGCCGAGATCCGCTGGGCCTCGTGCAACATCTTCTCGACGCAGGACCACGCCGCCGCCGCGATCGCCGCGACCGGCGTCCCGGTCTTCGCGTACAAGGGCGAGTCGCTCGAGGAGTACTGGGAGTTCACGCACCGCATCTTCGAGTGGGGCGACGGCAAGAACGCCAACATGATCCTCGACGACGGCGGCGACGCCACGCTGCTGCTGCACCTGGGGGCGCGCGCCGAGAAGGATCCCGGCTGCATCCAGAAGCATTCGAGCGAGGAGGAGCAGGTGCTCTTCGCGGCCATCAAGGCGAAGCTCGCAAAGGACCCGGCGTGGTATTCGACGCGGCTCGCGCAGGTCAAGGGCGTGACCGAGGAGACCACCACCGGCGTGAAGCGCCTCTACCAGATGGCCAAGCAGGGCACGTTGAAGTTCCCCGCGATCAACGTCAACGATTCGGTCACCAAGAGCAAGTTCGACAACCTCTACGGCTGCCGCGAGTCGCTCGTGGACGGCATCAAGCGCGCCACCGACGTGATGGTCGCGGGCAAGGTGGCGCTGGTCGCGGGCTACGGCGACGTCGGCAAGGGCAGCGCGCAGGCGCTGCGCGCGCTCTCGGCGCAGGTGTGGGTGACGGAGATCGATCCCATCTGCGCGCTCCAGGCGGCGATGGAAGGCTATCGCGTTGTGACGATGGAGGAGGCCGCCGACAAGGCCGACATCTTCGTGACCTGCACGGGCAACTTCCACGTGATCACCCACGAGCACATGAAGCGCATGAAGAACAACGCGATCGTGTGCAACATCGGCCACTTCGACAACGAGATCGACGTGGCCTCGTTGAAGCAGTACGAGTGGGAGAACATCAAGCCGCAGGTCGACCACGTGATCTTCCCCGACGGCAAGCGCATCATCCTGCTCGCCGAAGGGCGCCTGGTGAACCTCGGCTGCGGCACGGGCCATCCGTCGTACGTGATGAGCTCCTCGTTCGCCAACCAGGTGATCGCGCAGATCGAGCTCTTCACGCACACGTCGAAGTACCCGGTCGGCGTGTACGTCCTGCCGAAGCACCTCGACGAGAAGGTCGCGCGCCTGCAGCTGAAGAAGTTGAACGCCAACCTGACCACGCTCCGCGATGATCAGGCGAAGTACATCGGGGTGGACAAGCAAGGGCCGTACAAGCCCGACCACTACCGTTATTGATGCGGCGCCGTAAGCCGATCGAACGGACGCTTCGCGCCGTTCATCGCCTCTCGACCGCGGGGCTTTCGAGCCTCGCGGTCGCTGCTGCGTCCGTGGCGTGGGCCGGCGCGCCGCAGGAGACGGTGATGCGCGTGCCCGTGGTTTCCGGCGTCGAGCAGGCGTACATCGACGTCACGGTCTTCAGGCCCGAAGGCAAGGGGCCGTTTCCCATCGTCGTGCTCTCGCACGGCAGCCCGCGCAATGCCGAGGAGCGCCGGCTCGAGGGCCGCCAGCGCATGGCTGCCCAGAGCGAGCAGTTCGTGCGCATGGGCTTCGCGGTGCTGGTGCCGACGCGCCGCGGTTACGGCACATCCGGGGGCGAGTGGGCGGAAGCGTACGGCCCGTGCTCGAGCCCCGATTACTACAAGGCGGGCCTCGAGAGCGCGCGCGACATGCAGGCGGCCGTCGAGGCGGTCCGCGGGCAGCCGTGGGCCGATGCGAGCCGCGTCGTGCTGGCGGGGCAGTCGGCCGGCGGCTTCGGCTCGGTGGCGGCTTCGTCGCGGCCGCTGGCGGGCCTGCGCGCGGTGATCAACTTCGCGGGCGGCCGCGGCTCGCTGGGCCCGGACCAGGTGTGCGGCGAGTCGCGGCTCGTCGAGGCGATGTCGCGTTACGGGTCGGCGGCGCGCGTGCCGGAGCTGTGGATCTACAGCGTGAACGACCATTTCTTCCCGCCGTCGCTCGCGCACCGGATGTACGACGCGTTCGTGGGCGCGGGCGGCGCCGCCGAGTTCGTGCAGGCGCCCGCGACCGGCCCCGACGGCCACGGCTATTTCGCGCGCGCCATGGACGACTGGGCGCCGCGCGTGGCCGCGTTCCTGCGGCGCATCGGCGCGATGGCGGGGCGCTGACCGTGGAATCGCAGCGTTCGCTCGCCAAGCTCTTCAGCTTCGAGTTCTTCCCGCCGAAGACCCCCGAAGGCATGGAGAAGCTGCGCGCCACGCGCCGGCAGCTCGAGCAGCTCAAGCCGTCGTTCTTCTCGGTCACGTACGGCGCCGGCGGCTCGACGCGCGAAGGCACGCTCTCGACGGTGCTCGAGATCTGCAAGGAGGGCCACAACGCCGCGCCGCACCTCTCGTGCGTGGCTTCGACGCGCGGGAACCTGAGCGAGGTGATCGCCGAATACCGGAAGCACGGCATCCGGCACATCGTCGCGCTGCGCGGCGACATGCCCTCGGGCCTCGCCTCCGCCGGCGAGTTCCGCTACGCCTCGGAGCTGGTGAAGTTCATCCGCGACGAGACGGGCGACTGGTTCCACATCGAGGTCGCCTGCTATCCCGAATACCATCCGCAGGCGCGCAAGCCGCAGCAGGACCTGCTCGCGTTCAAGGCGAAGATCGACGCGGGCGCGAACGCCGCGATCACGCAGTACTTCTACAACGCGGACGCCTACTTCCACTTCGTCGAGCAGGCCGAGGCGATGGGCGTGCGCGTGCCGATCGTGCCGGGCATCATGCCCATCAACAACTTCTCGCAGCTCGCGCGCTTCTCGGACGCGTGCGGCGCGGAGATCCCGCGCTGGATGCGCCTCAAGCTCGAGGGCTTCGGCGACGACACGGCCTCGGTGAAGTCCTTCGGCCTCGACGTCGTCACCGAGCTATGCGAGCGGCTGCTCGCCGGGGGCGCGCCGGGCCTGCACTTCTACACGCTCAACCAGGCCGGGCCCACCTCGACCATCTGGCACCGGCTGGGACTTTAGCGACCCGCCCGATACAATCGGCGCACCTGCCTGCCGGAGAGCGCCTTTGGACACGATGGCCCGGGCCGCGCTGGCCGCGCAACTGAAGGCCCTGCCGACCGGCGAAGCGGCCGCCGTCATCGAGCGCATGCCGCCCGCGCAGGCGGTCGCTGCGCTGCTCGCGCTCAATCCCGCCATGGCGCAGTCGATCCTCGGCGAGATGGATCGCGGCTCGCGGCGGCTGATCGTGGCCACCGCGCCCGCCGAAACCTCGGCGCAATGGAAGCGCAACGCGCGCTACGCCCGCGGCACCATCGGGCAGCTCATGGAGCCCGCTCTCACCACGGCGCGGCCCGCGATGAACGTCGACGAGGCGATCGAGGAGCTGCGGCCGCTCGTGGGGCTCGCCTTCGTGACGTACGTGTACGTGACCAGCGCCGAAGGACGCCTGCTCGGCGTGGTGACGATGCGCGACCTGCTCTTCGGCGAGCGGGTGGCGCGCATGGACGAGGTGATGCTGCGCGAGCCGTTCACGCTTTCGCCCGGCATGACGATCGCCGAGGCCATGCGCCTCACCGTGAACCGCCACTATCCCCAGTATCCCGTGTGCGACGCGGAAGGGCGTCTCGTGGGCGTGGTGCGCGGCGCGGCGCTCTTCGAGCTCGAGGCCTTCGAGATCACCGCGCAGCCCGGCGCGATGGTCGGCGTGGAGAAGGAGGAGCGCATCGCCACCCCCATCCGCCAGAGCTTCCGCTTCCGCAACCCGTGGCTGCTGGCCAACCTCGTCACGGCCTTCGCCGCCGGGGGCGTGGTGGCGATGTTCCAGGGGACGGTCGATCGCCTCGTGATCCTCGCGACGTTCCTGCCCGTCCTCGCGGGGCAGTCCGGCAACACCGGCTGCCAGGCGCTCGCCGTCACCGTGCGCGGCATCACCCTCGGGGACGTGAAGCGCGGCGGCGGCATGGCGCTGGTGACCAAGGAAATGCTGCTCGGGATCGCGAACGGTGCCGTCACGGGCGTGCTGTGCGGGCTGGCGATGTACCTGCTCGCGCTGTCGCAATCGTCGCCCCACGCGGCGGCCCTCGCGTTCGTGGTGTGCCTCGCCATGATCGGCAGCTGCGCCGTGAGCGGCATTTCGGGCGCCCTGGTGCCGCTCGCCCTGAAGCGCCTGGGCGCCGACCCGGCCACCGCCTCGAGCATCGTGGTGACCACCGCGACGGACGTGGCGAGCATGGGGCTGCTGCTGGGGCTCGCCACCGTGGCCATCCGCTAGGCGTGCGCTGGCGCGTTGTTTCGCCAGGCGTTACTCGTTTCGCCAGGCGTTACTCGTTTCGCGCGGCCGGCTGCGCTATGATGCGGCATCCGATTTATTCCCGTCGCGATGAAAACCATCCTCGCGGTCCTGGGTATCCTCGCAGCCTTCGCGATGCCGCACGCGCTGGCGCAGGGCTTCAAGTTCTCGCAGCCCGACGAAGGCGACCGGGCGAAGGAGCAGGCGCGGCGCGACGCGATCGACGACTGGCTCTCGACGCCCTGCCGCGCGCAGCTGAGGAACCAGAAGATCCTGCTGATGATCGGCGAGCAGTCCGGCGACCGCGTGTTCGCGAACCAGCAGAACTACGGCCCGCACTTCGAGGCCATCAACCAGCGCCTGCGCGCGCTGGGACTGAGGACCACCACGCCCGAGCAGCTGCGCCAGCAGATCGCGCAGGCCGAGATCGAGGCGTACTTCAAGGGCGATCCGGATGCCGCGCTCGCCGCCTCGCGCAAGCACGGCGCGCGCTTCGTGCTGAAGGGCCTCATCGCCGCGCGTGCCGGCATGAACCGCATGATCCCCGTGAACGAGGTGACGGTGGACATGAGCTTCTTCCTGTCGGACACGAGCGGGCGGCCGATCTCGCAGGCGAGCGCGCAGGGCGGCTCGTACGCCGGCGCCGACACGCGCACCGTCGCCGCGCAGCTCATCAACGAGCAGGCCGACGAGGTGGTGGCGCGCCTCTACAGCGATTACTGCCGCAACGCCGGCCTCGGCCGCGAGGGCGGCGGCAAGGGCAAGACACAACACTAGGGAGAAAACCGCATGACCACGAAGCCCCAAGGGATGATCGTCGCCGCCTCCGCCGCGGCGCTTCTCGTGTTCGCCTTCGGCGCGCAGGCGCAGCCGCGCTGGGGCTCGGAGAGCAGCCCCGCGCCTTCGACCTCCACGTCCGAACGCGTGAACGAGCGCGCCGACCGGGCGATGTACAAGGAAGTGGACTACGTGAACAAGGGCAAGCGCGGGCCGGCGCTCATCGTCATCCCGGGCGAGATCAAGAGCAACAACGCGACGTTCACGCAGCGCTTCCTGCCCAACAACATCGCGGACTTCGCCGAGCTCGAGCTCTCGAACGCGAACTTCCCGGTGCTCGAGCGCACGAACCTGGGGCCGCTCATGAACGAGTTCGCGCTCGCCTACAACCTGGGCGATCCGTCGGAAGCGAAGAAGATCCTCGGCCGCGGCAAGCTGAAGAGCACCAAGTGGGTCGTGCGCTTCGACATCCTCAAGGCCGAGCAGGTGGCCGCGGCGAAGGAGGGATTCGACGGCGGCGCCGTGGGCAACCTCATCGGCATCTTCAGCCGCGGCAGCATGGGCGGGGCCGCGGCGGGCACGGTCGCGGGGTCCGTGCACACCGCCGACGCCTCGGGCGTGTGGATCATCGGCATGCGCTACAAGATCATGAACGCCGAGACCACCGAGCAGGTGGCGCAGGGCTACACCGAGGAGAAGATGGAGGTCGGCTCCAAGGGCACGTCGGTGCTCGGCATGTCGAAGTCCGATTCGGGCGGCGTGTCGCTCGACACCATGGTCCAGCGCCTCGTCCAGAAGAACGTCTGGGAAATCGACAACAAGTACAAGTAGCCTCCCCGGGGGGATTTCCTTGAGCGCCGTGCTGCAGAAGCTGGGCAAGTACCAGATCCGCCGCGAGCTGGGCAGCGGCGCCATGGGCGTCGTCTACGAGGCGTTCGACCCGTCGATCGAGCGCGTGGTGGCGCTGAAGACCATCCGCCGCGACCAGGTAGAGAAGGCGGAAGCGGCCGAGATGATCGAGCGTTTCCGTCGCGAGGCGAAGGCCGCCGGGCGCCTCAACCACCCGAACATCGTCGCCATCTACGACTTCGGCGAGGATGCGGGGACGCTCTACATCGCGATGGAGTTCGTCTCGGGCCGCGAGCTGAAGAGCCACTTCGAGGCGCAGGAGCGCTTCCCGGTACCCGAGATCGCCCGCATCATGGGGCAGCTGCTGCGCGCGCTGGACTACGCGCACGCGCAGGGCATCGTGCACCGCGACATCAAGCCCGCGAACATCATCCTGCTTCCCGGCGGGCAGGTGAAGGTCGCCGACTTCGGCATCGCGCGCATCGAGTCGTCTCAGTTCACGCAGGTGGGCACCGTGCTCGGCACGCCGGCCTACATGTCGCCCGAGCAGTTCATGGGGCAGGTGGTGGACCGGCGCAGCGACATCTACTCGGCGGGCGTCGTGCTCTACGAGTTCCTCACGGCGGAGCGGCCCTTCACCGGCAGCGCCACGACGATCATGCACAAGGTGCTGAACGAGAAGCCGGCGCCGCCGTCGATGCTGAACGTCCAGGTGCCGCAGCCGTTCGACGCCATCGTCGCCAGGGCGATGGCCAAGCGGCCCGACGAGCGCTTCCAGACGGCGCTCGAGTTCGCCGAGGCGATCGAGAAGGCCGCCGCCGGCGTGGCGATGGCCTACGCCGATGCGACGCTCGTGGCGAGCGATGCGACCCTCGTGAATCCGACCGCGACCGCGACCGCCTCCGCACCCACGCCTGCGACGGCGCAGAAGCCGCCGGTGCCGCCGGCGCAGGCGGCCAAGGCAGCCGCGCCGTCCAACAGCTCGTCGGCCAAGATCCTCGCGGGCATCGTGGCGGGCGTGGTCGTGCTCGGCGTGGCCGCGTACTACGGGATCGCCTACAAGATGCAGGGCGAGGAGCGCGCGGCCCCTGCCGTCGCTT
>DASTGG010000367.1:0-2294 GCA_035719385.1 Usitatibacter sp.
CAGAAGTGAAAGTCATCGAGCAGGTGGCGCAAGAGATCGAGCAGCTGAGCGAGCTGCAGCTGGCGCTCATCGGCGGCGGCATCGGCAACGTTCTTCTGGGCTAAGCGGCATCACTTAAAGGGGGCGACAACATGGAAATGAACCAGGCAGAGGTGAAAGTCATCGAGCAGGTGGCGCAAGAGGTCGAGCAGCTGAGCGAGCTGGCGCTGGCGCTCATCGGCGGCGGCATCGGTAACGTTCTTCTGGGCTAACACTGCATACAATCAAGATGGAACATCAGCGTTTTTGGGACGCGAATCAGGGCACGTGCCAAAAGCGCTGACTAGCGGTAAGCGGTACCCCTGACTGTCAGCACTACCCGTGGCCGCGACTGATCATCGCGGCCATGTCGTTTCAGGGCTCGGGAAGGCGTCAGGCCGGCTGCGGCAAGGCGAACGCGGGATGCGGCGGCAACTCCAGCCGCTTCGCCGTCGAGGATGCGGTCTCCGGCCGGTGGCTCACGATGACGAGAGACATCATGCGGTCGAGCGCGAGGGAGGTCGAGATGCGCCGCTCGAGCGCCACGTCGAGCTGGTCGAAGGCCTCGTCCAGGAAGAGGATCTTGGGCCGGCGATAAAGCGCCCGGGCAAGCAGCACGCGCTGCTTCTGGCCCCCGGATAGCGCCATCCCGAGGCTGCCCACGATGGTGTTGTACTGCATGGGCATCGCCATGATCTCGTCGTGGATCATCGCGGCGGCCGCGCATTCGCGCACCCGCTCGGGATCGTGCTCGGTGTCGAAGAAGGAGATGTTGTCCTCGATCGTGCCGACGAAGAGCTGGTCGTCCTGCATGACCGCGCCCACCTTCGAGCGGTACTGCGCGGCGTCCCAGTCGGCAAGGCTGCGGCCGTTCACGCGCACCTCGCCCTCGGTGGGCCGCAGCAGGCCGAGCAGCACCTTGATGAGCGTCGTCTTGCCGCTGCCGGAGGGGCCCACGATCGCGATGCTTTCGCCCGGATTGATCGTGACGTCCACGCCGCGGAAGACGAATCCCTCGGCGCCGTACGCGAATCCCAGGCCGCGGCTCTCGATCGTGAGGGCTCCCACCGTCATCTCGCCTGGCAGCGGCGCCTTGCGCTGCTCGGGCTCGGCGAGCGCGATGTCGGCCACCCGCTCGGCGTGCAGGTCGAGCATGCGGAACTCGTTCAGCTTCTCCACGAGGTTCACCACGCGCCCGAGGAACACGAGCTTGAAACCGATGAAGGCGTAGAGCATGCCGACGGTGAACTTGCCCTCCATCACGAGGAGCGCTGCCAGCCAGATCACGGCCACGTTCTCCAGCCCGAAGATGAGCGTGTTCGAGGCGCGCTGCAGGATGCCCACGTTCTGCACGCGCACGCCGGCGTTGGTCTGGTCGACCACCAGGTTCTGGTACGCGCTGCGACGCTCGGCCTCGCGCAGGTTCAGCTTGATGGCCATCATGCCGCGCAGCGTCTCGATGAAGTGCGTGGCGCTGCGGCCCTCGTGCGCCAGCTGCTCGTCGGTGGCGTAGCGCTGCGGATAGTAGAAGCTCCAGCGGGCGAGGGCGTAGAGCGCGGCGGCCACCAGCACGACGCCGGTGAGCATGACGCTGTAATAGGACATCACCACCAGCGTGAGGATGACCATCGCGCCATCGACCGCGGTCTCGACGAACGTGGTCGAGAGCGTGCGCTGGATCGCGTCGACGCTGCGGAACTTGGAGACGATGTCGCCGATATTCCTCTTCTCGAACCACGCGAGCGGCAGCCGCAGCATGTGGTTGAAGAGGTTCGTCAGCAGCCTGAGGTTGATGTTCGTGGACAGGTACACGCCCACCCACGCGCGCACCGCGCTCACCGCCACCTGGATCGCGACCAGCGCCGCGAAGGCTACCCCGAGGACGGTGAGGAGATCCCGGTCGCGCCCCACCAGCACGCGGTCCACGACCATCTGCAGGAAGAACGGCATCGCGATCGCGAACACCTCGAGCGCGAAGGACAGCAGCAGGATCTGCGCGATGGTGCCCTTGAGCCCCGAGGCCACCGACAGCAGCTGCCACGAGCTCACCTTCTCGCGCTCGTCCTTGCGCTGGAAGGCCGCGGTCGGCGTGAATTCCATCGCGACGCCCGTGAAGTGGCGCGAGGCCTCGTCGAGCGTCATGGTCCGCTTGCCGCGGGCGGGATCGTGGACGTGGATCCGCCGGCCGGCCACGCGCGTGAGCACGACGAAATGGTTCATGTCCCAGTGCAGCACCGCCGGCAGCCGCAGCTTGTTGAGCGACTCGAGCGGCACCT
>DASTGG010000368.1:0-23315 GCA_035719385.1 Usitatibacter sp.
CGATCTCGTCGAGATGGCGCAGCTGCGCGGCGTTGCGCAGCCATTGCGCGTGCGGCATGAAGGGCAATCCCGACGTGTAGGTGCCGGGCTCGGTGATCGACTTGGTGACGAGCGTCATGCCCGAGACCGTGACGCCATCGCAAACCGAGATGTGCCCGACGAAGCCCGAGGCGCCTCCCACCATGCAGTTGCGGCCGATGGTGGTGCTGCCCGACACGCCGGTGCACGCGGCGATCGCGGTGTGTGCGCCGATGCGCACGTTGTGGCCGATCATGATCAGGTTGTCGAGCTTGACGCCCTCTTCGATGACCGTGTCCTCGATCGCGCCGCGGTCGATGGTGGTGTTGGCGCCGATCTCGACGTCGTCGCCGACGCGCACGCCGCCCACCTGCGGGATCTTCACCCAGTGCTCGCCCTCGCGCGCCATGCCGAAGCCGTCGGCACCGATCACCGCGCCCGAATGCACGATGCAGCGCGCGCCCAGCCTGCAGCCGTCGTAGATGGTGACGCGCGGGTGGAGGCGGGTGTGCTCCCCGATCACCACGCGCGCGCCGATGGCGCAGCCGGCGCCCACGCGCACGCCGTGGCCGATGCGCGCGCCGGCACCGATGGAGACGAACGCGTCCACCTGCGCGCCCGGGTCCACCATGGCGGTCGGGTCCACGTGCGCGGACGGATGCACGCCCGGCACCGCGGCGGGCTCCGGGTGGAACAGCGCGACGGCCTTCGCATAGTACGCGTACGGGTTGTCGGAGACGATGCGCGGCACGCTCGCCGCGTCGCGGTCCGCCTTCCCGACGATCACCGCGCCGGCCTTCGTGGCGGCGAGCCGCGAGCGGTATTTCGGGTTCGCGAGGAACGTGAGGTCCGAAGGGCCGGCCGAGTCGATCGTGGCCACGCCCGTGAGCGGCGCGCCGACCTCGCCGATGGCCTCGCCGCCCAGTCGCGCGACGATTTCGCGGAGCGTCAACGCAATCAAGGCGCTGTGGGACGAGGGATTGGGGCCGTCCCCGATGTCATTTATCGGCGAGGGCCTTGATGACCTTGTCGGTGATGTCGATGCGGCCGCTCGCGAAGACCGCCTCCTGGATGATGAGGTCGAACTTCTCCTGCTCCGCGATCTGGTTGATGACGCGCGTGGCGCGCTCCTGCACCCCGGCGAGCTCCTCGTTGCGGCGCAGGTTGAGGTCCTCGCGGATCTCGCGCTGGATGCGCTGGAAGTTGCGGCTGATGTCGGCGAGCTGGCGCTCCTTCTCGCGGCGCGTCGCCTCCGGCATCGTCACGTTCTCGCGCTCGAGGTCGGCCTGGAGGTCGCGCCCCTGCTTCTCGATCTTGCCCAGCTCGGCGTTGCGCGCGGCGAACTCGCGCTCGAGCTTCTGCTGCGCGCGCTTGGCGGGCGCGGCCTCGCGGAAGACGCGCTCGGTGTTCACGAAACCGATCTTGAGCTCCGCGGCGTTCGCGGCGAGCGCGAAGCCGGCGAGGAAAAGCATGCACAGAAATCGCTTCATAGAGCCGCCCTCAGATCACCTGCATCGGACGTCGAGCGGCGAACTCGTTCGCCCGCTCCAACGGCCTAGAATATCTTGCCGAGCTGAAACTGGAATCTCTCAATCTTGTCCTCGGGCCGCTTGCGGATCGGCGCGCCGAACGAGAACCGCAGCGGGCCGACGGGCGAATCCCAGCTTACCGCGAGGCCGGTCGAGGCGCGCACGTCGCCGAAGCGCAGCTTCTCCTCCGCGCCCCAGACGTTGCCCATGTCGATGAAGCCCGCCAGGCGCACGTTCTTCTCCTTGTAGCCGGGCATCGGGAACAGGAACTCGATGTTGCCCACGAAGCGGCGGTTGCCGCCGAGCACGTCGCCGTTCGTGTCCCGCGGCCCCAGCGTGGCGGTCTCGAAGCCGCGCACCGAGCCCACGCCGCCGGCGTAGAAGTTCTTGAAGAAGGGCAGCGGGTGGCCGCGATATCCGTTCGCATATCCCGCCTCGCCGTTCAGCATGAGCGTGAGCCAGGACAGCCGCGACGGCGTGTAGAACCACTGGCTCTGGTAGTTCAGGCGGTAGTAGGTGAGGTCGCCCGGCGGCACGCCCACCTCGGTGCCGGCCTCGTTGAGCCAGCCCCTGGTGGGCCAGGTGAGGCTGTCGCGCGTGTCCTTCGAGAAGGACGCGTTGATGCGCAGCGTGTTGGTGCGCTCCCCGAATTCGTTGACGAAGTCCTGGTAGCGCTGCGGGGCCGTGGGGTCGATCGTGAGCCGCGTGCGCTCGCCCGTGAAGCCGATGTTGAAGGTGTTGAACTCGCTCACCGGGATGCCGAAGCGCACGCCCGCGCCCGTCGAGTACGTGTGGTACGCGGCCACGCCCGTGAGCGAGGACGTGTCCACGTCGCGGCGGAAGAAGTCGAAGCCGCGCGACACCCCGTCCGCCGTCCAGTAGGGGTTCACGTAGCTGAACGAATAGACCTTGTTGATCGAGCCGTTGTTGATCTGGAAGGCGATCAGGTTGCCGGTGCCGAGGATGTTGGCCTGCGAGATGGAGGCCTGCAGCGTGAGCTTCTCCGCCGCGGAGTAGCCCACGCCGAAGTTGAGCGTGCCGGTGTTGCGCTCGGTCACGTTCACGTTCACGTCCACCTGGTCCGACGTGCCGGCCACCGCCGGCGTCTCGATGTTCACCTCGGAGAAGTAGCCGGTGCGCTGCAGCCGCTCCTTGGAGCGCGCGATCTTCTCGAGCGAGTACCACGAGCCCTCGAGCTGGCGCAGCTCGCGGCGGATGACCTCGTCCTGCGTCTTCTGGTTGCCCGCGATGTTCACGCGCCGCACGTACACGCGCCGGCCCGGGTCGACGAAGAAGGTGAAGCCGGCGATGCGCTTCTCGCGCTCGAGCTCGGGCACGGGGTTCACGTTCGCGAACGAGTAGCCCTCGTTGCCGAGCCGGTCGCCGATGCGCTTGGTCGCGTCCACGATCTTCTCGCGCGAGAACACCTCGCCCTGGCGCAGCACCACGAGCCGGCGCAGCTCCGCCTCCGGGACGATGAGGTCGCCGCTGAACTTGATCTCGCCCAGGTGGTACACCGGGCCCTCGTTGATCGCGATCGTGATGTAGATCTTCTCGCGGTCCGGCGTGATCGAGACCTGCGTGGACTCGACGTTGAACTCGAGGTAGCCGCGGTTCAGGTAGTACGACCGCAGCGACTCCAGGTCCGCCGTGAGCTGCTGCTTGGAGTACTGGTCGTTCTTGGTGAACCAGGTGAACCAGCCGGGCGTGGTGAGCTTGAACTCGCGCAGCAGTTGCTTCTCGGTGAAGGCCTTCGCGCCGATGATGTTGATGTCGGCGATCTTGGTGACGGCGCCTTCCTCGATGTCGAAGCGCAGCGCCACGCGGTTGCGCTCGAGCGGGGTGACCGTGGTCTTCACCACGGCGCTGTAGAAGCCGCGGCTCGTGTACTGGCGCTTGAGCTCCTTCTCCGCGCGGTCGAGCAGCGACTTGTCGTAGATCTTGGATTCCGAGATCCCCGCCTGCTTGAGGCCGTCCTTGAGGTTTTCCTTGGTGAATTCCTTGGCGCCCTCGATGTCGATCGAGGCGATCGCGGGGCGCTCCTGCACGAAGACGATGAGCACGTCGCCGTCGGCCTCCAGGCGCACGTCCGAGTAGAAGCCCGTGGCGTAGAGGGCCTTGATGGCGGCGGCCGCCTTCTCGTCGTCGATGCGCTCGCCGACCTTCACCGGCAGGTACGTGAACACCGTGCCCGCCTCGGTGCGCTGCACGCCCTCGACGCGGATGTCCTTGATGACGAAGGGCTGCAGGGCGAATGCCGCCGTGGCCATGGCGGCGGCGCAAACGAGCATGCAATGACGGAGGATGCCCACCCAGGACGCGAGGCGGGACCGGTTGTATGCTCGATTCAAGGAGATCAGCCGGTGAACAGGCGGTTTATGTCGTTGTAGAAGGCGAAGAAGGTCAAGCCCAGGAGAAGCGCGAGGCCGAGGCGCTGCCCGATCTCCATCGTGCGTTCCGAGACGGGGCTGCCCTTCACGATTTCCGCGAAATAATACACCAGGTGCCCCCCATCGAGCAGGGGAATCGGCAGCAGGTTGAGCACGCCGAGGCTCACGCTCACGAGCGCGAGGAAGCCGAGGTAGGAGATCCAGCCGAGCTGCGCGGACTGCCCGGCGTAGTCGGCGATGGTGATGGGGCCGGAAAGGTTCTTCCACGACACCTGGCCGATCACCATGCGGCCCAGCATCTTCACGCTGAAGATCGAGAGGTCGTAGACCTTGTGCACCGCCCGCGGCACGGCCTCCAGGACGCCGTAGCGCACGGTGGTGGTCATGCGCTCGTACTCGCGCTTGAGCTGCGGGCCCGCCTCCACGCCCAGGCGCCCGATGCGGGCATCGCCCTCGCCCGCCACGTCCGGCGTCGCGCGCAGCTCGAGGCGGTGCCCCTGCCGCTCGATCACGAGCGGCAGCGTGCGGCCCGGGTTCGACGAGACCTCCTGGGTGAAATCGAACCAGGTCCGGACGTCGCGATCGCCCACGCGCAAGACCCGATCGCCCTCCTGGAGCCCCGCGCGTTGCGCGGCGCTCGCCGGCAGCACGCGGCCCATGACGGCGGGCACGTCCGGGCGGAAGGGCCTGATGCCCAGCTTGCCCATGAAGTCGCGGTCGAGATCGTCCTTCGTGATGCCCGACATGTCCAGGCTGCGCGCGGCGACGGCCCCGCCCGCGGATTCGACCTCGAGGGACACGGTGGCGCGGCGCACCGCCTCCTTGAGGAGCAGCCAGCGCACATCGCTCCACGTGTGCACCGGCTCGTCGCCCACCGCGCGGATGGTCTGTCCGTTCGCGAGCCCCGCGACGGCGGCGGCGCTGTCGCGCGGCGGATCGCCGAGGACGGGCTTCATTCCCGGAAGCCCCGCCACGAACAGCGCCCAGTACAGCAGCACGGCGAGCACGAAATTGGCGGCGGGGCCGGCGAGCACGATGAACACGCGCGCGGCCACGCCCTGGCGATTGAACGCGCGGTCCAGCTCGCCCGCCGCGACCTCGCCTTCGCGCTCGTCGAGCATCTTCACGAAGCCGCCGAGGGGCACCGCGGCGACGGCCCATTCGGTGCGGTCGCGGCCGAAGCGGCGCACCCAGAGCGGGCGGCCGAACCCCACGGAAAAGCGCAGGATCTTCACGCCGACCAGGCGCGCGGCCGCGTAGTGCCCGAGCTCGTGGATGATCACGAGCACGCCGACGGTGACGATGAACGACAGGACGGTGATGAGGGCGTTGTTCATGCGCTGAGGGTCCTTGCGGCGGCGCCGAGGCGCGAGACGTACCGGGCGGCGAGGGCCCGCGCTTCCACGTCCACGGCGTACACCTGGTCCAGGTTCTCCAGCGGTTCGACCCGCGATTCGCCCAGGACGTTCTCGATGACCGCGGGAATGCCCGTGAACCCGAGGCGCCCGTCGAGGAACGCCTCGACCGCGATCTCGTTGGCCGCGTTCAGGATCGCCGGCGCGGTGCCGCCCCGGCGCAGGGCCTGCGTGGCGAGCCCCACGCAGGGGAAGCGCGCCGGCTCGACGCGGGAGAACTCCAGGCCCGCGAGCTGCGTGAAGTCGAGCGGCCCCACGCCCGAGTCGATGCGATCGGGCCACGCGAGCGCGCAGGCGATGGGCGTGCGCATGTCCGGGGCGCCGAGCTGAGCGATCACCGAGCCGTCGCGATACTCGACCATCGAGTGGATCACGCTCTGCGGATGGATCACGATCTCGATCTGCCCGAGGGGCGCGCCGAAGAGCCAGTGCGCCTCGATCACCTCGAGGCCCTTGTTCATCATCGTCGCCGAATCGACGGAGATCTTGCGGCCCATCACCCAGTTCGGGTGCGCGCACGCCTGCTCGGGCGTCACGCGCGCCAGCCGCTCGAGCGGCGCGGTGCGGAAGGGACCGCCCGAGGCGGTGAGCAGGATGCGGCGCACGCCGGCGCGATCGGTCTCGCCCTCGCGCCCGCACGCGAAGCCGCGCGGCAGGGATTGCAGCACCGCGGAATGCTCGCTGTCGATGGGCAGCAGCGTGCCGCCGCCGCGCGACACCGCCTCCATGAAGAGCGCGCCGGACATCACCAGCGCTTCCTTGTTGGCGAGCAGCACCGCCTTGCCGCTGCGCGCGGCCGCGAGCGTCGCGGGCAGCCCCGCCGCGCCCACGATGGCCGCCATGACGGTGTCCACGTCCGCGTGGGAGGCGATGCGCTCGAGCGCCTGCGGCCCGCCGAGCACTTCCGTGGCGAGGCCTTCGCGGCGCACGCCGTCGCGCAGCTGCTGGGCGGCATCCGCATCGGCGAGCACCGCGAACCGCGGCCGGTGCGCGATGCACTGCTCGAGCAGCGCCTCGTGCCGGCGGCACGCGGCGAGCGCCACGACCTCGAAGCGCCCGGGATGGCGCGCCACCACGTCGAGCGTGTTCTTGCCGATGGAGCCGGTGGAGCCGAGGATGGCGAGGCGCTTCACAGGGCCGCCCGGATGGAGAGCGCCAACGCCGCGAGCGGCAGCGTCGAGGTGAGCGCGTCGATGCGATCGAGCACGCCGCCGTGGCCCGGCAGCAGGTTGCTCGAATCCTTGAGGCCGGCGCCGCGCTTCATCCACGACTCGAACAGGTCGCCCACGACGCTCACGGCCGCGAGCACGAGCATGAACACGATGGCGGGAATGCCGAGGCCCGAGGCGAAGATCGGCGACAGCGGCGTCTCGCCCGTGTTGGCCATCCACGCGAGCACGATGCCGTAGAGCGCCACGCCGGCGAGCGCGCCCATGACGCCTTCCCAGGTCTTCTTCGGGCTGATGTCCGGCGCGAGCTTGTGGCGGCCGAAGCGCCGGCCCGCGAAGTAGGCCGCGATGTCGGCGATCCAGACGATGGCGGCGATCGCCAGCAGCAGCCAGGCGCTCACGTCGCGCAGCATCACGAACGCGAGCCACGTGGGCCAGATCACGACCCATCCCGTCGCCGCGCAGACCGAGGACGAAGGCCGCAGCTTGCGCGCCAGCCACACGGGCGCCACGAAGATCCACAGCATCGCCGCGACGATGAAGCCGGTCATGGCGGCCGCCGCGAAATCGGCCGAGACGGCGCCCATGTAGACCAGCCACAGGAACGCGCCCACCGCGCCGGAGGCGACCAGGTAGGCCGATTGCCCGCGCGGCGTGAGCGCGCTCATGCGCGACCACTCCCAGCACGCGACGAGCGCGATCGTGAGGACGAAGGCGGCCCACAGCCCGCGCGGCGCGAGGAACAGCATGCCCACGAGCAGCACGAGGACGACGACGGCGGTGATGACGCGGGTGCGAAGCACGATGCGCTCGCCGCTGTCGCGGGGCTCAGCCCGCGGCTTGCGTGAGCGGCTCGGCCGCGCCCTGGACGAGCTGCTCGCTCGTGCGGCCGAAGCGCCGCTCGCGACGGCGGAACGAGGCGATGGCTTCGTCGAGCGCGGCGGCGCCGAAGTCGGGCCACAACGCGTCGGTGAAGTAGAGCTCCGTGTAGGCGAGCTGCCAGAGCAGGAAGTTGGAGACGCGCTGCTCGCCGCCGGTGCGGATGAAGAGGTCCGGCTCGGGCGCGTAGCTCATGGAGAGGTTCGCCGCGAGGCGCTCCTCGGTGACGGGCAGGTCGGGGTTCTGCTCCCGGCAGCGATTCACCGCCTGCAGGATGTCCCAGCGCCCCCCGTAGTTGGCAGCGATCGTGAGCGCGAGGCCGGTGTTGCCCGCGGTGAGGTCCTCGGCGCGGCGGATGAGCTCGACGATCCGCGGGCCGAAGGCGGAGATGTCGCCCACGACCCGGAAGCGGATGCCGTTGGCGTCGAGCTTCGACACCTCCTGCTCGAGGGCGCGGATGAAGAGCTGCATCAGCAGCGACACTTCCTCGGCCGGGCGGCGCCAGTTCTCGCTGGAGAACGCGAAGAGCGTGAGGAACTCCACGCCGCGCTCGGCGCACGCCTTCACCGTCTCGCGCACGGCCTCCACGCCGCGGCGGTGGCCGCCCACGCGCGGCAGCAGGCGCTTCTTCGCCCAGCGGCCGTTGCCGTCCATGATGATGGCCACGTGGCGGGGCACCTCTCCCGTCTTCGGGATGGCGATGGTGGAGCTGGAGAAATTGTCGGGCATCGTTTGCGGGACGGCAGCGCTAGACCGCCATCAGGTCCCTTTCCTTCTCGGCGATGAGCTTGTCGATGTCGGCGATCGCCTTGTCGGTCATCTTCTGGATCTCGTCCTGCGCGCGCTTTTCCTCGTCCTCGCCGATCTCGCTTTTCTTGAGCAGGTCCTTGAGGTGGGTGATCGCGTCGCGGCGGATGTTGCGCACCGCCACCTTCGCGTTCTCGCCCTCGTGCTTCACGATCTTGGTGAGCTCGCGGCGGCGCTCCTCGGTGAGCGGCGGCATCGGCACGCGGATGACGTCCCCGGAGGTCGCCGGGTTGACGCCGAGGTCCGAGTCGCGGATGGCCTTCTCGACCGCGTGCACCATCTTCTTCTCGAAGGGCTGGATCGAGATGGTGCGCGCGTCGGCGAGCGACACGTTCGCCACCTGGTTGATCGGCATCTCGGAGCCGTAGTAGTCCACCCGCAGGTGGTCGATGAGGCCGGTGTGCGCGCGGCCCGTGCGCACCTTCGCGAGGTCGTGCTTGAGCGTGTCGATCGACTTGGCCATCTTGTCGGTCGTCTGCTTCCTGATGTCGTTCACGTTCATTCAGGCTCCCCTTGCTTGCCGGCGTTGCGCGGCGCAAAGCGCCCGCTCCAACGCCCTTCCCGATGCCCCGGAAGATCCCTGCGTCATCGACTTAATTGTGGACCAGTGTACCCTCATCTTCTCCCATGACGACCCGCTTCAGGGCGCCCGGCTTGAAGATGGAGAACACGTTGATGGGCAGCTTCTGGTCGCGGCACAGCGCGAGCGCCGTGGCGTCCATCACCTTGAGGTTCTTCACGAACGCCTCGTCGAAGGTGATCTTGTGGTAGCGCGTGGCGGCCTTGTCCTTCATCGGGTCGGCCGTGTAGACGCCGTCCACCTTGGTGGCCTTCAGCACGATGCTCGCTTCCATCTCGCGGCCGCGCAGCGCCGCGGCCGTGTCCGTGGTGAAGAACGGGTTGCCCGTGCCCGCCGCGAAGATGACGATCTTGCCCTCCTCGAGGTAGCGGATGGCCTTGCCGCGGATATACGGCTCGACCACGGGCTCGATGTTGAGCGCCGACTGCACGCGCGCGACCAGCCCCGCGCGGTTCATCGCATCGCCCAGCGCCAGCGCGTTGATCACGGTGGCGAGCATGCCCATGTAATCGGCCGTGGCGCGGTCCATCCCGGCGGCGCCCTGGGAGACGCCGCGGAAGATGTTGCCCCCGCCGATGACGATGCCCACCTGCACGCCCAGCTCCGAGACCTCCTTCACCTCGCTCACGATGCGGTCGACCGTGTCGCGGTTGATGCCGAAGGAATCGCTGCCCATCAGCGCCTCCCCCGAGAGCTTGAGGAGGATGCGCGGGTAGGCGGGCCCGCTGGGCGGGTTGGCCGGCTTGGCGTCGTTCATCGCGCGACCCTCAGGCCGCGTTCTTCGTCATGGCGGCGACTTCGGCCGCGAAGTCGCTCTGCTTCTTCTCGATGCCCTCGCCGACCACGAGCAGGCGGTAGCCGCGCAGCTTCGTCTTCCTCGCCGCGAGCATCTTCTCGACGGTCTGCTTGTCGTCCTTCACGAACGGCTGGCCCATGAGCGTGATCTCGGCGAGGAACTTGTTGATGCCGCCCTCGACCATCTTCGCCACGATCTCCGGCGGCTTGCCCGACTCGGCCGCGCGCGCCTCGAGGATCTTGCGCTCGCCGGCGATCACGTCCTGCGCCACCTGGTCCTTCGACATGTACTTCGGCTTCGCGAAGGCGATGTGCATCGCGACGTCCCTCGCCACCGTCTCGTCGCCCTCGTACTCCACCATCACGCCGATCTTCCCGGGCGGGTGCAGGTAGGTCGCGAGGCGCCCGTCGGTCTGGATGCGCTCGAAGCGGCGCACGGCGATGTTCTCGCCGATCTTCTGCACGAGCTTCTGGCGCGTGCTCTCGACGGTGTCGCCGCCGATCTTCAGCTCGGACAGGGCCGCGACGTCGCGCGGTCCCTGGGTGGCGACGAGCTCGGCGAGCGACTTCGCGAACGCGGCGAAATCCGGGTTGCGCGCGACGAAGTCCGTCTCCGAGTTCACCTCGACCATGGCGCCGGTCCTGCCGTCGGCCGAGACGTGCGTGCCGATCGCGCCCTCGGATGCCACGCGCGAGGCCGCCTTGGAGGCCTTGGCGCCGCTCTTGATGCGCAGCAGCTCCTCGGCCTTCTTCATGTCGCCGCCCGCTTCCTCGAGCGCCTTCTTGCATTCCATCATGCCGAGCCCGGTGAGCTCGCGCAGTTCCTTGACCATTGCCGCGGTGATTTCAGCCATTTCGTCCTCTCGCACCCGCGGGCGCGGGCGCCTGATCAACTACGCAATTGCGAAAAAGGGGCGTTCGACGGCCCCTTTTCCGGTCGGGTCCGCCGATGACCCGTTACTGCTTCTCGGATTCCTCGACCTCGACGAAATCCTCGGTCGGCTGCTGGACCAGCTCGCTGATGACCTGGCTGCGCCCCTCGAGGATCGCGTCCGCCACGCCGCGCGCGTACAGGCGGATGGCGCGCGTGGAATCGTCGTTGCCCGGGATCACGTAGTCGATGCCGTCGAGCGAGTTGTTGGTGTCGACGACGCCCACGATCGGAATGCCGAGCGTCTTGGCTTCGGTGACGGCGATCTTGTGGAAGCCCACGTCGATCACGAAGAGCGCATCCGGGATGCCGCCCATTTCCTTGATGCCGCCCAGCGAGCGCTCGAGCTTGTCGCGCTCGCGCGTGTTCATGAGCTGCTCCTTCTTCGACAGGCGCTCGATCGTGCCGTCGGCGACCATCTGGTCCATCTCCTTCAGGCGCTTGATGGAGCCCTTCACGGTCTTGAAGTTGGTGAGCATGCCGCCCAGCCAGCGGTAGTCCACGTACGGGGCGCCGGCGCGCTGGGCTTCCTCCTTGACGATCTCGCGCGCCTGGCGCTTCGTGCCCACGAAGAGGATGGTTCCCTTGTTGGCTGAGAGCTGGCGCACGAACTTGAGCGCATCCTGGTACATCGGAAGGCTCTTCTCGAGGTTGATGATGTGGATCTTGTTGCGCGCCCCGAAGATGAACGGCGCCATCTTGGGGTTCCAGTAGCGCGTCTGGTGGCCGAAGTGCACGCCGGCCTCCAGCATCTGGCGCATGGTGACGGACATTTCATGAACTCCTGGTTAAGGTTGAGCCTCCCCCGCCGGAACCCGCGTGGGCCGGAATCTCCATTCCGGGACGGGGGACCTTAGCCTTGATGGCGGGGTGTGGATTTGCCGCCCCGGACCCTTCCGGGGACAGCAGGACATTATAGCGCAAAACCGACGCCTTTTCATAGGCTTCCGGGTGGAGTGCGAAGCCTAGAACGGCTGGCGGGCCAGCGGTTCGGTGCGCAGGCGGCCGAAGGCCTCGTAGGTGAGGCCCCCTGCGGCATAGGTCGAGTTGTCGAAACGCAGCGTCGCGCGGCCCACGGACGTCACCACGACGCGCGCAGGGTCGTAGGGCGCGGACGACGGCGGACCTTTTGTCGTGTACAGGCCGCCATGGAAGCCGTAGACAACCCCGCTGCCGAGGTCCCTGCCTCCATGGACGGCGTCCGGCATGACCGCCCAGGTCGGACGCCCTGCCTCGTCGTAGACGAACAGGACCGCAAACACGTTCGCGTATTGCTGTGACACCGCGACGCCCCAGCCCGATGCCACCGGGTTCCACCACAAATCGCCGTAGTCCAGGAGGCTCGCGTCGGCGGGCGGCCCGAAGAGCTGGCGCGTGATCCGACTCTCGCCAGCGGTGCCGTCGGCGAGGCGATGACGAAAGAGCGCGTTGCTGCCGTCGTCGAAGACGAATGTCGCCTCCCCCACGGGCGTCACCGTCACGCGAGACGGATCGAACGGGGGACCTGAAAAGAACGCGGGGCCGCGAGTCTCGTAGATCGTCGCCGAGAAGGTCCGCGCATCGCTCCACGAGCCGCCCGGCATGACTCGCCAGGTGGGATCGCCCTGGGCATCGTAGCTGAACCACACGGCGAAGAGCTGCCCGCTCGCATGTCGCGTGATCGAGAGCCCCCACCCTGACTCGGCCGGGTTCCACCAGAGGTCGGAGGCGACGGCGCCAGGGTCGAACAGCACGACGCGTTGCGATCCCTTGCCGGTCGCGCTGTACACCACGCGCCGCCCGTTCTCGATCGCCATCATCGGCTTCGTATTGTTGACGTTGGTGGCCGCGGTGCCGGCCGACTGCGCCACGGCCTGCCACGAGCGGCCCTTGTCGCGGCTTTCCTGGATGGTGCCGAGCGCGCCCACCGCGTACACGCGGCCCGCTTCGACGGGATCGGCGATCAGCCACTGCCATCCCTCGGGCATGTCGAGGCGGGTCGTTCGCCAGTTGCGGCCGCCATCCTCGGTGATCCAGATCTCAGGGCCGGTGCCGAACCGTCCGTACACGATGGAGGGATCCACGCGGTCGACCAGGACTTGCCGCTCGTAGATGAACGCATCGGCGGGCGGCTCGAGCACGAGCTGCCACGTGGCGCCCTGGTCCACCGAGCGGAAGAGGCCCTTGTAGTTCGCCGCATAGGCGACGGCGGGATCCGAGACGGACGGAGTCGCCCGGTGCGCCCCCGTGCCCGCCGGTGGATCGCTCTTGCGCCACGTGCGTCCGCCGTCCGTGGACAGGTAGCCCTCGGCGCCCGCGAAACTGCAGGAGCCCGTGAAGCAGATCGAGGACACCATGCGGCTGCCGTAGATCAGGTCCGGGCTGGCGCCGATGGCGAGGTTTTCGATCACGGCGCCCGCGGGCGTCTGGATGCGCGGCGTCACGAGCTGCCACGTCCTGCCGGCATCGTCGGAACGGTAGAGCGAGCGCGGCGGCGGCTCGACCGCGAGCCGCGTGCTTCCGACGAGCGCATAGAACACGTTGCCGTCGGTCGGCGAGGCGAGGAAGGCGATCGGACGCTCGCCCGCGACATCGATCGGGGTCCACGTGCGTCCGCCGTCGGCGGAGCGCACCGCCTTGTCGGGATCGAACTGGACGGCGAGCAGGACCGGTGAATCGCCTGCGCCCACGACGAACGAGAAGCCGTTCGGAATCGCGAACGGCGTCCATTGCTGCGCGTGAGCCGCCGCGGCGAACGCGGCCACGATGCAAAGGAGCCGGCGGAACACCGAAACCATGGCGCGAGGCCTCCCTGTCGGGCTCCATATCATCGGCTGCAGGTTACCGCCCGGGGAGCCGGAACCGGGCGACCCGGATCAAGCCTAACGGTATAATTCCCCCATGGACATGCGCGCGCAAACCGGCTTCGGCTCGAAATCCCGCGAGGATATCGAGGGCATGCGGCTCGCCGGCAGGCTCGCCGCCGAGGTGCTCGATTTCATCACCCCGCACGTGAAGCCCGGCGTGACCACGGGCCACCTGGACAAGCTCTGCCACGACTACATGGTGAACGTGCAGGGCACGGTGCCCGCGCCGCTCAACTACGCACCGCCCGGGCACCGCCCTTACCCCAGGTCGATCTGCACGTCGGTGAACCACCAGGTGTGCCACGGCGTGCCGGGCGACAAGGTGCTGCGCAGCGGCGACATCGTGAACATCGACATCACGGTGATCAAGGACGGGTGGCACGGCGACACAAGCCGCATGTTCTACGTGGGCGAGCCCGCGGTGCAGGCGCGCCGCCTGTGCGAGACGACCTACGAGTGCATGTGGAAGGGCATCCTCGAGGTGCGGCCCGGCGCGACGCTCGGCGACATCGGCGCCGCCATCCAGCGCCATGCGGAATCGCGCGGCTACAGCGTCGTGCGCGAGTTCTGCGGCCACGGCATCGGCCGGCGCTTCCACGAGGAACCGCAGATCCTGCATTACGGGCGCCCCGGCCACGGCATGAAGCTCGCGCCCGGCATGACGTTCACCATCGAGCCGATGATCAACGCGGGCAAGCGCGACATCCGCCAGCTCGCCGACGGCTGGACCATCGTCACCGCGGACCACTCGCTGTCCGCGCAATGGGAGCACACGCTGCTCGTGACCGACGAAGGGCACGAGGTGCTCACGCTTTCGGACGCGACGCCCGCGCCTCCCGCGTTCGCCGCGGACGGCGCGGCCGCACGCTCCACCGACTGAGCGCGCCCGCCCGGCGGGCGTACGCCGCTGGAGACTCCGCTATAGTGGGACGGTGAGCCAGGCCGTTCCGCAAACCACCGGGCAGTCGCCGCAGGAAACCTCCACCGCGCTCAGGCTGCGCGCGTGGCTGCGCTCGCAGCGCGAGAGGCTGCAGGCGCGCTACTTCCGGCAGCCCGACCCCGCCTACAACCTCGCGCAGAACGCGCTGCTGGTCGACGAGGTGCTGTGCCAGCTGTGGACGGACACGGTGGACGACGGCTCCGCGGCGCTCGTGGGCGTCGGCGGCTATGGCCGCGGCGCGCTCTTTCCGCATTCGGACGTGGACGTGCTCGTGCTGCTGCCCGAAGGCCACGGATCGTGCGAGACGGTCGAGCGCTTCGTGCATGCGCTGTGGGATTCGGGCCTCGACCCCGGCACCAGCGTGCGCACCGTGTCCGAGTGCGTGGAAGAAGCCGGCAAGGACGTGACCGTGGACACGAGCCTGCTCGAGTCGCGGCTCATCACCGGCAACGCCGCGCTCGTCGAGGAGCTCGAGCGGCGGCTGCGCGAGCGGCGCGACCTGCGCGCCTTCCTCGACGAGAAATTCCGCGAGCAGAAGCGGCGCCACGACCGCTACCAGGAAGCCGCCTACAACCTCGAGCCGAACATCAAGGAAAGCCCGGGCGGGCTGCGCGACCTGCAGACGGTGCTGTGGCTCGCGCGCGCCGCGGGGCTCGGCCGCTCGTGGAAGGCGCTCGCCGCGGCGGGCCTCATCACCGACGCCGAGGAAGCGGGCATCGCCGCCAACGAGCGCGTGCAGCAGGACCTGCGCATCCGGCTGCACTATCTCGCCGGCCGCCGCGAGGACCGGCTCGTGTTCGACCACCAGATCGAGATCGCCCGCCAGCTGAAGCTCCCGGCGAAGGGCGCGATGGCGCCCTCGGACCTGCTCATGCGCCGGTACTACCTCGCCGCGAAGGCGATCTGGCGCTTCAACCAGATCCTGGTCGCCAACGTCTTCGATCGCGTGACGCCAGCCTCCGCGCGCCACGTGCGCATGCTCGACGACGACTTCCAGGTGGTGAACTACTCCCTCGAGCTGCGCGACGAGCACGCCTTCGAGAAGAGCCCGGGGCTCATGCTCGAGGCCTTCCGCCGGCTGCAGGACCATCCCGAAATCCGCAACCTCGGCGCCACGGCGCTGCGCGCGCTTTCGCGCGCCCTGCCGCTCATCGACCGCCGCTTCCGCGACGATCCGGCGAACCGCCGGCGATTCATGGAGATCATGCGCGCCGAGCGCCTCACGTGGACGATGCGGCGCATGAGCCGCTACGGCGTGCTGGGCCGCTACCTGCCCGCCTTCGGCCGCATCGTGGGCCAGATGCAGCACGACCTCTTCCACGTGTACACGGTGGACGAGCACATCCTCATGGTCATCCGCAACCTGCGGCGCTTCCGCATCCCGCGGTTCGACCACGAGTATCCGTTCTGCTCGCAGCTCATGCAGGAGTTCGACCGCGTGGAGGTGCTGTACGTGGCCGCGCTCTTCCACGACATCGCCACGGGCCGCGGCGGCGACCACTCGCGCCTGGGCGCGCGCGACGCGGCGCGTTTCTGCCGCGCGCACGGCATGCCCAGGGCCGACGCCGATCTCGTCGCCTGGCTGGTCGAGAACCACCTGGTGATGTCGGCCACCGCGCAGAAGCAGGACCTGGGCGACCCCGAGGTGATCTCCGCATTCGCGACGCTCGTGCGCGACGAGCGCACCCTCACCGCGCTCTACATCCTCACCGTCGCCGACATCCGCGGCACGAGCCCCACGGTGTGGAACGCGTGGAAGGGCAAGCTGCTCGAGGACCTCTACCGCTACACGCGCAAGCTGCTGCGCGGCGAGATCGATTACGCGGCCTCGTGGATCGCGGCGAAGAAGGACGAGGCGCTGCGCAGCTTCCGCCAGTACGTGCCGGAGGACGGGCGGCACGAGAAGCTCTGGAGCCGCCTCGACGACAACTACTTCCAGCGCTTCGAGGCCAACGAGATCGCCTGGCACACGCGCACGCTCTTCGCCCGCTCCACGCCCGAAAAGCCGGTGGTGCGCGCGCGCCTGTCGCCCGTCGGCGAAGGGCTGCAGGTGATGGTGTACGCGCCCGACCAGCCGGGCCTCTTCGCGCGCATCACCGGATTCTTCGAGCGGCGGCAGTTCGACGTGGCCAACGCCAAGATCTACACCACGCAACACGGCTTCGCGCTCGACAACTTCCAGGTGCTTTCGCGCGCCCGCGCCGGCGAGCACTATCGCGACCTGATCCACAAGGTCGAGAGCGGCCTCGCCGAGCGCCTGCGTCCTGATTCGCCGATCGAGGCGCCGCCCTCCGGGCGCGTGTCGCGATGGGTGAAGCACTTCCCGATCGAGCCGCGCGTGGAGATCGTGCCGGACCGCCGCCCCGGGAGCTGGCTCATCACGCTCAGCTGCGCCGACCGGCCGGGCCTGCTCTCGAGCGTCGCGCGCGTGCTGCTCAACCACGAGCTGAACCTCATCGACGCGCGCGTCACGACGCTCGGCGCCCGCGCGGAAGACGCCTTCGTGGTGAACGGGCCGGCGCTCGAGGAAGCGGCCTCGCGCCAGGCGGTCGCCGACGAGATGCGGGCCATGGCTTCCGCCTGACGTGCAGGACGCGCAGGCGCGTGACGTCCTGCGTGACGCGCTACGTCGCGCGCCGCGGGGCAGGACGCCTCACATCGTCGTATTCACCGGCGCGGGCGTCTCGGCCGAAAGCGGCATCCCGACCTTCCGCGACGCGCTCACCGGGCTATGGGAACGCTTCGACGCCCAGCAGCTCGCGACGCCGGAGGCGTTCCTCCGCGATCCGCCACTCGTGTGGGGCTGGTACGAATGGCGCCGAATGCGCGCGATGCAGGCGAGCCCCAATGCGGCGCACGCGGCGATCGCCGCGCTCGAGGCAGGCCCTGCCCGGATCACGGTGGTGACGCAGAACGTGGACGACCTGCACGAGCGCGCGGGCAGCCGCGCGCCGGTCCACCTGCACGGCAGCCTCTTCGCGCCGCGATGCTTCGATTGCGACGAGCCGGCTACACCCGGCCGGTGCATGCCCGAAGAGCCGGAGGGCGGGCGGCGGCTCGCGCCGCCGGCGTGCGCGAGATGCGGCGGACCCGTGCGCCCGGGCGTGGTCTGGTTCGGCGAGCCGCTGCCGGAGCGCGCGCTCGCGGCGGCGTTCGACGCGGCGGCTGCGTGCGACGTGCTCTTCAGCGTCGGCGCCTCGAGCCTCGTGCATCCGGCCGCGCAGGTGCCCGTCGTCGCGAAGGAGGCGGGCGCGCTCGTGGTCCAGGTGAATCCGAACGCGACGCCGCTGGACCCGGTCGCCGACCTCAACGTCCGTGGGCCGGCCGCGATCGCGCTGCCGCCGTTGCTGGCCGCCTGCGCCGGGCGCGACTGAGCGCACCCCGCCTCAGTCGTCGTCCTCGTCGCGATCGTGGTCGTGGTGCGTCACGCCCTCCACGAGCGCGGTGAGCGCGTTGGCGGGCCGCGAAACGCCGCTCAGCTGGAAGGACCAGAAGCCGAGCACGCTGACCAGCATGATCGCGGCCACCCCGCGCCACGCGTGCGCGATCCCGTGCTCCGGCGCCACCGCCTTGCGTCCGCTGATCATCGAGCCCACCAGGTTCTCGCGATGGAGCACGCTGCCCGCGACGACACCCAGCAGGTGCACGCCGACCATGGCCAGCATCGCGTTGGCGATCGCCTCGTGCGCGTCGCCCAGCGCGGGAATGGCGACCACGCCGGCAGTGGCCAGGCCGGAGAGCGCGAGCAGCGCCGCGAGCGCGAGCAGCGCCACGATCGCGATCGCGCCGGCGGGATTGTGCCCCACGTGGTGCTCGGGACGGCGTCCGGCGAGCGAGCGCAGGTAGCGGGCCACGCTGCGCGGCCCGCGCACGAAGCTTCCGAAGCGCGCGTAGCGCGTGCCGAAGAGGCCCCAGGCGATGCGGAATGCCACGAGCCCGGCCATGGTGTAGCCGAACGTCATGTGCACCAGGCGCCAGTGCTCGCTTTCCGCCGTGAGCCATGCTCCGGCGAAGCTCAGCGCGAGGAGCCAGTGGAAGACGCGCGTGGGCGCGTCCCAGACGAGGCTGCGCCGCGCGCGCGGGCGCTGCGGCTCAGCGGGGGATGCGGATGTCGTGTTCATTGAAGGATCCTTCGGCTGCCTGCGGATGGCAGGCGGAACAGTTGGACGGGCCGCGCACGGCGGCGCGCTTCCAGACGTCGGCGCGGACCTCGTCGTGCTTGCGGATGTACCAGGCCGAGCGCGTGATGCGATCCTGCGCGGGCTGCGCGTCGACGCGGCGATACGTGCCGGCATTCGACTGCAGCCACGACGAGATCGACTTCAGCTGCGGCGCATCGAGCGAGGCGTCGGTGCCGAAGTGCCGCGCCAGCCCGGCGGTGATGCGCTGCCACGACGCCGCGGGCAGCATGCCGGGCGGATAGGCCACGTGGCAGGAGCCGCATTCCTGCGCGTATTGCGGCGGGTAGGCCACGCGGGCGGCGTGGTGGCCGTCCCCGGCGAAAGCGGACGCCGTCGCGGCAAGCGCCATCGCAAGGGCAGCGGCGCGAAGGGGGCCGGCCATGGCGAGGGCCCTCACTTGAGCGTCAACAGCCACGCGAGCATGTCGGCCTTCTCGCCGGCGGTGCACTCGCGGCCGACCACGTCGTTGCAGTTGCGGCGGAACCACTTCTCGACGCGCGCCGCGTCCGAGAAGCGCTGCGCATTCGCGGCCGGCGCCAGCGGCGCGATCGCCTTGCCCGTGACGGCGTGCTTGCCGCCGCCGACCGGCGTGGCGCCGTGGCAGGTGCCGCAGCTCCATTCGCGGCCGTGGGTCGACGTGAAGAACTGCTGGCCGCGCGCCGCGACGCCCGGCGTGCCGGCCTGCGACGCGTAGCCCGCCAGCAGCTCGGCCGGCGCCGCCGCGCGCGCGACGGGGTGGAACGAGAGCGCGATCGCCACGCCGGCGAACGCGAGGAAATGCAGCGGACCGCGGTGGATCATGGATTCGGGCATGTGACCTCCTTGCCCGGCCATGATGCTGGCCGCGTCTTAGGGAATCCTTAACGCATTCAGAGCGGCGCCGGGCGCCGGTCGTTCAGCAGCAGCCAGCCGCGGATCACGCGGTACAGGTACCAGATGGTGAGGATGCCCCACGGGATCCAGATGACGAGGATGCCGATGATGGAGACGAAGAACAGGAACGACACCACGGCGAGCCACAGCAGGCCCCAGAAGAACGTGCGCGCGAGCCACGAGAAATGGCTCTCCACCCACGTGCCGCGCACGTTGCCGCGCGCGAAGGCGCCGATGATCACGGCGATCACCGACAGCGTCCAGAACGTGAACGGCGAGATCGCGTGCATCACGTAGAGCACGTTGATCGTCGTGGTTTCCGGCTGGCGGCCGGTGTCGTGCTCGATCGTCTCAGTCATCTTGCAGATCCTCGCCCGGGAAGAGCTCCTCGATGAAGCCGAACTTCGAAAGGTCGGTCATGCGCTGCGGATACAGGATGCCGTCGAGATGGTCGCACTCGTGCTGCACGACGCGCGCATGGAAGCCCGTGGCCTCGCGCTCGATCGCATTGCCCTCGGCGTCGAAGCCGCTGTAGCGCAGCTTCGTGTAGCGCGGCACGAGCCCGCGCATGCCCGGGACCGACAGGCACCCTTCCCAGTCCTCCTCGACCTGCCGCGTGAGCATCACGAGCTTCGGGTTCACCAGCACCGTGAAGGGCACCGGCTCCGCGTCCGGGTAGCGCGGGTTGTGCTCGACGCCGAAGATCACCACGCGCTGCGACACGCCGATCTGCGGAGCGGCGAGCCCCGCGCCGTTCCGGGCCTTCATGGTCTCGGTCATGTCCTGCACCAGCCGGCGCAGCTCCGGCGAGCCGAACTGCTCCACGGGCTTCGCGCGCTGGCGAAGCACCGGATGGCCCATCCTCAGCACCTCACGCTCCGGCATGGCGTTCCACCAGCGCGCCGACGATCCGGCGCACGCGCGACATCGTTTCCTCGATCACGCGCCCGATGTCCTCGAAGGACACGGCGAGGGCGTTCGTGCCGCGCCCCGCGGCGGGGTTCACCACGACGGCGAGGGTCGCGTACGCGAGCTTGAGCTCGCGCGCGAGGGCGGCTTCGGGCATCCCGGTCATGCCCACCATTGTGGCACCGTCGCGCTCGAGGCGGTCGATCTCCGCCTTCGTCTCGAGCCGCGGCCCCTGCACGGCCGCGTACGTGCCGCCGTCGAAGATGGGCTCGTTCACGTCGCGCGCCGATTCGAGCAGCAGCTGGCGCGTTTCCTCGTCGTACGGGCAGGTGAAATCGATGTGCGTGACCGGTTGTTCCGAGCCCTCGAAATAGGTGGAAGGCCGTCCCCAGGTGTAATCGATGATCTGGTCCGGCAGCGCGATGGTGCCGGCCGCGAGCTCCCCGGCGATGCCGCCCACGGAGCACACCGCCACCACGCGCGTGACGCCCTTGTCCTGGAGCGCCCAGAGGTTCGCGCGGTAGTTGATCTCGTGGGGCGCGAGCGTGTGGCCGTAGCCGTGGCGCGCGAGGAACACGACGTCGTTGCCGGCGATGCGCCCGAAGGTGAGCGGGCCCGAGGGCTCGCCATAGGGCGTGCGCACGATCTGCCGGCGCGTGATCTCGAGGTTGGCGAGCTGCGTGAGCCCGGTGCCGCCGATGATTCCTATCATGCGTCTTTCAGGGCGTACACCGCCGGCAGGTTGCGCCAGAGGCCGTACGCGTCCATCCCGAATCCGAATACGTATCTGTTGGGCACCACGCAGCCGACGAAATCGGCCGTCACCGGCTTGTCGTGCCCGAGGTCCTTGTCGGCGAAGACGGCGCTGTAGAACTTCTTGGCGCCCATCTCCAGGAGCTTGCTGCGAATGGCGGCGAGGGTGATGCCTTCGTCGAGGATATCGTCCAGCACGAGCACCGTGCGGCCGCGCACGTTGTCGCGCGGCGCCAGCCGCCAGCTGATCTCGCGCCCCTGGATGTCGTTGTTGTAGCGCGTGACCTCGATCGCGCCGAACTCGAGCGGGAACCGCAGCTTGGGAAGCAGCTGCCCGGTGAAGACCGCCGCGCCTCCCATGACCGAGAGGACGACCGGGAACTCGTCACGCAGGAGAGCCGTGATCTCGGAGGCCACGCGCGCGATCGCCGCCTGCACGTGCTCCTCGTCGCAGACGATGTCGGCCTCGGCGAGCAGGCGCAGCGCCTGCTGCTGGCCGGTCACGGCGCCTTGCCCACGGCGGGACCCACCACGCCATTGAGGAAATCGCGGAACGGCTGCGCGAGCTGCGGATGCTTGAGGGCGAGGTTCACGGTGGCCTGCAGGTAGCCGAGCTTCGAGCCGCAGTCGTAGCGCTGGCCCTGGAACTCGTACGCGTACACCGCCTCCTCGCGCAGCAGCCGCCCGATGGCGTCGGTGAGCTGGATCTCGCCGCCCGCGCCGCGGCGCAGGTTCTCGAGGAAATGGAAGATGCGCGGGCTCAAGATGTAGCGGCCGACCACGCCGAGCGTCGACGGCGCGTCCTCGGGCTGCGGCTTCTCCACGATGCTCGTGACGCGGCTCATGCGCTCGCCGTGCGGCTCCGTCGAGACGATGCCGTACGAGCCGGTCTCCGTGCGCGGCACGTCCTGCACCGCCACGACGCTGCCGCCGGTCTTCGCGTGCGCCTGCACCATCTGCTTCATGACCGGCGTCGGCGCGTCGATGAGGTCGTCGGCGAGGATCACGGCGAAGGACTCCTCGCCCACCAGGTGGCGCGCGCACATGACCGCGTGGCCCAGCCCGAGCGCCTCGGCCTGCCGGATGTACGCGCAGGTGATGCCCTGGGGGAGCAGCCCGCGCACTTCCTTGAGCAGCTTGTTCTTGCCGTGGGCCTGCAGCTCCGCTTCCAGCTCGTAAGCCTTGTCGAAGTGGTCCTCGATCGCGCGCTTGCCGCGGCCGGTGATGAAGATGAGGTCCTTGATGCCCGCGGCCACGGCCTCTTCGGCCGCGTACTGGATGAGCGGCTTGTCGACGATCGGCAGCATCTCCTTCGGAGAGGCCTTCGTTGCGGGAAGGAACCGCGTGCCGAGGCCGGCCACGGGGAATACCGCCTTGGTGATCTTTGGCATCAAATTTCCAGCATTTGTCGGAACTTCCCTTCGTCCAGCACCGGCACGCCGAGTTCCTGCGCGCGGTCGAGCTTCGAGCCGGCCTCGGTGCCGGCCACCACGTAGTCGGTCTTCTTCGAGACCGATCCGGTGACCTTGCCGCCGCCCGCCTCGATGCGCTCCTTCGCCTCGTCGCGCGTCATGGATGCGAGCGTTCCGGTGAGGACCACGATTTTACCTGCGAAGGGTCCGGTGGCCTGCTTGCGCGCCGGCGCGCCTTCCTTCCAGCGCACGCCCGCCGCCCTCAGCTGCTCGATCACCTCGCGGTTGTGTCCCTCGCGGAAGAAGCCCGCGATCGAATCCGCGACCACGGGGCCGATGTCGTGAGCCTCCTGCAACTGCTCCACGCTCGCGTCCATGATCGCGTCCAGCGTGCCGAAATGGCGCGCGAGGTCCTTCGCGGTCACCTCGCCCACGTTGCGGATGCCGAGCGCGTAGACGAAGCGCGCGAGCGTCGTGTCCTTGCTCTTCTCGATCGCGGCCACCACGTTCGAGGCCGACTTCTCGGCCATGCGCTCGAGCGCCGCGAGCTTCGCGATGCCGAGCTTGTAGAGGTCCGCGGCGGTGCGCACGACGCCGGCGTCGACCAGCTGGTCCACGAGCTTCTCGCCGAGGCCCTCGATGTCCATCGCGCGGCGCGAGGCGAAGTGGCGCAGCGCCTGCTTGCGCTGCGCCGGGCAGATGAGCCCGCCGCTGCAGCGCGCGACCGCCTCGTCCTCGAGCCGCACGACCGCGGAGCCGCACTCGGGGCACTTCGACGGCATGCGGAAACTGTCGTCCTTCGCGCGCGGCCCTTTCTTCGCCACGCGCGCCACCTCGGGGATCACGTCGCCCGCGCGGCGCACCACCACGGTGTCGCGCTTCCAGATG
>DASTGG010000369.1:0-19279 GCA_035719385.1 Usitatibacter sp.
ATGCTCTCATCGCATTAGTCAAGGCGCACGAACTCTGTGGTCAGCCTGACCAAGCGCTTGTGCACATGCATGATCTGATGCAGCATCTCTCGCGCCGTCGACAGGAGCAACTTGACCTACTCATGGCGATAGAACCGGCCATCGCAGCTGCCGGCCGTGAGGAGTATCTTGATCTTCATATGTGGAAGTACCGCGAAGCGCGCCTGCGGGCCGCGGCAGCAGAGCGAGAAGTCATAAGCGCCCGCTACGACATGCTTGAGCGGCTGGCTATTACCGCCGGGCTCAAGGAAGACCCATCGGGTGAGCATGGCTATCGCGTCGGCAGGCTCTCGGCGTTGCTTGCGCAGAGCCTTGGTTGGTCGCGCGATAACTGTCATCTAATCGAAATTGCAGCCCGCCTTCATGACATCGGCAAGGTTGGTATCCCTGACCGCATCTTGCTCGGATCGCATGAACTTAAAGAGGCTGAACGCCACTTCATGCGCTCGCATACCCTTATGGGAGCGGAGTTACTTGCAAAGAGCGACGTGCCTCAGATGAAAATGGCTGAGGACGTTGCACGATTCCATCACGAGTGGTGGGATGGCACCGGATATCCATCCAGCTTGTCTGGTGGGCGCATCCCTTTGCACGCTCGCGTCGTCGCTTTGGCCGATGTTTTCGACGCTCTTACCCACGGCCGTCCCTATGCGGAAGCCTGGACGCAAGAACGGGCCTTTGCCGAAATCGATAGGCTCGCCGGGACTCAATTCGATCCACAGTTGACGCCCCAATTCATCAGCCTGGTTCGAGAACTGAGCTCTAAGCACTATGACCTTGATGCCTTTTTGGGGCGAGCTGCACAGGAATCGGCCTTTCTCGTCGCGCGCCGGAATTTGAAGGTCCTCATGAACGAGGAAGCCCGCATATCCGCTGGCCGCGCGGCCTGACCGATCCGCAAAAAGTGATTTCCGTTTGACCCCAAGCCCCGAAAAAGCTTAAAATAATCAGCTTTCCGATCCCCGATAGCTCAGTCGGTAGAGCGACGGACTGTTAATCCGCAGGTCGCTGGTTCGAGCCCAGCTCGGGGAGCCAGAATTCACCCGCTTCGTGTCCCGCACGAGGCCGACTTGGCCCAGGAATCCGGCTTTTCGCCCCTCCTAGAAGGTCCGAAAACGGCTAGCCGGTCATGATGAGGCCCACCGCGACTGTTGCAGAAGTGCCGATGAATCGACGCAAGGCGTGGGCGGCCCTGGCCGTCGTGGCGGCGGCGCTCGTCGCGGTCGCGTGGGTCCTGCTTCACGAACCTGAGGCGCCCCGCGCGCCACCCGAAAATGCGGCCAGCTCCGGCACGCCGGGCGGCCGCGCGCATGATGCCGCGCGCGCGGCGGGAGAACCGATTCCGTTCTCCCCCTCGCGCGTGGATGCGCCCGCGCCCGCTGGACCGGCCGCGCGCGGCGCGCACAGGACGGCGCCTCCTCAGCCGCTTCCGCATACGTTGCTGCGCCACCTTCTGCCGGCCCTGCTCGCGCAAGCCAACGCGAAACCTCCCAACGGCGAGGCGGCGATGAGCGCCTACGACATCCTCACGTACTGCCGCCGGCTCGCCGCCTCACCGCCCGAGCAGGCCGCTGCGGACAAGCCCGACTGCGCCGGCATCACGGAGGCCGACTGGAAGGATGCGGGACGGCTGCTGCGGCTCGCAGCGGAGACCGGCAACGAGCGCGCGCAGCTCACCTTCGCGCAACGTCTCGTGGGCCTGGGACGCGAGCCCGATGAGCTCGCCCGCAATCGGGAGGAGCTCGCGGAGGCACACCAGAAAGCGCGCGATTACCTGAACTCGCTCGCCGAGCGCGGTAACGTGGATGCGATGTGGTTTCTCGGCGAGTCGCTGCGATTCGGCGAGAACTCCGAGCCCGACCTGGTGAGGGCGTACGCGTACAAGTACGCCGTCGCGCGTGCCGGCGGCTACCCCTATACGATCGATGCCGAGCTCGCGCGGCTGGAAGCGCAGTTGACCGCGCAGGACCAGAACCGCGCGCGTCAGCTGGCCGACCAGCTCATCTCGCGTTGCTGCGCTCCTCGCTGAGGGCGCGACTTCATCGGCGCGTCAGCGCGTGGTGGTGCCGTTGGTGGTGCGGCGCATCGGCTCGGGCGTGCAGCTCGCATCGACCGCTCCGTCCACGCTGCGGACCCACACCACGCATTCGAGGTCGTGCGGCGTGGAATGCCACAGGTGCAGCGGCCGCAACACGAGCTCCGTTCCTCCGCGCGTATCGCGCATCATCTCGACGATCTTCCAGCCGTCGCGCGCATGCAGCCCGCGTGCCTCCATGAGTCGCCAGAGGTGCGCTTCGGCCGCTGCTTTCTGCTCGGAGAATTGGCCTGCGAATTCTTCGTCTCGTAGATTCACCCAGAAAGCCTAATCGCCTCGCGGGGCGCATTCGGTCGGAATCGTCCTATTCGCTTGTGCAAACAAGTCGGCGTCGCCATTTCACGACGCTTTTGGGCCTTGCCCGCAGCCGCGTTGTCCTGAATGATGCGTCTGTGACCCCGATGTCGTGTTGATAATCGCAACAGGAATGTCCGCTGTCATGGAGAATTCGCTGGCGCCCGACGCTACGAAGGCCGGCCGCTGGATCGGAGTGATCGTGCCCAGCCTGCCGCTCGCGCTGGGCATCATTGCCACCGTGGCTGTCCTTGCCGTCGAGCCCGGAGCGCAGTTCGATTCCCCGATGGCGCTTTTCGCGTTCAACTTCGCGTTCGGCACGCTGGCGGGCACGTGCGCGGCGGTGCTCGCTGCATCGGCCTTCATCCAGCGCGGCGCGCTCGCGTTCCTGTTCGCGGCCGTGGCGGCCACGATCTGGGGATTCACCAACCTCCTGCCCGTCTTCGCCGCATGGCCCGACGTGACCGTGATCGGCAACGTGCCGCTCACGATCGCGAACATCGGCGCATGGCTCACTTCGCTCGCGTTCCTCGCCGCCATCGTGAGCGCAACGCGGGGCGTAACGGTGCCTCCGGCGCGACGCTCGGCGCTCCTCGCGCCATCCATCGTCGCGGCGGCCCTGGCGATGACGGCCATCTACTGGCTCGCGCTGAACGACTGGTTTCGCCCGTTTCTCACGCACGCCACGGGCGGCACGGTCCTGCGCCAGCTGGTGCTGGTGTCGGGCGCCTGCATCTTCCTGCTCTCCGCGGCGCTCATCCCGCCGCAGCGCATGGCCGCGCGGCGCTTCCACTTCTGGTTCGTGCTCTCGGCGCTGCTCTTCGCCGAAGGGCTCGTCGCCATCGCGTTCCTCGCCGAGCCCACGCTCCTGCTCGCCTGGATCGGCCGCGCGCTCCAGTGGGTTGCCACGTTCTATATGGTCATCGGGCTCTGGTTCGCGCACCAGCGCCAGACGCGCGCCGATGCCGTCGTGGTGGTGGGCGACGACCGCCTGTGGCCCATCCTCACCGTCGCCCTGGTGATCACCGCCGCGGTCGTGCGGCTGCTCTTCCTCGAGGCGCTCGGCGATTCGAACCCGTTCCTCACGTTCTTCCTCGCCGTGCTGCTGGCCGCGATGTATGGAGGACTCAAGGCCGGATTCGTCGCCACGGTGATCTCCGCGATGGCCGGCGCATTCCTGTGGATGGAGCCCAAGTACACGTTCCACGTTTCGCAGGACGCGGACCTCGTCTCCATCGGCATCTTCGTGCTCACCGGCATCTTCATCGCCGGCATGGCGGAGGCGCTGCGGCGCGCGAACCAGCGCGCGCAGGCCGCGGAGATCGAGGCGGCGGCGCGCCGCGCGCGCGTGGCCGAAGACGAGCTGCGCCTGAGCTCGGTGAAGCTCAAGCGCCTCGTCGAGTCCAACATCATCGGCATCGCGTTCGCCGACACGGACAGGGTCCTCGAGGCGAACGAGGCGTTCCTGCGCATCGTGGGTTACGACCCCGACGATGTGCGGCTCGGCACGCTGGACTGGCGCCGCCTCACGCCGCCCGAGTGGCGCGAAACCGACAAGCACGCGCGCGCGATGCTGCTCGCATATGGAAGCTGCGCCGCGTACCGCAAGGAGTTCCTCCGCAAGGATGGCGTGCGCGTGCCGGTGCTCGTGGGTGCGGCGATGATCGGCGACCCCGGCGAGTACGTCTGCTTCGTGCAGGACCTCTCGGACATCACGCGCGCGGAGGACCGCCTGAAGGAAGCGGACCGCCGCAAGGACGAGTTCCTCGCCACGCTCGCGCACGAGCTGCGCAATCCGATGGCGCCGATCCGCACCGCGGTGGAGATCCTGAAGCGCGTGGAGGACCCGCCGAAGCGGCAATCGGTGCTCGAGATGATGGACCGCCAGGTGCGGCACATGGTGCGCCTCATCGACGACCTGCTCGACGTCTCGCGCATCAGCCGCGGCAAGCTGCAGCTGCAGCTCCAGCGCACCAGCCTGCTGCCGTGCATCGAGCACGCGATCGAGGCCTGCCACGGGGCGATGCACTCGCGCGGCCAGCGCCTGGACGTGGAGCTTCCCACCTCGCCGCTCTTCGTGAACGGCGACTCCGTGCGACTCGCGCAGGTCGTGTCCAACCTCTTGCTGAACGCCTCGAAGTACTCGCCGGCCGGCACGATCATCACCGTGTCCGCCGAGGCACGCGACGGCGAAGCGGCGATCCTCGTGAAGGACCGCGGCATCGGGCTCAAGCCCGAGGACCTGAAGACGATCTTCGAGCTCTTCAACCAGGTCGAGCCGCGCGGCACGGCGCGCGATGGCGGGCTGGGCATCGGCCTGCACCTCGTGAAGCAGCTGGTGGAGATGCACGGCGGGCGCATCCTCGCGCGCAGCGAGGGCCCGGGCAAGGGCAGCGAGTTCGAGGTGCTGTTGCCGCTGCTCGCCGAGGTACCGGACGCTTCGGTCGCGGCGCCCGTCTCGGTCGGGCAGCCTACCGAACGAGTATGATCCGCGTCGCGTAGCCCATCGCTTCCATCTCGGCGCGCATCTCCGCGATCAGGCGCTCACGGATGTCCCGGGCCTGCTCGACATCGGCGGCGATGGCGACCTCCCTGCGGTGCCTCATGGTGCCGGCCGCCATGGGCTCCGAGGGAAACGGGCACACGAGAACGACGAAATCGCCGCGAGGCCGCGGTCTCAATATGACCCCATAGATTTGTATGATCATCGACCGCGAGAGACGGAGCAAACCTGGCATGCTCCGTGAGCATGGCCCGCTTGCGCTACGTAATTCCGGCGAGGGTGGCCACTTTTACGTAGTCGGAAAACCGCCCCGATGAACAGCATTCCGAATGACTAGGAAGGCGAGCGAGAAGCACTACTTCAACGCGGACGACGTGGCCGCCGCGATGAACGTCGCGCCCTCGGAGCTCATCGCATTGGGGGTTCCCCAGTCGCGATGGACCGTCGGCTCGGCCGACTTCGGCCACGTCTCGCTGTGGTGGGGCTTCCATGCCGTGAGCAGCGTGGCGACCGGCGCCGTGCCCGCGGACACGGCCATCCTGGGCGTGGGCAGCCACAGCGATACATGGACCCTGAACCGGATGCCCTACTCGGAGCGCATGGCCGTCTTCCTGCCGCCGCAGGCCGATTTCGTGGGCGCCTTCTCCAGCCCCGGCAACTTCTGCTTCCTCTCCGCGCCCTACGAATGGCTGCTCGCGCACGGCGACCACGAGATGCACGAGCGGCTGGATCCGCGCACGATCCGGACGTTCGACCTGGGGCATGCCGCCGCCAGGGCGCGCGCGAGCCTCGTCGTCGCGCGCAACTTCGCGCTGCACCAGGACGAATTCGTCGAATGCCCGCAACATCGCGCCACGATGGAAAAGTCCATCGTGGCCTCGTTCTTCGGCGCGCTCGATTCCGCCGACGAGATCGTCCTGCGCAGCGATCCGCGGCTGGCGCGCCGGCTCGTCGAGTACCTGCGGGAGCATCCGGACGAGCCGCTCTTCCAGGAGGACCTCACGGCCGCGCTGGAGACGAGCCGCCGCTCGCTGCGCCGCGTCTTCGCGGACCACTTCGGGACGTCTCCGGGGAGCTACCTGCGCATGCGGCGCATGCACCTCGCGCGCCGTGCGCTCGTGCGCGGCGACTGCGCCTCCGTGACCGAGGCGGCGGTGCGATTCGGTTTCTTCGACCTCGGCCGCTTCGCCGGCACGTACAAGCTGATGTTCGGCGAGATCCCCTCGGAGACCATCCGCTCGAGCTTCAGCCGCCGCCGGGCGAAAAGAAAGAAGCGTTGAACGCGCGGCGGCGCTATGTGACGGGGGCGGAGTCTTCCTGGTCCGCGGCCGCCGGCAGCTCCTTCACGAGGAACAGCCGCGCGTTGCGGGCGACGACCTCATCGAGCGCCGTGCGGCAGTCGCGGCACCCGCACCAGAGCGTCTCGGCCTTCCAGTTCGGCTCGCCCGGTTCCGCGGGCTCGCACTGGTAGACGATCGGCATGTGGCAGGAGCAATCGCAGGGGCGGCACCGTTCGAACTCCTCGCTCAGGATGCGATAGAGCGCGTTGAGGGTCTTGGTGCGCTTCGGTATCGAAGCGGCTGTTTCTGTCTTGCCGCGAAACGGGTTGAACAGGAACACGGCGGACTCTCTTCTTTTGTATTAGGGGCACTGGCGCTACTTTGATCGCCCGCATCCTTTCCGCGTGTGAGAAATCTCACAATTTCGCCAGGAATGCGGATTACATCGGGAATCCTTCATGCGGAACAGCACAGTCCGGACCCCGTACGGCATGCCTGGGGCGGCGGGGTTACCATTCCCGCGCATGAAGCCGGCACGGCACCCGACCGCCATTCGCGTCTCGCAACTGCTCCGCGAGGCGGGCATCGACACGCAGGTGGTGGAATTCGAGCAGGCCACGCGCACGAGCGCGGAGGCGGCCGCGGCCATCGGCTGCTCGGTCGCGGAGATCGCGAAGTCGATCGTCTTCCAGGGCAGCCGCAGCGGGCAGGCCGTGGTCGTGGTGGCGAGCGGCGGCAATCGCGTGAGCGAGGCCAAGGTGGAAGCGAAGCTCGGCGAGCCGCTCGCGCGCGCGGATGCCGAATTCGTCCGCGCGGCAACCGGCTATGCCATCGGCGGCGTGGCGCCCATCGGCCACGCCAGCCCCGTGAAGCTGCTGCTCGACGAGGACCTGCAGCGTTTCGGCAAGGTGTGGGCGGCCGGCGGCACGCCCTTTTCCGTGTTTCCGCTCGAGCCCGAGCAGCTTCGAAAGCTCACCGGCGCCGAGTGGGCCGACGTGAAGCAGTGACCCGCCGAGCCTCGGTCGACCTGATCTGATCGAGACGCTCGAGCAGCGCGAACACCCTTCCATCGCCGAGGACGTCGTTCCAGTGCCCGTCGTGAAACTGCTCGCCGCGCACGCACCACGTGAGCATCGCCTTGATCGCGGCCATGTCGGCGCGCGCCACGGCATCGCGGTCGGCGAGCATCGCCGCGGCCGCCGCGCCGTCATGGCGGGCATCGATCCAGCAGGCGCGTGAAGCGACGTAGAAGAACTCGGTGACCGCGAGCGGGTAGATGGGGAAGCGCCTCGCGCGCTGTCCCTTCGCGGCCTCGATCCGCCATTCGACCACGTACTCGCCGCCCAGCTCGCGCAGCCGCGGCAGCAGCTCCAGCAGGTCGTCGATGTCGGCGGCAGTGGGCGCCATGTCCCGATTCTGCGGCGTCCGCACGACCCGCGCCATCGTGGAAATGGCCGTTTCCGGGGCGCCCGGGCTGAACCGACGTCCGGCCGGCGACTCCAAATGGCCTCAGGCGCCGGCGGCGCGATGGCGGCGAGGAAAACCTTACCGGATACGGCGTGCGCAAGTTCGTGCTCTTCGCCTACGCGGCGAGCGTAGTGCTCGTCGCATTGATGGGATGGGCGTTGTATCGCGTCACCGGCGATGCGATGCAGGCCTCGGCGCGCGTCGACCACACGATGCAGGCGCTGCAGCAGATCGCCGGCGTGAACGGCTCGCTCGCCCGCGCGGAGTCCGCGCAACGCGGCTACCTCCTCTATTCCCAGCAGGACCTGCTGCGCGAGCGCGATGCCGAGCTGCGCCGCGCGCACGACCATGCAGTCGGCGTGTTGTCGCTCACGGTCGAGGAAGCGGCGCAACAGCAGCGCGCCCACGAGCTGGCGCAACTGCTGGACCGGCGCGCCGCGCTGATGAACGCCACGGCCGCCGCGCCCGGGCAGGAGCTCACGGCGCGCATCCATGCGCTCACGGACACGATGGCCACGGAAGAGCGCCGCCTGCTGGACGAGCGCAAGGCCGCGGAGGCGCGCGATTACCGGATGACGCGTTACGTGCTGCTTGCCTCGGCCATCGTCCTGCTGGGCGTGATCCTGCCCGGATGGGCGCTCTCCGCCCGCGAGGCGGCGCGGCGCATGCGCGCCGAGCGCACGATGCTGCAGCTCGCCGAGAGCCTGCCCGGTGCCGTCTTCCAGTTTCGGACCCTTGCCGACGGCCGCTCGCGCTTCGAGCTGTTGAGCGCCTCCATCGAAAAGATCCGCGGCGTCGATCGCCAGCAGGTGATGGACGACCCCGAAGTGCTCATGCAAACGGTCGTCGAGGCGGACCGCAAGATCGTTCGCGGCGCGCTCGCGCAGAACGCGAAGACGCTCACGCCCTTCCAGATCGATTACCGCTGCATGGTGAAGGGCGAGAGGCGCTGGATCCGCACCGTGGCGGCCCCGCGGCGCGAGCGCGAGGGCTCCATCGTGTGGAGCGGGCACTGGGACGACGTCACCACGCAGCGCGAGCTGGAGACCGAGCTGCTGCGCTCGATGGCGGCGGCCGACGCGGCCAACCGCGCGAAGAGCGCGTTCCTCGCGACCATGAGCCACGAGATCCGCACGCCGATGAACGGCGTGCTCGGCATGCTCGAGCTGCTCTCGCTCACGAAGCTCGACGCCGAGCAGCGCAGCGCGCTCGGCGTCGTGCGCGATTCGGGCAAGGCCCTGCTGCGGATCATCGACGACATCCTCGACCTGTCGAAGATCGAGGCCGGCAAGCTCGACCTGGTGCCGGAGGTCGTTTCCGTGCGCGACGTGGTGGGTCGCGTCTGGAGCATCTACGCGGGCGCCGCCAGCAGCAAGGGGCTGCTCCTCAAGCGATTCTTCGATTCGCGGATCAGCCCCGCGGTGCTCGCCGACCCCGTGCGCCTGCAGCAGGTCCTGGGCAACCTCGTGAGCAACGCCCTCAAGTTCACCGAGGCGGGCGGCGCTTCCATCTCCGCGGAGCTCGTGGAGCGCGCCGGCGGCCGCGATGTCGTCCAGTTCGCCGTGAGCGACAGCGGCATCGGCGTTTCAGTGGAGCAGCAGGCGCGGCTCTTCGAGCCGTTCACGCAGGCCGACGGGACGGTCGCGTCGCAATACGGCGGCACCGGCCTGGGGCTCGCCATCTCACGCCGGCTCGCTTCCCTGATGGGGGGCGAGCTGCGCATGGAAAGCGAGGCGGGCCGCGGCACGCGCATGCTCTTCACGGTGCCGCTGCCGATCGCCGACGGCGCGAGGGTCGCCATGCGCATGCGCAAGGCACCGGCGCCCGCCCCCACTCGCCCGCCGCCATCGGTGGCGCAAGCAGAACGCGAGCGGCGCCTCGTGCTGGTCGTCGACGACCATCCGTTGAACCGCACGGTGATGCTGCGCCAGGTGAACGCGATCGGCTACGCGGCGGAGACGGCCGAGGACGGCGTCGATGCGCTCCAGAAATGGGGCAGCGGGCGTTTCGCCGCCGTCATCACCGACTGCAACATGCCGCGCATGAGCGGCTACGAGCTTTCGCGCCGCATCCGGGAGGGTGAGAAGCAGCGCGAGGGCGTGCGCACGGCGATCATCGCGTGCACGGCGAACGCGCTCGGCGGCGAGGCCGAGAAGTGCATCGCCGCGGGCATGGACGACTACATCGCCAAGCCGGTCACGCTCGACCAGCTCGCCGAGAAGATGGCGCGCTGGCTGCCGATCGCCGCGCGCGCTCCCGATCGCTTCAATGCCGCGCGGCCCATCGACCCGCACGCGCTCGACGAGACGGCGGGCGGCGACGCGGCGCTGGGCCGCGAGCTGCTCGCCAGGTTCCGCCAGTACAACGTCGAGGATGCGCGCGCGCTTCGCGAGGCGGCCACGAGCCGCGACATGCCACGCGTCGTGCTGTACTCGCACCGCATCAAGGGCGCCAGCCGCACGATCGGCGCTACCGAGCTCGCTTCGGTCTGCGAGCGCATCGAGCGCTCGGCACGCGCAGCCGACGCGGATGCGGTCACCGCGCACTTGACAGCCTTCGATGCGGAGGTCGGGCGCGTGGACGCGTACATCCTCGATCGAAGACGGAGCGCCTGATGCCCGCCGATCGCGAGCGGCTCGCGGCGCTGCGCTTCCTGGTCGTCGAGGACCAGGGATTCCAGCGCTGGGTGATCGGCAACATGCTGGAATCCCTCGGCGCAGTGAACGTGCTTGCGGCCGCCGACGGCGAGGCGGCTCTCGGGATCCTGGCGAGCCTCGACCCGCCCGTGGACGTGGTGGTCACCGACCTCAACATGCCCGGCATGGACGGCATCGAGTTCATCCGCCATCTGGGCCACGCGGCGCCCTCCGCGGCATTGATCGTGGTGAGCGAGCAGGATCCCGCCCTCCTCGCATCCGTCGCCACCATGGCGCGTGCTTATGGGGCGCGCCTCGTCGACGCGATCGCGAAGCCGATCACGCCCCGCAAGCTCTCCGCCGCGTTGGAGCGCCTCGAAGAGCCGCTCGCGGCCGCCGCGCAGGCGACGCCCGCGCGAGCCTTCTCCCCCGCGCAGGTTCTCGAGGGCGTGGAGCGCGGCGAGTTCGTGCCCTTCTACCAGGCGAAGGTGGACATCCGCAGCCGCACGCCGCGGGGCGCCGAGGCGTTCGCGCGCTGGCGCCATCCGCAGCACGGCATCCTCCTGCCCGGCGCATTCCTCGAGCCGCTGCAATCCGCCGCGGTGGTGGATGACCTCACGTTCACCGTGTTGCGCCAGGCGGCCGCCGCGTGCCGCGGCTGGCACCGCGCGGGCTTCGACCTCACCCTTTCCGTGAACGTCTCCCCCGCCTCCCTCGACGACACGTCGCTCGCCGACCGGATCTTCGAGGAAGTCCTCATGCAGCAGCTCGAGCCGCGCCACGTGGTGCTCGAGGTGAGCGAGACCGCCGCGGCGACGAACGCGGGCCGCGTCCTGGACAACCTTTCGCGGCTGCGGCTGAAAGGCTTCGGCCTCTCGATCGACGATTACGGCACCGGCTACTCGTCGATGCACCAGCTCACGCAGGTGCCGTTCACGGAGCTCAAGATCGATCCGTCCTTCGTGCGCAATGCGCCGGCGCATGCCTCCAGCCGCGCCGTCCTGGAGTCGAGCCTCGAGATCGCCGCGAAGCTGGGCCTGCCGGCGGTGGCCGAGGGCGTCGAATCGAAGCGCGAGCTCGACCTGCTGATGGAGCTCGGTTGCCCGCTCGCGCAGGGTTGCTACATCGCGCGCCCCATGGACGGCGACGACTTCCTCGACTGGCTGCTGCAGGCGCGCCGCGCCGCGAGGGCGGGATGAATCGCTCGCGGGCCGGCCGGCGTCCCGGCTGCTAAGATTTCCCTGCGATGCAATACGACCTCATCTCGATCGTCGCCTCGCCTCGCGGGCTGCCGGCATTGCGCCAGCTGCTGCGCGAGCTGCCCTGCTCGTTCTCCACGCCGATCGTCTGCCTCGTGCAATCCCATCCGGGGCTGGTCGACGAGCTGCGGGGCACGACACGGCTCGAGGTGCGCTGGGCCGAGGCCGGCGCGCCGCTCGCGAAGGGCACCGTGTACGTCTCGCGGCCGGGCACCAGCCTCGTCGCCACGCCCGACGGCACGTTCACGACGAGCCCCTTCGGCCCGGAAAGCAGCGCGCTCGATCCGGTGGACGCGTTCCTGATCTCGACGGCGAACGTGCACGGCAGCCGCGTGCTCGCGCTCGTGCTGGCCGGCTTCGACCGTGACGGCGTCAGCGGCTGCGACCAGGTGAAGCGCGCCGGCGGCACGGTCCTCGTGCTCGACCGCGCGACGTCGCGCTACTGGGGCATGGCCGAGCCCATCGTCCAGGCAGGCGCGGCCGACCGGGTGCTGACCATCGTGGAGGTGGCCGAGGCGCTGCGCGGTTGCTTCACGAGCCAGGACCTGCTGCGCTGCGCGGAGATCCAGATCGAGCTGGCGGGCCTGCTCGAGGCGGCGATGCGGATGTCGGGCACGTCCATGGGCCACATCACGCGCCTGCCGGCCGGCTCCGACCGCCTGCACATCGTCGTGCAGCGCGGGCTCGGCATCGAGTTCTTCGAGCATTTCGACGCGATGCCCGAGGATCGCGACACCGCGTGGTGCCGCGCCGTGCGGCTGAAGGCGCCCGTCCTCGTGACCGACGTCACGCTCGAGCCTTCGCATCCCGCCCATCGGCTGGCACGGATGCCCTATCGCGCGGAGTTCGCGATGCCGCTCCTGGTGGCGAAGCCGCACGTCGAGGCGCATGGCGCGCTGACCACGCTGTTCGCCGACGGGCAGGCGCCAGACCGCCTGGATTCCACCGCCATGGACCGGCTCGCCCGTGCGGCGGCCGGAATCATCACGCGGATTGGGTGACGGGCAGCCGCAGGACGAAGCGGCTGCCCTTGCCCGGCCCGTCGCTCGCGGCCTCGACGTTGCCGCCATGGCGCTCGACGAACTCCTTCACCAGCGCGAGCCCGATGCCGAGGCCGCCCGCGGCGCGATGCAGCACGTCCTCCGCCTGCCCGAAGAGCGTGAACAGGCGCGGCCTCATCTCGGGCGCGAAGCCGATGCCGTTGTCGCGCACGCTGACGGCCGCCATCGGCCCTTCGCGCGCCACGGCGAGCGAGATCCGCCCGCCGTCGTCGGTGTACTTGGCGGCGTTGGTGAGCAGGTTGATGAGGACTTGCGTGATGCGCACGGCATCGACATCGACGACGACCGGCTGCGGCGGCATCTCGAGCGAGAGCTCGTGGCGCCGTGACTGCATCATGGCGCGCGTCGCATCCACCGCGTTCGCCACCAGCTCCTGCAGCGTCGCCGGCGCGCGCTTGAGCTCGACGCGACCCGTGGCGAGCCGCGAGACGTCGAGCAGGTCGTCGAGGAGGCGGGCCATGTGCTCGAGCTGGCGCTCGGCGATGTCATAGAGGCGCCCGCGCTGCGCTTCGGCGATGCCCGCGCGGCCGAGCAGGTTCACGGCGTTGCGGATAGGCGCCAGCGGGTTGCGCAGCTCGTGCGCGAGCACGGCGAGGAACTGGTCCTTGCGGCGCTGCGATTCCTTCTGCCCGGAGATGTCGCGCGCGATCTTCGAGGCGCCGACGATGTGCCCGAGGTGGTCGCGCATCGGCGAGATGGTGAGCGAGACCTCGAGCCGACGGCCGCTCTTGTGCAGGCGCGTGGTCTCGTAGTGCTCGATGCGCCGGCCGTTGCGGATCATCCAGAGGATGTGCCCTTCCTCGGAAGCCATCTCCGGCGGGATGAGCCGCAGGATCGGCTGCCCGACGATCTCGTCGGCCGTGTAGCCGTAGAGGCGCTCGGCCGCCGGGTTCCACGAGGTGACGATGCCCTTCAGGTCCTTGCTGATGATGGCATCGTCGGTCGACTCGACGATCGCTGCCAGCATCGCCTGCGCGCGTAGCGCGCGGCGCTGCGAGCCGATCTCGCGCGCGACCTTGGAGGCGCCGATGATCCTTCCGGCGGCGTCGCGAATGGGCGATACGGTGAGCGAGACCTCGACGAGGCGCCCGTCCTTGGAGCGCCGCAACGTCTCGTAGTGCTCCACGCGCACGCCGCGCGACACGGTCTCGAGGATGCGCTCCTCCTCCTCTTCCATTCCGGCGGGCACGATCGCGACCGCGGTCGTGCCCAGCATCTCCGCGGCGGCATAGCCGTAGAGCTTCTCGGCGGCACGGTTCCAGGAGATGACGAGGCCCGACAGGTCCTTGCCGATGATCGCGTCGTCGGAGGATTCCACGATCGCGGCGAGCTGCGCCAGGGCGCGCTCGCCTTCCCGCGCGCCGGTGACGTCACGCGCGATCTTGGAGGCGCCTACCACGCGGCCCGCCTCGTCGCGCACCGGCGAGATCGAGAGCGACACGCGGATGCGCCGCCCGTCCTTGCGCACGCGCGTGGTCTCGTAGTGCTCCACGCGCTCGCCGCGGCTGACCCGCGCGATGATGTCGCGCTCTTCGTCGTGCAGCTCGGGGGGTATGACGCGCAGGATGGGCGCGCCGATCATCTCCGCGGCCGCGTAGCCGAAGATCCTCTCGGCCGCGGGGTTCCACGAGCGCACGATGCCATCGAGCCCCTTGCCGATGATCGCGTCGTCGGCCGACTCGATGATCGCCGCGAGCCATGCCCGCGCCGCCGCCGGCTCGGCATGCCGCCGCGGCGCGCCGGGGGGCGCGCGGTCGCGCGGAGCTTCGCCGCGCCCGTACTGCGATTCGTCCTCGCTCGGCGTCATCGGATTGCAAGGCTAATCGACCAATGTAACGGATCCGCACGGCCGGGGATGTAGGTGCAGGACTACATGCGAACCTAACGCCGCGCCGATGGCCAGACCCTGCATGGACCACGCGGAAAGCGAACGCCGGTCGGGACTCGAGCGCCGGGCGCCACAGACGCCCGAGGAGCACATCGAGCAGCTTTACGCGCGCGTCGCCGAGCTGCAGGAAGCCGACCAGCGCAAGAACGAATTCCTCGCCATCCTTTCGCACGAGCTGCGCAATCCCATCCATGCCGTGCGCACGAACGCGTGGCTGCTCGCGCAGCGCGCGAAGGACCCGGAGTCGAAGGAGGCGGCCGCGGCCATCGAGCGCCAGGTGGCGCTGCTGTCCAATCTGCTGGAAGACCTGCTCAACGTGGTGAGCCTGTCGCGCGAGACGCCGCTCGAGCTGGAGGTGCTCGATGCGCGCGAGCTCCTGCGCCAGGCCCTCGACGCCACGCGCCAGTCGATCGAGAAGCGCCACCACCGGTTGTCGGTGGACCTCGGCCAGGAACCGCTTCCCGTGCACGTCGATCCCGGGCGCATCGAGCAGGCCCTCATGAACATCCTCGAGAACGCGGCCAAGTACACCGACCCCGGCGGCGCGATCACCGTGAGGGCCGCGCGCGTCCTGGGACACGCGGCCCTCAGCGTGCGCGATACCGGCATCGGCATCGCGCAGGAGGACGTCCCGACGCTCTTCGAGCTCTTCAAGCGCGCCGGCAACGGATCGCGCGCGCGGTCCACCGGCGGCCTGGGCATCGGGCTGCACATCGCCTCGCAGATGGCGCGCGAGCACGGCGGCACGATCGAGGTGAAGAGCCCCGGAGTCGGCCTGGGCAGCGAGTTCACGCTGCTCCTGCCCCTGCACCACGCGCCCGCGCCCGAGGCGGCCGAGGACCGGCGCCTGGACGACGACGTCGCGGTGAAGCCGCTCACGATCCTGGTCGTGGACGACAACCGCGATGCGGCCGACAGCATGGCCAAGCTCCTGCGCACGTACGGGCACGAGGTCTGGACGGCCTACGATGGCCTGCAGGCGATCGACCTCGCGCGCGAGAAGCGCCCTCTCGTCGGGCTCATCGACATCGCCCTGCCGAAAGTGGACGGCTACCAGGTGGCGCGGCGACTGTCGCGGGACCAGTGGGGCCGCACCATGACCCTCATCGCGGTGACGGGCATGGGGCTCGACGGCGACAAGGAGAAGGCGCTCGCGGCAGGCTTCGACGACCACCTCACGAAGCCGATCGACTATGCCGAGCTCGAGGCGATCCTGGCGAAGCTGTAGGACCTACTGCACGCGCTCGGGCTCCATGTCGTAGCGCGTCCAGAGCCGCGCGAGCAGCTCGGCGATCACGACATGGCAGCCGTGGGGACATTCGGTCGGCGTGCCGATGTTCCAGTTGGCCGAGACCTCGTCCGGCGCCTTGCGGTAATAGGGCAGCGGCACGCGGCAACGCGCGCAGGCCTTCGGGCGCAGCTGCTTGAACTCGCGATCGAGGATCGCGTAGAGCTGCGCCGAAGTGATGAGTTGTCGGCTCACGCGTGGATCCGGATGTTGGGCCGCGCCCGTCGCCCGTCTCGCATGGCGACGTGCAAGGTTGGAGACGCTTTGCCGGCGCTTGTTCCTGTGGCCGGATGCACCGGCAAGGCTATCGGTTATGCTCCCATTCGATCATGAACCGTGCCGCCGCCTTCCTCCTCGCCCTGCTGGTGGGCCTCGCCGCGCGCGCCGAGATCGGCGGCGTGCTCCTGGAGGACATGACCTCGCCCGAGGTCCACGATGCCGTGCGCGCGGGCAAGACGACGATCCTCGTGCCCATCGGCGGCACGGAGCAGAACGGCGCGCACATGGTGCTGGGCAAGCACAACGTGCGGGCGCGCATTCTCGCCGAGCGCATCGCGGCCCGGCTCGGCAATGCCCTCGTCGCCCCGGTCGTCGCCTACGTGCCCGAGGGAAACGTCACGCCGCCCGCGGAGCACATGCGCTTCGCGGGCACGATCTCCATCCCGGCCGACGCCTTCGAGAAGACGCTCGCGGGCGCGGCGCGCAGCTTTCGCCAGCACGGCTTCCGCGATGTGGTGTTCCTCCCCGACCATGGCGGCTATCGCCGAAGCGTCGACAAGGTGGTGGCGGACCTCAATCGCGAATGGCGCCATGCCACCGCGCGCGCCCATGCGCCGGCGGAGTACTACGATGCCGCGGCGTCCGGGTTTCCCAAGCTGCTCATGACGGAAGGTTTCCGGCCGGCGCAGATCGGGCTTCACGCGGGCCTCGCGGACACGTCGCTCGCCTTGGCCGTCGACCCGCGGCTCGTGCGCGGCGACATGCTGAGCGCGGGCAGCACGCCCGGCGTCGACGGCGATCCGGCGCGCGCGAGCGCCGAGCTGGGCGAGCGCGGCGTGGCGCTGATCGTGGACAAGACGACGCAGGCGATCGTGAAATCCATCCGGGCGGCGCGCGCGGCCCGGTAAAATGGGGCTTCGTTTCCGCAGGAGCCTTCTCCAGTGATTCATCGACCGGGCGCTCGCGCCATCCTCGTCGCGCTGCTTTCGTGCGCGCTTCCCGCCGCCGCGCAGGTGCCCACCGTCCCGGGAATGCCGCCCGTGCCGGACGCCGCCAACCTCTACAGCGAGACCACCGCCGACAAGGTCAGCCCGCAGGTCGCGAGCGATCCTGCGCTCGTGTACGTTCCGCACGTCACCTCGAACGACGTTTACGTGATCGACCAGGCCCGGCGCAAGGTCGTGCGCCGGTTCAAGGTCGGCCTGAACCCGCAACACGTGGTCCCCGCCTACGACCTGAAGACGCTCTGGGTCACGAACAACGCGGAGAACACGAACAAGGGCAGCGTAACGCCGATCGACCCGAAGACCGGCCGGCCGGGCAAGCCGATCAAGGTGGAAGACCCGTACAACATGTACTTCACGCCCGACGGCCGTTCCGCGATCGTCGTGGCCGAGGCGTTCAAGCGCCTGGACTTCCGCGATCCGCACACGTTCGAGCTGCAGTATTCGATCGTCGCGGACGACTGCGCGGGCATCAACCACGCCGACTTCTCCATCGATGGCCGCTATGTGATCTTCACCTGCGAGTTCGACGGCTCGCTGGCGAAGATCGACTGGGTCGAGCGCAAGGTCGTCGGCTACCTCAAGCTCTCGAAGGGCGGCATGCCGCAGGACGTGCGCGCCTCGCCCGACGGCAAGGTCTTCTTCGTGGCCGACATGCACGCCGACGGCGTGTTCGTCATCGACGGCGAGAGCTTCAAGGAGATCGGCTTCATCGAGACCGGCATGGGCACCCACGGCCTCTACCCCAGCCGCGACGGCAGGAAGCTCTACGTCGCCAACCGCGGCTCGCACGCGATCCACGGCAAGAAGGGCGGCCCCGGCAGCGTCTCGGTGATCGACTTCGCGACGCGCAAGGTCGACGTGACCTGGCCCATCCCGAACGGCGGCAGCCCCGACATGGGCAACGTGAGCGCCGACGGCAAGGTGCTGTGGCTCTCGGGCCGCTACGACAACGTGGTGTATGCGATCGACACCACGACCGGCCGCGCGAAGACCATCAAGGTGGGCAGGGAGCCGCACGGCCTCGCGGTGTGGCCGCAGCCCGGACGCTACTCGCTGGGGCACACGGGAAACATGCGCTAGGCGGTGATCTTCTCCGTCACCGTCCCCTTCTTCGCGCTCATCCTCTTCGGATACGTCGCCGCGCGCCAGCGGTGGGTGCCGACCGAGGCGGTGCCGGCATTCAACGGCTTCCTGCTCTTCTTCGCGGTGCCGGCGATGCTGTTCCGGTTCGCCGCGGAAACGCCCTTCGCCGAGATCGTGAACCTGCGCTTCTTCCTCGCGTGGGGCGCGACCGGCATCGTGGTCGTCGCGATCGTGAGGTTCATCGCGCGCCGCATGCAGCTCAACCAGCGCGACGCGGCGTTCCTGGGGCTTTCGGGCGCGGTCGCCAACTCGGGCTTCCTCGGCGTGCCGATGCTGGTGGCGCTGCTCGGCGTGCGGGCGGCGGCGCCGGTGATCCTCTCGATCGTAGCCGACCTCGTGATCGTCGCCTCCTTCGGGCTCGCGCTCGCGGAAGCGGGCGGCGCCACCGGCCGCGGCTGGCGTGCCGACGTGCGCGACGCGGCGCTGCGCATCCTCCTCAATCCCTTCGTGATCAGCATGCTCGCGGGCGCCACGTTCTCCGGCATGGGCTGGAAGCTCATGACGCCCGCCGCGGAGATCGTGAAGCTGCTCGCGGATGCGGCGGGTCCCTGCGCGCTGTTCGCGATCGGCGTGTCGCTCGTGAGGCCCGATGCGCCGCTCAGGTCACCCGTGCTCGCGCTGCCGATCGCCGCCAAGCTGCTGCTTCACCCGTGCGCCGCGTGGCTCGTCATGTCCGCGATCGGGATGGACGGCTTCACGCGCACCGTGGCCACTCTCACCGCCGCGCTGCCCTCCGCCGGTTGGGTCTTCATCTTCGCGACGCGATACGAGGCCGACGCGGGCAAGGTCTCGGCGACCATCCTGCTCACGACGGCGTTCGCCTTCGCGACGTTTTCCGCATTGGCCTGGATGCTCGGCATCGGTTGACGCGTGCGGCAAAATGCCGCGCCCCGGCAACGTCGATCGCATGATGCGCGTCACGGCGATGCCGCAGTCCCGTCGTTTCGTGGCGACGTTGGCGGCGTAATGTCTTTGATCCCTGCAAGCACAAAAGAAGGGAGAAAGCCATGTCGCACATCTCGAGGCGCGAATTCCTGAAGCTGGGCGCCGGGGCGGGCGCGATGCTCGCCTCCGCCTGGACGACCTCGAACGCGCACGCT
>DASTGG010000370.1:0-9178 GCA_035719385.1 Usitatibacter sp.
TCCGGCAAGAACGCGCTGCAGACCATCGACGCGGTGAAGGCGAAGCTCGAGCAGCTCAAGGGCAGCCTGCCGCAGGGCGTCGAGATCGTGCCGACCTACGACCGCTCCTCGCTCATCCAGCGCGCGATCGAGAACCTCAGCCACAAGCTCGTCGAGGAATTCATCGTGGTCGCCATCGTCTGCGCGATCTTCCTCTTCCACCTGCGTTCCGCGTTCGTGGCGATCGTGTCCCTGCCCATCGGCGTGCTGATCGCCTTCATCGTGATGGTCCACCAGGGCGTGAACGCCAACATCATGTCGCTGGGCGGCATCGCGATCGCCATCGGCGCGATGCTCGACGCCGCCGTGGTCATGATCGAGAACGCGCACAAGCACATCGAGGCCTGGCGGCATGCCCATCCCGGCCAGGAGCTGCGCGGCGACGAGCAATGGCGCGTGATCGGCGATGCGGCCGCGCAGGTCGGCCCGGCGCTGTTCTTCTCGCTGCTCATCATCACGCTGTCGTTCATCCCGGTCTTCACGCTGGAGGCGCAGGAAGGGCGCATGTTCTCGCCGCTCGCCTACACGAAGACGTATGCGATGGCGGCCGCCGCAGGCCTCGCGGTGACGCTGATCCCCGTGCTGATGGGCTACCTCATCCGCGGCCGCATTCCCGAGGAGACGAGGAACCCGCTCAACCGCGGGCTCATCGCGCTCTATCGGCCGCTGCTGGAAGCCGTGCTGCGGTTTCCGAAGGTGACGCTGCTCGTCGCGCTCGTGCTGGCAGTGGTGACGCTCTGGCCCGCGAGCCGGCTGGGCGGCGAGTTCCTGCCGCCGCTCGACGAGGGCGACCTGCTCTACATGCCTTCCGCGCTGCCCGGACTGTCGGCCGGCAAGGCGGCGCAGCTCCTCGAGCAGACCGACCGCCTGATCAGGACCGTGCCCGAAGTCGCGCGCGTCTTCGGCAAGGCGGGGCGCGCGGAGACGGCGACGGACCCGGCGCCGCTCGAGATGTTCGAGACCACGATCCAGTTCAAGCCGCGGGAGCAATGGCGTGCCGGCATGACGCCCGACAAGCTCGTCGAGGAGCTGGACCGCATCGTGAAGGTGCCGGGCCTTTCGAACATCTGGGTGCCGCCGATCCGCAACCGCATCGACATGCTGGCCACCGGCATCAAGAGTCCCGTGGGCGTGAAGGTGGCCGGAACGGACCTCGCGACGATCGATCGCATCACCGCCGAGATGGAGCGGGTCCTCAAGAAGGTGCCGGGCGTCACCTCCGCGTTCGCCGAGCGCCTGGCCGGGGGACGCTACATCGACGTGAACATCGACCGCGACGCGGCCTCGCGCTACGGCCTCAACGTGGCCGACGTGCAGAGCGTCGTCTCGGCCGCCATCGGCGGCGACAACATCGGCGAGACCGTCGAGGGATTGCAGCGCTTCCCGATCAACCTGCGCTACCCGCGCGAGGTGCGCGATTCGGTCGAGAACCTGCGCAACCTGCCGGTGCTCACGGAGCGCGGCGCGCAGATCCGCCTGGGCGACGTCGCGCAGATCCGCATCAGCGACGGCCCGCCGATGCTCAAGAGCGAGAACGCGCGCCTTTCGGGCTGGATCTACGTGGACATCCACGGCCGCGACCTCAGCTCCGCGGTGCGCGGCATGCAGCAGGCGATCGCACGCGAGGTGAAGCTGCCCGCCGGCTACAGCGTCACGTGGTCGGGCCAGTTCGAGTACCTCGAGCGCGCGCTCGAGAAGCTGAAGGTCGTCGTGCCGGCCACGCTGGTGATCATCTACGTGCTGCTGTACCTCACGTTCCGCCGCGGCGACGAGGCGCTGCTCATCATGGCCACGCTGCCCTTCGCGCTCGTGGGCGGCTTCTGGCTGCTCTACGCGCTGGGGCACCACGTGTCGATCGCGAGCGCCGTCGGCTTCATCGCGCTCGCGGGTGTCGCCGCCGAGTTCGGCGTCGTGATGCTGCTCTACCTCAAGGAGGCCTGGGAGCGCCGGCTCGCATCGGGCGAACCCGCCAGCGTCGAGACGCTGCTCGCCGCGATCCGCGAAGGCGCCGTGCTGCGCGTGCGGCCGAAGGCGATGACCGTCGCGGTCGTGCTCGCGGGCCTCATGCCGATCATGTTCGGCACCGGCACCGGCTCCGAGATCATGCAACGCATCGCCGCGCCGATGGTGGGCGGCATGGTCACCGCGCCGCTGCTCTCGATGTTCGTCGTGCCCGCCGCCTATTTCCTCATGCGCCGCCGCGAGCTCGCGCGCGCCGCCACAACCTCGACCCTGCAAGGAGAACCCCGTGAAGTCACGCCGTGAATTCCTCGCCCTTCTCGCCGCTGCCACCGTCGCGCCCGCCGTCGCGCGGGCCGAGGCGCCGCCGCTCGTGGAGATCTGGAAGTCGCCCCAATGCGGCTGCTGCGACGATTGGACGAAGCACCTGCAGAAGAACGGCTTCGCGACGAAGGTGAACGTCGTCGCCGATACCACGAACCTGCGCCGAGCCGCAGGCATTCCCGAGGCGCTCGGCTCGTGCCACACCGCTCGCGTGGGCGGCTACTCCATCGAAGGCCACGTTCCGGCCAAGGACATCCGCCGCCTGCTCGCCGAGAAACCCAGGGCGACCGGGTTGGCAGTTCCCGGAATGCCGCAATCGGCGCCCGGCATGGACAACCCCGGATATCCGTACAACGTGCTGCTCGTCGCGCTCGACGGGCGCACCTCGATTTACCAGCGGTACTGAAACCCCCAAGGAGAGAACGCCATGAAATCGATCGTCGCGCTGGCCGTGGCCGGCGCCTTCACCTTCCTCGCTCCCGCTGCGGTGGCATCGCAGGAATGCAAGGCCGCCCCGGCGGGGCACGAGGCGCACAGCCATTGCGGCGCGGCCGCCGACGCGCAATCCCAAGGCGCCGTGTACAAGGCCACCGGCTCCGTGAAGGACGTCAACAAGGCGGCCGGAAAGGTGACCATCTCGCACGACCCGGTCGCGGAGCTGCATTGGCCGGCGATGACGATGCGTTTCGGAGTGAGCGACCGCAAGCTGCTCGACGAGCTGGCGGCGGGCAAGAAGGTGGACTTCCGCTTCGTGCAGCGGGGCAAGGAGTATGTGGTGACGGCGTTGTACTGACGACTGCGCCGCTATCGCGGCTCGACCACGACCTTGCCGACCATCCCGGCCTCGAAATGGCCGGGAACGAGGCAGCCGTAGAAGAACTCGCCCGGGCGATTGAACTGCCACACGAGCTCTTCGCGCCCCGCCGGGTTCACGTGGGCCATGAACGGCTCCTCGTGCTCCATGCCGGGGAACCTGCGCATGAGCTCGGCGTGCTCCCGCAGGCCGGCGAGGGTGCCGAGCACGATCTCGTGCAGCACCTGGCCGTTGTTGGTCGCCACCAGCTTCACGGTCTCGCCCTCGCGCACGCGAATCACCGCCGGCTCGTAGCGCATCCGATCGTCCATCGAGACGGCGATCGTCCTGCGGGCCTGTGCCGGATCGCCGGGCCGCCCGAAGGGCTTCTGCCCATCGCCCGCGTTGGCCGCCGGCGTGGCGTGACGGCCGTGCGTCTCGTGGGCGAACGCGACCGTGGAAATGGACGCCACGACCAGCGCGGCCAGGACCGCGATCGGTTGCCTCATGACTGGCTCTCCGCGCGAGCGTTCACCGTGACGGGTTCGAGGTCGAAGGATAGCTCACGCATCGCCCGGGCATGCCGCGCGGCGATGTGCCGGCGATCGTCGCCCCCGAGGTTCACGAGCGCGTAGCGGAAGCTGTTGCCGTCCTGCAGCTCCTCGGAAAGGCGATGCCCTTCGCGGCACAGCACCTTGACGCGCGCATCGGGGAAGGAGCGGGCAACACGCTGCAGGTCGGCCGTGTGCGGCACGCGCTTCACGAGGCGGTCGTCGAACACCCTTGCGACGACGCTCGCCGCGGCGCCGAACGGCGCCGGCCGCTTCAGCACGGGGCGCCGGCCCGCCGCGATGCTCAACGCGACCTCATACGTGTTCACGCCGTTCACCTTCTCCATGAGGTCGGCGAACTGCGGGCACATGCGCGGGTTCACCTCGATGATGTGGATGGCATCCAAGTCCGCGTCGTACATCATCTCCACGTTGAAGAGGCCGTCGTCGAAGCCGATGTGGCGCACGAAGCGCGCCGCGATGTCCCCCATGCGCTGCTGCACCTCCCGCGGCAATGCCGAGGGGTACTCGAAGCGCGCGAAGCTGATCGTGCCCGGGTACATGATGGAATCGACCACGCCGATGATGCGCGTCTCGCCGCGGAACACGCACCCTTCCACGGTGACCTGCGCGCCTCGCAGGCAGTCCTCCGCGATGAGGTAACCGCCGCCGCGCTCGAAATCGGTGTAGCGCGCGAGCAGCTGGTCGAGCGGCCTCACGAAGCCGCTGAGGTGCTCGCGCGCCGAGGCCGCGAGCGATCGCAGCGCATCGGCATCGGGGACCTCCCGCGCGAAGAGCGAGAAGAAGGACTTCACCGGCTTCACGAACACCGGGAAGCGAAGCGCCATCGCGGCGGTGGGATCCCGCGGATCGATGAGCGTGAAGTCCGGCACCGCTTCGGGCACGCACTCGCGCTGCGCCAGGCGCGAGTAATACTTGTGCTGGCAGCGCAGCGCCGCTTCGGGCGAAGGACCCGGCATGCCGAGCTCCTGCGCGAGCGCGGCGGCGACGATGCTGCCGGGATAGTCGTCGGAGGCCATCACGCCCTCGCACCCCTCCGCGCGGATGGTGGCCGCCGCGGCCTCGATGAAGCTCGGCGCATCGAAGCCGGCCGGGTCCTCGCTCACGTCGGTTCCGTACGTGCGCACGGTGAAGCACCCGCGCGCCGCGGCGGCGGGCACTTCCGCTTCGTCCCACATCGTCGGGCAAACCAGGCAGATGCGTGCCATGACCCCAATTATGCGACGCCGTCGCGTCGCGGACGGCCGTCTCCCGCGGCCTGGACGGGAACCCGCGGCGCCTGTTCCGATCGGAGTACAATTAGCGCAGCGCCGATTTGATTCGTCAGCTTGCGGGCGCTCTAAAAATGCCGCTAAAGCGATCGGCCCCGAAACCCGTTCGCTGAGAGCCGACGGGTTTTTTGTTTTGTACTCGAATGATTGGGCCCCGGCCTGCGCCGGGGTGACATTGGCCCCGGCCTGCGCCGGGGTGACATTGGACCCCGGCCTTCGCCGGGGCGACGGCAAAATGGACCAACCGATTTCGACCCGCCCCGCCCGAATCGCCGCGCTCCAGGAGGCGCTCAAGCAGCGCATCCTGGTGCTCGACGGCGCCATGGGCACGATGATCCAGCGCCACAGCCTCACCGAGGAGCAGTACCGCGGCGAGCGCTTCCGCGGGCACCCCAGGGACCTGCGCGGCAACAACGACCTGCTCACGCTCACCCGTCCCCAGGTGATCCGCGAGATCCATGCGCAATACCTGGAAGCGGGCGCGGACATCCTCGAGACCAACACCTTCAATTCCACGTCGATCTCGCAGGCGGATTACGACCTGCAGTCCATCGTCGCGGAGCTCAACTTCGAGGGCGCGCGCCTCGCGCGGGAGGTGGCGGACGGATACACCGCCGCCAACCCCGGCAAGCCGCGCTTCGTCGCCGGCGTGCTGGGACCCATGAACCGCACGCTGTCCCTGTCGCCCGACGTGAACGACCCGGGCTTCCGCGCGGTGACTTTCGACGAAGTGCGCGACGCCTACAGGGTCGCCGTGAAGGCGCTCGTGGAGGGCGGCGCGGACATCCTGCTGGTCGAGACCATCTTCGACACGCTGAACGCGAAGGCGGCCCTCTTCGCCATCGACGAGCACTTCGAGGAAAGCGGCATCCGTCTGCCGGTGATGATCTCGGGCACGATCACCGACGCGTCGGGCAGGACGCTCTCTGGCCAGACGGCCGAAGCGTTCTGGAACTCGGTGCGGCACGCGCGCCCCCTGTCCATCGGCTTCAACTGCGCGCTCGGCGCGAAGCAGCTGCGCCCGCACGTGGAGGAGCTGGCGCGCATCGCCGACGTCTACGTTTCCGCGCACCCGAACGCCGGCCTGCCGAACGCGATGGCGGAATACGACGAGCTGCCGCAGGAAACGGCGGCGCACATCCGCGAATGGGCCGAGAGCGGCTGGCTCAACATCACCGGCGGCTGCTGCGGTACGACGCCGGACCACATCCGCGCGATCGCCGAGACGGTGCAGGCGTTCAAGCCGCGCACGGTGCCCGAATCCAGGCCGTTGCTGCGCCTGTCGGGCCTCGAGCCGCTCAATGTGAGCGACGAGTCGCTCTTCCTCAACGTGGGCGAGCGCACGAACGTGACCGGTTCCAAGGCGTTCGCGCGGCTCATCCTCGCCGGCGACTACGCCGAGGCGCTCTCGGTGGCGCGCCAGCAGGTCGAGAACGGCGCGCAGGTGATCGACGTGAACATGGACGAGGCGATGCTCGATTCCGTCGCCGCCATGACGCGTTTCCTGCTGCTGGTGGCCGCGGAGCCCGACATTGCGCGCGTGCCGGTCATGCTCGACAGCTCCAAGTGGAGCGTGATCGAGGCCGGGCTCAAGTGCGTCCAGGGCAAGTCGATCGTGAACTCGATCTCGCTGAAAAGCGGCGAGGAGGAGTTCGTGCACCAGGCGAAGCTCGCGCGCCGCTACGGCGCGGCGGTCGTCGTCATGGCCTTCGACGAGAAGGGCCAGGCCGACACGCTCGAGCGCAAGACCTCCATCTGCAGGCGCTGCTACGACATCCTCACGCAGAAGGTCGGCTTCCCGCCCGAGGACATCATCTTCGACCCGAACATCTTCGCGATCGCCACCGGCATCGAGGAGCACAACGGCTACGGCCGCGACTACATCGAGGCGGTGAAGTGGATCCACCACCACCTGCCGCACGCGAAGACGTCGGGCGGCGTCTCGAACCTTTCGTTCTCGTTCCGCGGCAACGAGCCGATCCGCGAAGCGATGCACACGGCGTTCCTCTACCACGCGACCAAGGCCGGCATGACGATGGGCATCGTGAACGCGGGCCAGCTGGGCGTCTACGAGGAGATCCCGAAGGACCTGCTCGAGCGCGTCGAGGACGTCATCTTCAACCGCCGGCCCGATGCGACCGAGCGCCTCGTCGATTTCGCCGAGACCTACAAGGCGAAGGCGAAGGACCCGGTCGAGGAGCTCGCGTGGCGCAAGGGCAGCGTGCAGGAGCGCCTCGTGCACGCGCTCGTGCGCGGCATCACCGAGTTCGTCGTGGAGGACACGGAGGAAGCACGCCTGCAGTTCGAGCGCCCGCTGCAGGTGATCGAGGGACCGCTCATGGACGGCATGAACGTCGTGGGCGACCTTTTCGGCTCCGGCAAGATGTTCCTGCCGCAGGTGGTGAAATCGGCGCGCGTCATGAAGCAGGCCGTGGCGCACCTCATCCCGTACATCGAGGAAGAGAAGAAGCGCCTGGGCACCGCGCCGAAGCCCAAGGGCAAGGTGGTGATGGCCACCGTGAAGGGCGACGTGCACGACATCGGCAAGAACATCGTCGGCGTCGTGCTCCAGTGCAACAACTACGACGTCGTCGACCTCGGCGTGATGGTCGCGGCCGAGAAGATCCTCGAGACGGCGAGGGCCGAGAACGCCGACATGGTGGGGCTGTCGGGACTGATCACGCCGTCGCTCGAGGAAATGGCGCACGTGGCGCGCGAGATGGAGCGCCTCGGGTTCAAGGTGCCGCTGCTGATCGGCGGCGCGACCACCTCGCGCACGCACACCGCGGTCAAGATCGAGCCCACCTATTCGGGCCCGACGGTGTGGGTGCCGGATGCCTCGCGCGCCGTCGGCGTGGCAACGAGCCTCTCGAGCGAGCAACGCGAGCGCTATGTCGAGGAAGTGCGCGCGGACTACGTGAAGGTGCGCGAGCAGCATGCGCGCAAGACCGGCCAGAAGAGCATCCCGCTGGAGGCCGCGCGCGCCAACCGCGCGAAGGTGGACTGGGCGGTGGCGCGCCCGCCGGCGAAGCCGCGGCAGCTGGGACTCATGGCGCTGCGCAACTATCCGCTCGAGAAGCTGGTGCCGTTCCTCGACTGGGGGCCGTTCTTCCAGGCCTGGGACCTCGCGGGGAAGTACCCCGACATCCTGAAGGACGCGGTGGTGGGCGAGGCGGCGACGAACGTCCATCGCGAGGGACTGGCGATGCTAGATCGCCTCGTGAAGGGGCGCTGGCTCACGGCCAACGCGGTCTTCGGCCTGTGGCCCGCGAATTCCATCGACGACGACATCGAGATCTACGCCGACGAGAGGCGCCAGCAGGTGCTGATGTCGTGGCACAACCTGCGGCAGCAGAACCAGAAGCCGCCGGGCAACCCGAACCTGTGCCTGGCCGATTTCGTGGCGCCGAAGGACTCCCGCATCGCCGACTACATCGGCGCCTTCGCGGTGACCGCGGGCGAAGGCATCGACGCGAAGCTCGCGGAGTTCCATGCGAAGAACGACGACTACGGCGCGATCATGCTGAAGGCGCTGGCCGACCGCCTCGCGGAGGCGTTCGCCGAGCACCTGCACCATCGCGTGCGCACGGAGTTCTGGGGCTACGCCGCCGGCGAGAGCCTCACCAACGACGAGCTGGTCGCGGAGAAATACCGCGGCATCCGCCCGGCGCCCGGATACCCGGCCTGCCCCGACCACACGGAGAAGAAGGACCTCTTCGCGCTGCTCGACGCCACGCGCAACTCGGGCATCGAGCTCACCGAGTCCTTCGCGATGGTGCCGACGGCGGCGGTGAGCGGCTTCTACATCGGCCATCCCGACGCGCGCTACTTCGCCGTCGGCAAGATCGAGCGCGACCAGGTCGAGGACTACGCGCGGCGCAAGGGCATGGACGTGGCGCAGGTGGAGCGCTGGCTCGCGCCGATCCTCAACTACTGACGCGCCCCGCGCGCGACGAGACAAGGTGATGGTCCCGAACGCGCACGGCGAGGCATCCCGCTCACGGCTGGTAGTCGTCTCCAACCGGCTGCCGGTGGCATTCCGGCGCAACCTCTCGGGCGAATGGAGCGCGCAGCCGGGGAGCGGCGGACTGGTCACCGCGCTGCTGCCCGTGCTCCGCGACCGCGGCGGCACCTGGATCGGATGGCCCGGTGCCGTGGGCGACGAGCCGGGCTTCGCCGCCGCGCTCGAGAGCGCCGGCGCCGAGGCGGGCTACGCGCTC
>DASTGG010000371.1:0-4488 GCA_035719385.1 Usitatibacter sp.
ACGCACCCCGTACCGCCACTACAATGCCGCCATGATCCCGGACTACTGGAGCGAGGCGAAGGCGCACCTCGCCAAGCGCGACAAGGTGCTGCGCAAGCTGGTGAGGCAGTACCCCGACGCCGAGCTCGGCACGCGCGGCGACGCCTTCCAGACGCTCGCCCGCTCCATCGTGGGGCAGCAGATCTCGGTCAAGGCCGCGCAATCGATCTGGGGCCGCTTCGAGCTCGCATGCGGCGGCAAGGTCGTGCCGCCGAGCGTCATCGCGTTGTCGCCGGAGGCATTGCGCGGGTGCGGCTTCTCCGCCCAGAAGGCCGCCTATGTCCGCGACCTCGCCGCGCGGTTCCACGGCAAGCTGGTGAAGCCGCGCCGCTGGCCGCGCATGGACGACGAGGCGATCATCGAGGAACTGATCCAGGTGAAGGGCATCGGACGCTGGAGCGTCGAGATGCTCCTCATCTTCCACATGATGCGTCCCAACGTGTTCCCCGTCGGCGACCTCGGGCTGCGCCGCGCGATGGAGCGCCACTACAACGCCGGCGAGCCGCTCACGAAGGACGAGATGCGCGAGATCGGCCGCGCCTGGCAGCCCTACAGCTCCGTCGGGACGTGGTACCTGTGGCGCTCGCTCGACCCCGTGTCGTTCTGATGCCGCAGCAGGGCGAGCTTTTCGGGGGCGAGAGCGCCCTGCCTTCGGGGCTCGCGTACGTGCCGGAATTCATCACGGCGGACGAGGAGCGCGCGCTCCTGGCCGGCATCGCGACGCTGGACCTGCGCGAGGCGCAGTACAAGGAGTACACCGCGCGGCGCCGCGTCGCGAGCTTCGGCGCCGGCTACGACTTCACCGAGAACGAGCTCACGCCCGCCCCTCGCATCGCCGGGTTCCTCCTGCCGCTGCGCGAAAAGCTCGCCGCGTGGCTGCGCATTCCCGCCGGGGACTTCGGTTACGCGCTGGTGAGCGAATACCGGCCAGGCACGGAGCTCGGCTGGCACCGCGACGTGCCGCACTTCGAGCTCGTGGCCGGCGTCTCGCTCGCGGGCACCGCCACGATGCGCTTTCGCCCTTTCCCGCCGCGAAAGCAGAGCCCGGTCTTCACGCTGCAGCTCGCGCCGCGATCGGCGTACGTGCTGCGAGACGACGCTCGCTGGAAGTGGCAGCACGGCATCGTGGCGACGCCGGAGCTGCGCTATTCGATCACCTTCCGCACGCGGGCGGCCGCGCGATGATCGACCCCGCCGGCATCGACGCGTTGCTGTTCGACTTCGGCGGCGTGCTGGTCGAGATCGATTTCGACCGCGTGTGCGCGCGCTGGGCGGAGCTCGCCGGACGGCCACTCCACGACCTCAAGACACGCTTCACTCTTGGCGAGGAGTATCACCGGCACGAGCGTGGCGAGATCGGCATCGGGGCCTACTGCGACGCGCTGCGCCGCACGCTGGACGTCGACCTGGACGACGAGCAGCTCCTCGACGGCTGGCAGCGCGTGTTCGTGGCCGAGATAGAGCCCACGGTGCGCCTCGTGGAGGCGCTGCGCGGCCGGATCCCCCTGTACGTCTTCTCCAACACGAACGTGGCGCACTACGAGCACTTCCGGCATCGCTTCGCCGCCGCGCTCGCCCCGTTCGAGCGCATCTTCACGTCCCACGAGATCGGCGCGCGCAAGCCCGAGCGCGCCGCCTTCGAGCGCGTCGCGCGCGAGACCGGCGTGGCCCTGGAACGCATGCTGTTCCTCGACGATACCGCCGCGAACGTGGAAGGCGCGCGCGCCGCCGGAATGCCCGCGGTGCTGGTGCGCGGGCCCGCGGACGTGCGCGACGCCCTGCGCCCCTGGCTCGATGTCGCGGCGGAGCGCACCGGCGCGTAGGCGCACGCCGACGACATTGGTCTGAAGCGACCAACGCCCGCGCGCCGTGCGCCGCATGTGGCGTAGCGCGACCTGGCGATCATGCGAGCATGCCGATCTCGCGCATGATCGCCGTCCTGCTCGCCGCCGCGCTCGCCCCGCAGGCGCAGGCGACGGTCATCTACAAGTCGGTCAGCCCGACGGGCGTGCTGCAGTTTTCCGACACGCCGCCCGACGAGCATTCGAGGCTGCTCGAGCAACGCGACCTCGGCGCCGCGCCGCGCTCCTCGATCGAGGTGATGCGGACGAACGCGCTGCCCATGGACCCGCTCGCCAGCGACGACGCGGTCGCGCGGGCCGCCGCGCAGGTGGACCTCGCCGAGCATGCGCTGGCGCTGGCGCGACGCGCGACGTGGTCGCCGATGGAAGGGCTGCGCCTCAAGGGGCCGCGCCGCACCGCCGCCGACGAGGAGCGCATCGAGTACTACAGGCACAACGTCCTTCTCGCGCGGCAGTCGCTCCTCGAAACGCTCAAGCAGCGCACGACGATCGTCGCCTCGCGCTAGCACCTCACTCCACGATCTTCCCGTCCACCATCTGGAGCCGCCGTCCCATGCGCGCGGCGAGGTCCGGGTCGTGCGTGACCATCAGGAACGCCGCGTTGTGGCGCCGGTTGAGGTCGAGGATGAGGTCGAATACACGCGCCGCATTGTCGCGATCCAGATTGCCCGTGGGCTCGTCGGCCAGCACGCACGCGGGCTCGGTGACCAGCGCGCGCGCGACCGCCACGCGCTGGCGCTCGCCCCCCGAGAGCTCCCCCGGCCGGTGCGCGAGGCGGTGCCCCAGGCCGACCTCCTCCAGCATCGCGGCGGCCCTCGCATGCGCCTGCTTCTCCGGCATGCGCCGGATCGTGAGCGGCATCGCCACGTTCTCGAGCGCCGAGAACTCGGGCAGCAGGTGGTGGAACTGGTAGACGAAGCCCAGCGCGTCGTTTCGCAGGCGGCCCTGCGCGGCGGGATCGAGCGAGCCGATGCTCTTGCCGAGCAGGCGCACCTCGCCGGAATTGGCCGCGTCGAGGCCTCCCAGGAGGTGCAGGAGCGTGCTCTTGCCCGAGCCCGATGCGCCCACGATCGCGATGGATTCGCCGCGGCGCACGTCGAGGTCCACGCCCTTCAGCACGCGCACGGCGACCTCGCCCATGCCGTAGGTCTTCGTGAGCCCGCGCGCCGAAAGGACGAGCTCGCCGTCACTCATAACGAAGCGCCTCGGCCGGATTGACGCGCGAGGCGCGCCAGCTGGGGTAGATCGTGGCGATGAAGGCGAGGAAGAGCGACACCGCCGCCACGCTCCAGACGTCGCGCCAGTGCAGGTCCGAGGGCAGCTCGCTGATGTAGTACACCTCGCGCGACAGGATCTGGAAGTTGAACGCGTGCTCGATGGCCGGCACGACGGTGTCGATGTTGAGCGCGAGCACGATGCCGGTGACCACGCCGAGCAGCGTGCCGATGACGCCGATCACCGCTCCCTGCACCACGAAGATCTTCATGATGCTGCCGGGCGAGGCGCCGAGGGTGCGCAGGATCGCGATGTCCGGGTGCTTGTCCGTCACGACCATCACCAGCGTGGACACGAGGTTGAACGCCGCCACCGCGATGATGAGCGTGAGGATGATGAACATCATCCGTTTCTCGATCTGGATCGCGCGGAAGTAGTTGACGTTCTGCTGGGTCCAGTCGGACGTGTACGTCTCCGGCGGCAGCTTCTTCGCGATCTCCCGAGCGATGCGCGGCGCGCCGTCGATGTCGCGCACCTTGAGGCGCACGCCGGTCACCGCGCTCTCCATGCGGTAGAGGACCTGCGTGTCCTCCATGCGCGCGAGCGCGAGCGCCGAGTCGAATTCGTTGTGGTCCATGGCGAAGATGCCCACGACCGTGAACTGCTTGAGCCGCGGCATGAGCCCCGCGGGCGTGACCTGGCCCTGCGGCGCGATGAGCGTCACGCGATCGCCCACGCGCAGCATGAGCGCGCGCGCGATGCCGATGCCGATCACGATCCCGAAGCGCCCGGGCTGCAGGTCGTCGAGGGAGCCCGCGCGCATGTGGTTGCCGAAATCGGCCACCTGCTCCTCCATCTCCGGCAGGATGCCGCGCACGAACACGCCGCGCACCGCCGAGCCGGTGGAGAGCAATCCCTGGGCGTTCACGAACGGGGCCGCCGCCACCACGTCGGGGTTCTGCCGCGCGATCGTGGCGATGGACTGCCAGTCCTCCAGGCCGCGCTCCGGCCCGAGGATCTGGATATGCGCGGCGGCGCCGAGGATGCGCGCGCGGATCTCCTTCTCGAAGCCGTTCATCACCGACATCACCGTGATGAGCGCGGCGATGCCCAGCGCGATGCCGAGCATCGAGATGAGCGAGATGAAGGAGATGAAATGGGTCCGGCGCTTCGCACGCGTATAGCGAAGGCCGACGTAAAGCTCGTACGGGCGCAAGTCGGATTGGGCGGGAGGTGTGCCCGGAAGTTTGCCATGTTTTGGGACGGCTCTTGCGCCCCCTTCCGGTTGGCGCCGGGACGGAGGTCCAAGTATCCTTGCAGCGTGCCTCTCGATGTCGTCGTCCCGGATCTCCTCCTCCCCGCCGAAGCTCCC
>DASTGG010000372.1:0-16983 GCA_035719385.1 Usitatibacter sp.
CATCCGGAGCCCCCGGTCGCGGCGGGCGTCCATCCCTCCGCCGACGTGCATCCGGCCGCGATGGTGGATGCGAGCGCGCAGGTGGAAGCGTTCGTCTCCATCGGCGCCGGCACGCGCGTGGCGGCGGGCGTGCGCATCGGCAGCGGCTGCGCGGTCGGCGCGAACGTGACGATCGGCGCGGGAACGCGGCTGCACCCGCGCGTCACCATCTACGACGGCTGCACCCTCGGCGCGCGCTGCATCGTGCACTCGGGCGCCGTCATCGGCGCGGACGGCTTCGGCATGGCGCGCGATTCGGGACGCTGGGTGAAGATCCCGCAGGTGGGCGCGGTGCGGATCGGCGACGACGTCGAGATCGGGGCCAACACCACCATCGACCGCGGCGCGCTCGACGACACCGTGGTCGAGGATGGCGTGAAGCTCGACAACCTCATCCAGATCGCGCACAACTGCGTGATCGGCGCGCACACGGTCATCGCCGGCTGCACCGGCATCTCCGGCAGCACGACCGTGGGCCGCCACTGCATGATCGGCGGCGGCGTCGGCATCGTCGGGCACATCTCGATCTGCGACAACGTGGTGATCTCGGGCTTCAGCCTCGTCGCCAAGTCGATCCTCAAGCCCGGCACCTACACTTCCGGCATGCCGCTCATGCCGCACGACGAATGGCTGCGCAACGCCGCGCACTTGCGCCGCCTCGACAGGATCGCGCGCGGCGCGCGGGGAAAGAAAGCGGGAGAAGACGATGAGTGAGATGACGATCGAGGAAATCAAGGAATACCTCCCGCACCGCTACCCGTTCCTGCTGATCGACCGCGTCATCGCCTTCGAGAAGGACAGGCGCGTCGTGGCGATCAAGAACGTGACGGTGAACGAGCCCTTCTTCCCGGGGCATTTCCCGCACCTCGCGGTCATGCCCGGCGTGCTCATCGTGGAGGCGATGGCCCAGGCCGCCGCCGTGCTGTCGCTGAAGAGCCTCGGCCACAAGAACGACGGGAAGTGGGTCTACTACTTCGTCGGCATCGACGGCGCACGATTCAAGAAGCCGGTCACGCCGGGCGACACGCTGCGGCTGGAGATCGAGCAGGGCCCGGCCAAGCGCGGCATGGCGAAGTTCTCCGCCGTGGCGAGGGTGGGCGACACGGTCGCCGCGGAGGCGCAGCTGCTGTGCGCATTGAGGAAGATCGGCGAGTGACGCGGATACACGCCACCGCCGTCGTCGACCCGCGCGCGAAGCTCGCGGCGGACGTCACCGTCGGCCCGTTCACCGTCATCGACGGCGACGTCGAGGTGGCCGAGGGCACGACGATCGGCGCGCACAACGTGCTCACGGGCCACACGCGGATCGGGCGCGGCAACCGCATCTTCCACTTCTGCTCCATCGGCGAGGCGAACCAGGACAAGAAGTACAAGGGCGAGCCCACGCGGCTCGAGATCGGCGACGGCAACACGATCCGCGAGTACTGCACGCTCAACCGCGGCACGGCCCAGGACAAGGGCGTGACGCGCGTGGGCAACGACAACTGGATCATGGCCTACTGCCACGTCGCGCACGACTGCATCGTCGGCGACCACACGGTGTTCGCGAACCACGCAACGCTCGCCGGCCACGTGGAGATCGGCGACTGGACCATCCTGGGCGGCTTCGTGGGCGTGCACCAGTTCGTGAAGGTGGGCGCGCACGTGATGGCCGGCATCGCGAGCGTGGTCACGCAGGACGTGCCGCCGTTCCTCACCATCGCGGGGCAGCCCTGCACGCCGCACGGCATCAACAGCGAGGGCCTCAGGCGGCGCGGCTTCACGCCGGAGGCCATCGCCGGCCTGAAGCGCGCCTACCGCGCGCTCTACAAGTCGGGGCTCACGCTCGCCGAGGCGAAGGGCGAGCTCGATCGCCTCGCGCGGGAGACGCCGGAGGTGCAGGCGCTCGCCAGGTTCCTCGCGTCCTCGACGCGAGGGATCATCCGCTAGCGCCGCGCATGCGCATCGCGATCGTCGCCGGCGAGGCGTCGGGGGACCTGCTCGGCGCGGCGCTCATTCGCGCGGTGCGGGAGCGCTGGCCCGGGGCCGAGTTCGGCGGCATCGCGGGCCCGCGCATGATCGCCGAGGGCGCGCGCACGCTGTTCCCGATGGAGAAGCTGTCGGTGCGCGGCTACGTGGAGGTGCTCAGGCACGTGCGCGAGATCCTCGCCATCCGCCGCTTCCTGCTGCGCGAGCTGCTCGCCAATCCGCCGGACCTCTTCATCGGCGTCGATGCTCCCGACTTCAACCTCAAGCTCGAGGCGAAGCTGCGCGCGCGCGGCATCCCGACGATCCATTACGTGAGCCCCTCGCTGTGGGCGTGGCGCCCGGAGCGCATCCACGCCATCGCCCGCGCGGTCGATCGCATGCTGGTCATGTTCCCGTTCGAGGAGGCCATCTATCGCAACGCGAACGTGCCGGTGTCCTACGTGGGCCATCCCCTCGCCGACGCGATGCCGTTCCAGCCGCAGCGCGACGAAGCGCGCACGCAGCTGCGGCTGGCGGGCGCCGGCGTTCCCATCGCCATGCTGCCGGGCAGCCGCAGGAGCGAGCTCGAGCTGCACGCCGACCTCTTCATCGACACGGCGGCGGAGCTGCACCGTCGGCGGCCCGAGCTGCGCTTCTTCGTGCCGCTCGCCACGCGCGAGACGCGGGAATATTTCGAGACGCGCCTCTATGCCAGGCAGGCGCGCGACCTGCCGATCCAGACGCTCTTCGGCCACGCGCATCTCGCCCTGCACGCGGCCGAGGCGGCGATCGTCGCGAGCGGCACCGCTACGCTCGAGACGGCGCTCGCCGGCTGCCCGATGGTGATCACCTACAGGCTCTCGCCGCTCACGTGGTGGCTGGTGAAGCGCAAGGCGCTGCTGCCCTATGCGGGCCTGCCCAACATCCTCGCGGGCGAGTTCATCGTGCCGGAGCTGCTGCAGGACGACGCCACGCCCGCGAATCTCGCGCAGGCGTTGTGCAACTGGCTCGACCACAAGGCCGCGCGCGAGCGCCTGCGCGAGCGCTTCGAGCGGCTGCACGCCGAGCTCGCCTGCGGCCACTCGCCGCGCATCGTCGAGGCGCTCGCGCCTTACCTCGAGCGCGCGCCGCACGTGTCGCGCGCTGTCGCCTCGCAGCGACCGCAGGCCGCGCTGCGCGGCTGAATCTCCTCGCGATCGCAGGAACAACGCGTCGCATCGCCGTGTTTACGCAACGCCACGCGCCGGTTCGCGCGTCGGCCAGCGAGAACAATTTTCCACCAGGGAGCCGGCATGCATTGACGACAAGACATCGCCTGGAGGCAACATGGCTCGACATGCAAAATGGGTGGTGGGCGCGGCAGTCGCCCTTGTGACGGGGATCCTTTCTCCCCTCGCGTTCGACGGATCGGCGGCGGAGACGAAGGACCGCGGCGCGCAGGATCCGGTATCCCGCAGCGCCCTGCAGCTGGTCAACATGGGGCGCGACATCTTCCGCTTCGACACGTTCGGCGACGAGGCCTTCTGGGGCGGCGTGCTCAAGCTGCACCAGGCGGTCGAAGGCGCGGCCAACGGCGGCGTGGGGCCCGGCGTGAGCCCGAAGACGGCGCTCGCGGTCGGCCTCAAGGTCGACATCGACGCGCTGCCGCCGCAGGTGCTCCAGGGGATCAAGCACGGCACCGTCAACCTCGACGATCCCGCATCCACGCTGGCGCTGCTCAAGGCGAACGCGGTGGTGGGCCTCACGGGCTTCTTCAATGCGTCGGGCAACCTGCAATCCATCGGCATCCAGTGCGCGCTGTGCCATTCGACGGTCGACAATTCGCAGCCGGGCTTGTGCGCCGGCGCGATCACGCCGAACCCGGGCACGGGCTGCATCGGCCATCGCATGGACGGCTGGGCGAACCGCGACCTCAACGTGGGCGCCATCGTCGCGCTCTCGCCCGACCTTTCCGCCGTCGTGAACCTGCTGAAGGTGGTGAACCCGGCCATCACGCAGGACGACGTGCGCGCCGTGCTCAACAGCTGGGGCCCGGGCAAGTTCGACGCGGAGCTGTTCCTCGACGGCAAGGCCTTCAACACGCAGCAGGTGACCGACGGGGTCGCCACGGCGACGCCGGTTTCGGCCGCGACGCTCATTCCGCCCGCGTTCGGCCTGGGCGGCGTGAACCTGCACACGTGGACCGGCTGGGGATCGGTGCCGCACTGGAACGCGTTCGTGGCCACCCTGGAGATGCACGGCAAGGGACGCTTCTGGGATCCGCGGCTCGACAATGCCGGGCAGTTCCCGATCGCCGCGGCGTTCGGCTTCGGCGACCTTCCGCACATCTCGCCGGACGACGACCGCATCACGCCGAAGCTGCAGGCGCTGCAGTTCTACCAGCTCGCGTTGCCGTCGCCGCAGCCGCCCGCGGGCAGCTTCGATGCGGCCGCGGCCGAGCGCGGCGATGCGCTCTTCAGCGGCAAGGCGAAATGCAACAATTGCCACGTCGAGCCGCTGTGGACCGATCCGGGCTGGAACCTGCACACGCCGGCCGAAGTCTGCATCGACGCCTTCCAGGCCAACCGCGCGCCGGACCTGCGCTACCGCACGTCGCCGATCGGCGTGCTGTTCACGCGCTTCAAGGGCGGCTTCTACCACGACGGGCGCTTCCCCACGCTCGACGCGGTCGTGAGCCACTACGACAAGTGCATGACCCTGGGCCTCACCGCGCAGGAGAAGAGCGACCTCGTGCAGTACCTGCTGAGCCTCACGTTCGGCTCGCAATCCGCGGCGGCACAGCGCGACATGCGGCGCATGGGCACGAGCTGAGGCAATTGCCCCTTGCGGGGCGGCGCGGCGCCTGCCAATCTTGCGGCACCATGCCACGCCCTCCTTCCCCGACCACGGCCGCCACGCGGCTGTGCGGGGTCGACGAGGCGGGGCGCGGTCCGCTGGCGGGCGCCGTGTTCGCCGCGGCGGTCGTGCTCGATCCGCAGCGGCAGATCCGGAAGCTGGCCGATTCCAAGCTGATCCCTCCCGCGGAGCGCGAGCGCATCGCCGGGCGCATCCGCGAGAAGGCCCTCGCCTGGTCGGTGGCCTGGGCGAGCGTCGAGGAGATCGACCGCATCAACATCCTGCAGGCATCGCTGCTCGCCATGCGCCGCGCCATCGAATCGCTGGGCATGGAGCCGGAAGAAGTGTGCGTGGACGGCCTGCACGTGCCGCCGGTGCGCTTTCCCTGCCGCGCCATCGTGAAGGGCGACCGGCTCGTGGCCGCGATCTCGGCCGCCTCGATCCTCGCCAAGGTGGCCCGCGACGCCGAGATGACGGCGCTGCACGAGCGCTTCCCGCAATACGGCTTCGCCGAGCACAAGGGATACGCCACGCCCGAGCACCTCGCGGCGTTGCGCGAGCACGGCCCGTGCGCGATCCACCGCCGCACCTTCGAGCCGATCCACACGATGCTGCTGCAGCCGGAGCTGCCGTTCTGAAGGCGGTCACGTCGCGGGACAATCCCGGCTACAAGGCGATGGCGAAGCTGGTGGCGAGCGCGGCCGAGCGCCGCAAGACCGGCATGTCGGTGCTCGACGGCGCGCACCTGCTGGGCGCTTTCCTGGACGCGGGCGGCAAGCCCGAGGAAATCATGGTGAGCGAGACCGGCCTCGCGGACGCGGAGGTCGCGGCGCTGCTGCAGCGCGCCTGCGGCGTGCGCGTGTCGCAGCTGCCCGACGCGCTTTTCGACGCGCTCTCGACCGTGGAGTCGCCGACCGGGGTGGTCGCATCGATCCGCACGCCGCCGCCGCGCGAGCCGTCCGTGGACGCGAGCCTCGCCCTGCTGCTCGAGGACATCCAGGATCCGGGCAACGTCGGCACGCTCCTGCGAACGGCGGCGGCCGCGGGCGCGGACCACGTGCTGCTCTCGCCGCAGTGCGCCTTCGCGTGGTCGCCCAAGGTGCTGCGCGCCGCGATGGGCGCGCACTTCCGCGTGAACATCGTCGAGCGCGCGGACCTCGCGGGGTTCGTCGCGCGCTATCGCGGCGCGAGCATCGCCCTCGACGGGCGCGCCGCGGGTTCGCTCTACGAGCTGGACCTGCGCGGCCCTGTCGCGATCCTCGTGGGCAACGAAGGGGCGGGATTGTCGGCGCCGCTGCGTTCCGCGGCGAAGATCGGCGCACGCATTCCCATGGCCCCGGGAATGGAGTCGTTGAACGCCGGGACGGCGGGATCGATCGCGTTGTTCGAGGCGGTCCGGCAACGCCTGCGATAGCGGCGTTACTCTTCCGCGGGAACTTCCTTCTCGTTCCTCGCGCGCCACCAGACATACACGCCGAAGGCGACGATGCTGCCGATGAAGAGCACGAGGAATACGATCACGCTGAAGGTGCCGGCGTGGTCGACGGGCGCATCGGCGCTTTGCGCGTACGCGAAGCCGAATGCGAGGAGGAGCGAAAGCAGAGCGGAGATTCTTTTGAGCATAGCGTTACCCGCCAGAGGTTGTTCGGGTAACACCGATATAGCATCCCAACCTTGCGCGCCGCTGACGGGACGGCCCTTTCGCTGCACGGCGGTGGCATGCCTGTTGCATCCGGCCGCCCGGCATCGATGATCCGGCGAATCACCGCGGCCACTTCGCCCGCGACGAGGTTGCCCATCCGCTTCGCGCGGTTCGACAGGCGCTGCCAGGGCGTGTGGTCGACGAAATAGGTGAGGAGGATCGAATCGCGCGTGGCGATCTCGGGGCCGAGCGCGTCGAGCGAGTGGTAGGTGTCGTCCCCGACCGCGAAGGCATAGCCGGTGTTCGGCAGGAACGGCATCCGGCATGCCTTCTCGTACGTCCCGTCGGCGCGCCGCCGGTGGAAGGCCGTGCCCGCGTGGGCGATCGAGGCGTCGCGCGGCAGGAAAAGCTGGACCGTCATGCCCTTGTGCCGCGTGTCCGGATGGATGCCGATGCGATAGCCGGTGACGTCGCGCGTCAGCATCGGGATCGGGTACATGCGCACGCGGCCGCAGCCCGCGCCGAATCGCTTCTCCAGTCCCGGGTACAGCCTGCGCGCGAATGCCTCGCGCACCGCGTCCGAGCAGAGCGCGCGACCCACCGGCTCCCAGACCTCGCGCTGGGCCGGCGGCAGGTGGCGGATGAATTCGGGCAGCAGGTGGACCTTGGTGCGCGTGGGCTGCCCATCGGCGCGGCGCGCTTCGCGGGCGCGCCCGGACATGGGCCGATAGGCGCGCGGCGAGGGCAGGGCGCCTACCATCGCCGCATAGACGTCCGCCGGGAACACCTCGCCGAGTTGCAGGTGGTGGAACGGCTCGGGACTCGCCGCGGCGAGCGCGATCGAATCCACCACGTGACCGATGATGCGGTCGCACTCAGCGACGGATTGCATGACCGGGGCCATTCGCTGTGCCATGGGCTCGTTGGGCAGCGCGCGCGGCCGCGGGTTTCCCGCCGGCTGGGGATCGCGCAAAGAACCGTGGAGGTGTACCGTGCGCGCATCCTCGAGAAGATGGGAGTGAAGACGGCGGTGGAGCTGGCGGCGATGGTGGCCGGAAGGCGGCGATGACGGCGCGCGTGTACCGCCATTACGACTTCGTGATGGCGGCTTTCGTGGTGATCCTCATCTGCTCCAACCTCATCGGGCCGGCGAAGATCGCGCAGCTCGAGGTCCCCGTCCTGGGCGCGCTCACTTTCGGCGCCGGCGTGCTGTTCTTCCCGATCTCGTACGTCTTCGGCGACGTGCTCACCGAGGTGTACGGCTACGCGCGCAGCCGGCGCGTGATCTGGGCGGGCTTCGCCGGCCTCGCGTTCGCTTCCATCATGGCGTCCGTCGTCGTGGCGCTGCCGCCGGCGCCGTTCTGGAAGCACCAGGATGCGTACGAGGTCGCGTTCGGGAGCACGTGGCGCATCTCGCTCGCCTCGATGCTCGCGTACTTCTGCGGCGAGTTCGTGAACTCGTACGTGCTCGCGAAGATGAAGATCCTCACCGAGGGGCGGTGGCTGTGGACGCGGACCATCGGCTCGACGATCTTCGGCGAGGGCGTCGATTCGCTGCTCTTCTATCCGCTCGCCTTCTACGGCACGGGCATCATCCCGGACGAGAAGCTGCCCCTCGTGATGGCCGCGCAGTTCGTCGCCAAGGTCGGCGTCGAGGTCGTGTTCACGCCGGTCACGTACGCGATCGTCGGCTGGCTCAAGCGCACGGAGCACGAGGATTACTATGACCGCGACACGAAATTCACGCCGTTCACGCTGAAGACCTGAGCATGGGCACCGTCGCCGCGTTGCGACACGCATTGCGCATCGTGGCCTGCGCGGCCGCGATGCTCGCCGTGGCGGCCGCGGCCGAGGAGCGCCCGCGGATCGGGCTCGTGCTGGGCGGGGGCGGCGCCCGCGGCGGCGCGCACCTGGGCGTGCTGGAGGTGCTCGAGGAGCTGCGCGTCCCCGTGGATTGCATCGCCGGCACCAGCATGGGCGCGCTGGTGGGCGGCGCGTACGCGGCCGGGCGTTCGCCCGCGGCGATCGAGGACCTCGTGCGCCGCACAGACTGGATCGCCATCTTCGACGACACGGCGGGCCGCGAGGCGGTCGACATGCGCCGCAAGGCGATGGACGAGCGTTACTTCGCGGGCCTCGAGTTCGGCGTGTCGCTGCGGGGCTTCAAGTTCCGCGAGGGCGCGGTCGCCGGCGAGAAGCTCAAGCTCTTCTTCAACGAGCTGGTGCGCTCCGACCTCGGCGACCGCCCCATCGAGAAGCTGCCGCTGCCGATCTCGATCATCGCCACCGACATCGGCACCGGCGAGCGCGTGGCGATCCGCACCGGGAACCTCACCTCCGCGATGCGCGCCAGCATGTCGGTGCCCGGCCTCATCGCGCCGGTGCTGCGCGACGGGCGCAAGCTGGTCGACGGCGGGCTCACCGACAACCTGCCCGTGGCCGAGGCGAAGGCGCTGTGCGATCCCGACGTGCTGATCGTGGTGAACGTGGGCTCGCCGCTGCTGAAGCCCGCGGAGATCACCGGCGTGGTGGGCGTGCTCGGCCAGGTCGTGAACCTGCTCACGGAACAGAACGTCGCCAAGTCCGTGGCGCTGCTCACGCCGCGCGACATCTACATCAAGCCCGACCTGGGCGATTTTTCCTCCACCGCGTTCCCGGACCAGCTGAAGGCCGCGGAGGTGGGGCGCGAGGCGGCGCGCGCGGCGGCCGACTCGCTGAAGAAATATTCCATGTCGCGCGCGGTGTATGCGGCGTGGCGCGACCACGTGCGCCTCGCCGCACCGAGCGTTCCCCCCGTGGTGGACGAAGTGGCCGTGGACTCCACGCGCTTCGTGAGCGCGGCGCGCATCCGCAGGGCCATCTCGCAGAAGGAAGGCGAGCCGCTCGAAGCCGAGCGGCTGGCGCGCGACCTCGTGCGCGAGTTCAGCCGCGGCGACCTGAGCGCGCTCGACTACACCGTGGTGCGCGAGCGCGACCGCACGATCCTGCGCATCACGCCGATCGAGAAAGCGTGGGGCCCCGATTACCTGCGTTTCGGGGTGAACCTGTCGTCCGATTTCCGCACCGATTCGACCTACAACGTGCGTGCCCTCCTGCGGCGCACGTGGCTGAACCCGCTCGGCGGCGAATGGCTCGTGGGCGCGCAGATCGGCAGCGAGCAGATGATCGCGACCGAGTTCGTGCAGCCGATGGACCGCGGCCAGTTCTCGTTCGTGCGTCCCTTCGCGAGCACGTCGCTGCGCAAGCTGCCGCTGTTCTTCCAGGGCGATCGCGTGGCCGTCTACCGGGTGCAGGACAACCGTGCCGGCGTCGAGGCCGGCGTGAACATCGGCGTCACGGGGCAGATGCGCGGCGGCTGGGTCGAGCGCCGGATCGGCGCCGTGCTCGACACGGGACCCGATGCGTTCCTCAACCTGACCGAGCGCGTCGGCGGCCCCATCGCCGGCGTCTCCGTGGACACGTACGACCAGCCCTTCTTTCCCACGCGGGGGCTGAAGGGCGACGTCACCTACTTCGACGCGACCCGCGTGAGCGGCACCAGCTCGCCATATTCGCGCATCGAGGGCCGCTTCGGCGCCGCCGCCTCGCGCGGGCGATGGACGTTGCTGGGCGGGCTCGAGGGCGGAACGGCGCTGAAGGGCGAGCTGCCGCTCGCCGACTCGTTCTCCCTTGGCGGCCCGCGGCGGCTCTCGGGCTTCGCCGTGGACCAGATGCGCGGCCAGGACTACGCTTTCGGGCGCGCCGAGGCGCAGTACCGGCTCAACTTCGCCACGCCGCTCTACGGGCTCACGTTCATCGCCGGCGTCCTTGCCGAGGCGGGCCGCATGAACCGGCCCATCACCGAGACGTCGCTCACGGGCTGGCAGCGCTCCTTCGGCGCCTATCTCGCCGCCACGACGCCGATCGGCCCGGTGTACCTGGGCGTGGCGGACGCGAAGAACGGGAAGGGGCGCTTCTACCTCTTCATCGGCACGCCGTAGCGCGGGCGGCGCTGCGACCAAAAGCCGCAGGGCGGATGCCACGGGGCTGCATTAATATCCGACGGGGCACGCGCCGGACGGCGACAACAGGAGACGACACATGAATGGATGGAATCGGATAGCCGCGCTCGCGGCGACGACGGCCGCCCTGGCCGCGTCGGGCGCGGCCAAGGAAGTGGTGGCCTTCCAGATCACGCTCAGCGAAGGCGGCAAGATGATCCACCGGTCCACGATCTATGGCGATTACGACAAGACCGCCTCGGTCGAGATGGCCGGCAAGCTCAAGTACGACGCGCTCGCGAAGAAACCCGGAAAGGACGGGCTGTCCGAGATGAGCGTCAAGATCTACATGCTCGACGAAGCCGAGGGCAAGGTGAAATTCCTGAAGGAGCTCACCGCGCGCACCGACCTCGCCAAGCGCACGCCGATCGAGTACAGCGTGCCCGGCAAGCCGCTCAAGTTCACCGTCACGCCCGGGCTGGACAAGCTGCCGGAGTAGACGCAGGGCCGCGCGCGGCCCTCCGCGCGCCGGTGTTGACGAGGTCGCCGGCCTCCTCCAGGCGGGCGGCTCCTAGCGCGCGAGGTCCTTCCCGCACTTCCAGCAGAAATCGAAGGAGGAAGGGTTTTCCTCCCCGCAGCCGTGGCACTTGATCGGAGGTCCGAGCGGAGGACGCCGCAGGAACCCCATGATCACCTCGCGCGCATGGGCGAGCTGGGCGGGATTCTCGATCCACACCTGCGGCAGCGCGGCATCGAGCGGCAGCTCGCCCGCCACGCTCGCGGCGTTGGCGTTGAAGACGTGCGCGGTGATGCCGTTCTGCTCGAGCGCATCGCGGATGAGATGCGCCTCAGGCAGGTTGGCCGCGGTGTGGACGCGCTTCAGAACCTCACCGACACGGTCGCGCCCAGGCCGTCCTGCTTGATGCCCGAGCGTCCCGATACGCGCTGGTACGCGAAGGCGAGCGCCACGCGATCGGTGACGAGGCCGTTCACGCCCACCGCCGTGGTGACGAAGCTGGTGTCCGGGGCGTATGCGGGGATGTCGTAGCTGTTGCCGATGGCGATGAGCGAAAGCGGCGTGGCGGTCACGAAGCGCGCATCGTCGCGGCGCTCCTTGTCCGCGGTCACGCGCGCCCACGGCGTCCACGCGCCGAAGCTCGCGCTCGCGCGCACGCCGCCGCTCCACACTTCCGAGCGGCGCTTCTGGCTGGCTACGTGCAGGCCGGCCACGCCCATCGCGGCCGACTCGTCGAAGTCGTTCACGTCCACGTTCTGCGTCGTGACCGAGACCACGGGCCCGATCGTGAAGCGCCCGATCGGGAAGTCGTAACCGGCCATGAACTGCGCCGACATGTTGGAACCCTTCGTGTGGGTGTCGCTGTCGCGCACCGCCTCGCCCAGGTGCACGGTGCGACGGATGTTGTCGAACTTGATCTCGGCGAGCGTCACGATGGCCGTCCCGTAGAAGCCGCCGGAGCGCAGCGCCCCGAAGAGCGACAGCGCCGTCTCGCTCGTGCTGAAGCCGCCGGCATCGCCGCCGAAGCTCGAGTTGTTGCGGCCGCTGCCGACGCCCAGGCCCAGCGTGACGGACTCGGACGTGCGCACCGTGCCGCCCACGGTCACCGACTTGTTCGTGCTGCCGAGCCCGGTGTTGCCGATGCCCGGATCGATGTCGAACTTGCCGCGGTCGCCGGCGGCGAACACCTCGAACCTGCCCACGCCCTTGCCGCTCGCCTGCAGCAGGCCGTCGGCGATCGTGCGGATGTGGCTCTCGCGTGCGTGCAGCGGCGCTTCGGCAAGGAGAGAGTACTGCGTCGGCCCCTCGATCAGCGACTCGGCGAGCTGCGCGATGAGGCGCTGCGCCGCGCCCGTGGGATGCACGCTGTCGGCGAAGGCGAACGTGTTGTTGGCGTTCGGCTGCACGAGCGTGTTGGGCAGGCAGAACTGCGAGCTCACCGAGGAGGCCGTGGTGATCGGCGGGAACGGGCCGCATGCGACGTCCGTGATGTTGGAGAAGCCGAAGGCGGCCGGGTTGGCGTGGACTTCGTTGAAGAGCGTGAACGTATCGACGGGGATGACGCGGATGCCGTTGGCGGCGAGGCCGGTGAAGAGCGTGGTGTTGAACCCGGCGGCGAGCGACGAGGCCGAGCCGGCGAAAGGCGTGTCGTGGAACGCGGGCGTCACTCCGATATCGGGAAGGCCGAACACCAGGATGTAGCGCGCCCCCGCGGCCTGCAGCCTTCCGATCTGGGCGACCTCCGCGCTCGCCGCGGCCAGCACGTTGGTCTGCAGCTGCGTCGCGTTGATCTGGCCGGCCTGCAGCGCGTTGAACTGCTGGAAGAGGTCGTTCGCGCCGACCCAGATTCCGTACAGCGCGTTGGGATCGGCGCCGCCGCCGCTCGCCGCGAGGTACTCGTCGATCTGCGTGCTCACCGGCCGTTGCGCGAAACCGGGGGGTGTGCTGGTGGAAGGCGAGCCCACCCGCGCGCCGCCCTGCGCGAAGATGTTGCCCCCGCTCGTGTTGCTGGGCGCGGGCGTGAATCCGTAGAACTGCGACACCAGCTCCGACCACACCGGATCCGGGTTCGTCGTGAAGCGCCCGAGCTGCGAGACCACGCTCGGCGGCAAGCCCAGCCCCAGCAGGAACGGGCGGTAGAAACCGGCGTCCGAGAGGCTGTCGCCGAAGACGAAGACGCCGCTGAACTGCGCGGCCTCGCTCGAAGGGACCGCCGCGGCGGTGAAGAGCGAGAAGACGAGGGCGGGCAGGAGGCGTTTCTTCGTTTTCATTTCCATCTCCGAAGGGAAGTGGGCGGATTATAGGGGCGCGGAGCGCGGGGTGCGTCCCCGGGGACGCACCCCGGGGACGCACCCCGGGTCAGTAGACGCGGCGGACGAGGTGCGCCTCGTGCAGCATGTGCGTCGCGATCTCCTCGATGGACTTCGTGGTCGAGTCGAGGTACGGGATGCCGGCCTGGCGCATGAGCTTCTCCGCGGCGGTCACCTCGTAGCGGCAGTTGTCGAGCGCCGCGTAGCGCGAATCGGGGCGGCGCTCGCTGCGGATGTGGTGCAGCCGCTCGGGGCTGATCGACAGGCCCCAGACCTTGTCCTTGAGCGGCAGGAGCGAGGGCGGGATGCGGTTCGCCTCGAGGTCCTCGGGGATGAGGGGATAGTTGGCCGCCTTGATGCCGAACTGCATCGCCATGTACAGGCACGTCGGCGTCTTGCCGCTGCGCGACACGCCCACCAGCACGATGTCCGCGTCCTCGAGCCCGCGGTGCGTGACGCCATCGTCGTGCGCGAGGGTGTAGTTGATCGCCTCGATGCGGTGGTTGTAGTCCTTCACGTTGCCGGCGCTGTGCGAACGCCCGACGGCGTGCAGCGACTTCATGTCGAGCTCGCCCTCGAGCGGCACGATGAAGCGCTCGAACACGTCGAGCACGAGCGCGTCGCACTTGCGGATCTCGGCGCGCACGTCGTCGTCCACGATCGAGCTGAAGACCAGCGGCCGCTGGCCGGAGTCGCGGCGCGCCTCGTTCACCTGCGCCACGACCTGGATCGCCTTGGGGATGGAATCGATGAAGGGCAGCGTGACGCGCAGGAAATCCACGTCCGCGAACTGGGTGAGCAACGAGGCGCCGAGCGCCTCGACCGTGATGCCCGTGCGGTCGGACACGAAGAAAACACGCCTGCGGGGTGACATGGTCTGCCTGGAGAGAGCGGGTCTTGTGACGCGCCTCAAGATTGTCATCTGCCGTGCCCTATAATTGCAATCCCGGAAAACGACCCGCCTTCTCGGAAAGCCCGCCATGGCACGCTACGTCCTTCCCCTGGAAAACCTGCGCATGAACGACGTCGGCAGCGTCGGCGGCAAGAATTCGTCGCTCGGCGAGCTGATCAGCCAGCTCTCGGCGAGCGGGGTGCGCGTGCCGGGCGGCTTCGCCACCACGGCGGAAGCCTTCCAGGAGTTCCTCAGCCACAACAAGCTCGTGGAGCGCATCCACGAGGTCCTGTCGAAGCTCGACGTGGAGAACATGGCGGCGCTCTCGAAGGCCGGCACCCAGATCCGCGGCTGGCTGGAGCGCGCGGCGCTGCCCGCGGGCCTCGAGCAGGAGATCCGCGCCGAGTACGAGCGGGTGAGCAAGGGCGACGCGAACGCGAGCTTCGCGGTGCGCTCCTCGGCCACCGCCGAGGACCTGCCCGACGCCTCGTTCGCCGGCCAGCAGGAGACCTACCTCAACATCCGCGGCATCGACAACGTGCTCGATGCCGTGAGGCGCGTCTTCGCATCGCTGTACAACGATCGCGCGATCGCCTACCGCGTGCACAAGGGCTTCACGCACGCCGAGGTCTCGATCTCCGCCGGCGTGCAGCGCATGGTGCGCAGCGACGTGGGCGCCGCCGGCGTCATGTTCACGATGGACACGGAATCCGGCTTCCGCGACGTGGTCTTCATCACGTCGAGCTACGGGCTCGGCGAGACGGTCGTGCAGGGCGCGGTGAACCCGGACGAGTTCTACGTCTCGAAGCTGTGCCTCGCCAACGGCAAGCCCGCGATCCTGCGCCGCGGCCTCGGCACGAAGGCGATCAAGCTCGTGTTCGACACCGAGGCCAAGGCCGGCAAGTCGGTCAAGCAGCTCGAGGTGGATACGGGCGACCGCGACCGCTTCTCGCTCACCGACGCCGAGGTGCAGGAGCTCGCGCGCTACGCCGTCGCCATCGAGAAGCATTACGGGCGTCCCATGGACATCGAGTGGGGCCGCGACGGCGAGGACGGCAAGCTCTACATCCTCCAGGCGCGCCCCGAGACGGTGAAGAGCCAGGAGAAGCGCCGCGACACGCTCACGCGCTACCGCATCGGCAAGCGCGGCGAGGTGCTCGCCTCGGGCCGCGCCATCGGCTCGAAGATCGGCCAGGGAAGGGTGCGCGTGATCATGGACGTGTCCGAGATCTCGCGCGTGCAGGACGGGGACGTGCTCGTCACCGACATGACCGATCCCAACTGGGAGCCGGTGATGAAGCGCGCTTCGGCGATCGTCACCAACCGCGGCGGCCGCACCTGCCACGCGGCGATCATCGCCCGCGAGCTCGGCGTGCCCGCGGTCGTGGGCTGCGAGGATGCCACGCACAAGCTCAAGGAAGCGGCCGAGGTGACGGTGTCCTGCGCCGAGGGCGACACCGGCTTCATCTACGCCGGCAAGATGGAATTCCAGGCGGTGGACCTCAAGCTCGACCAGATGCCCGAGATCCCCGTGAAGATCGCGATGAACGTGGGCAACCCGCAGCTCGCGTTCGACTTCTGCCAGCTGCCCAACGACGGCGTGGGCCTCGCGCGCCTCGAGTTCATCATCTCGAACACCATCGGCATCCACCCGAAGGCCTGCCTCGAGTTCGAGACGCTGCCCCACGAGCTGCGCGCGCAGGTCGCGCGCCAGTCGCGCGGCTACGAGAACCCGGTGCGCTTCTACGTGGACAAGATCGCCGAGGGCGTGGCCACCATCGCGGCGGCGTTCTGGCCGAAGAAGGTGATCGTGCGGCTCTCCGACTTCAAGTCGAACGAGTACCGCAACCTCATCGGCGGCACGCGCTACGAGCCCACGGAGGAGAACCCGATGCTGGGCTTCCGCGGCGCCTCGCGCTACATCGCGAAAGCGTTCCGCGACTGCTTCCAGCTCGAGTGCGAGGCGATGAAGAAGGTGCGCGACGAGATGGGGCTCACGAACGTCGAGATCATGATCCCGTTCGTGCGCACGCTGAAGGAAGGCGAGCAGGTGCTCGCCATCCTCAGGGAAAACGGGCTCGAGCGCGGCAAGAACGGGCTCAAGGTCGTGATGATGTGCGAGATCCCCTCGAATGCGATCCTCGCCGACGAGTTCCTGAAGCACTTCGACGGCTTCTCCATCGGCTCGAACGACATGACGCAGCTCACGCTCGCGCTGGACCGCGATTCCGGTCTCGTCATGGAGGCGTTCGACGAGCGCGACCCGGCGGTCAAGCGCATGCTGCACCTCGCGATCCAGGCCTGCCGCAAGGCCAACAAGTACGTGGGCATCTGCGGGCAGGGTCCCAGCGACTATCCCGACCTCGCCGAGTGGCTGATGGAGGAGGGCATCGAGTCGATGTCGCTCAACCCGGACACGGTCGTCGAGACCTGGCTGCACCTGGCCAAGAGCGCGGCGGTCACGGCGAAGTGACTTGATTTCGCTGCGCCCCGAGGAAGTGACTTGATTTCGCTGCGCCGCAAGATTGAAATGGGAAGTTGAACGAAGTGAACGAAGTAAGCGGAGAAACGATGCATGTGGTTCGTGGCCAAGCGAACTCACGCACGTAATTCACATATTGCGTTCCTTCGTTTCCACCGCTTCCCTCGTTTGACTTCCCATTTCAATCTTGGGGCGCAGCGAAATCAAGTCACTTCGCCGTGACCGCCGCGCTCTTGGCCAGGTGCAGCCAGGTCTCGACGACGGTGTCCGGGTTGAGCGACATCGACTCGATGCCCTCCTCCATCAGCCACTCGGCGAGGTCGGGATAGTCGCTGGGACC
>DASTGG010000373.1:0-3709 GCA_035719385.1 Usitatibacter sp.
GCCCAGCGATTCCTTCACGTCGCCGACTCCCTTCTGCACTTTCCCCGCGATCTGCTTCGCGATGCCCTTGGCCTGCTGCTTCTCGCTTCCCACGAGCTTGCCGGCTTCCTGTTGCAGCTTCCCCGCGATCTCTTTCGCGGCACCCTTCACCTGGTCCTTGTTCATGCTGGTCTCCTGTGTCGTTGCGGCCGCCGGGCTATTTCTTGTCGCCTTTCGCCGCGTCCCGGACTTCTTCCCGGGCCTTCTCGATCTGCTCTCCCGCCTTGTCGGCCGCCTTGTCGATGGCCTTGCCGGCCTTCTCCATTTGCTGTCCCGCCTTTTCGACCGCCTGGTCGACGGCCTTGCCGGCCTTCTCGCCCGTGCCTTCCTTCTGGCAGCCGGCGAGGAACAGGGCGAGGGCGCTCGCCGCGGCGGCGATCATCACGTTCCGGGGGAATTTCATCTTCGCGATCTCCTTGGCTTGATGCGGTGCTCCGCGTCGTTCACAACCGCTCGGCCACGGTGCGGAAGTGGTGGCCGATGATGGCGAGCTCCATCGCGGCGTGGAGCTTGCGGGGCTGCGCGACCAGCGTCGCGCCGAGCAGGCGCCAATATCCCAACCGCCCGCGCCGCGTTACGCCCAGCGTCCACAGCGAGCGTAGGAAGGCGCGCATGTCCGAGGGGCTGAGCCGGCCCGGAGGCCCACGCGGCCGCCATCGCGCGAGGAACACGCGCACGCGGCGGTAATAGTTTTCCGGCGAGTAGAGCGAACGCATGAGCTCGCGATATCCGGCGAGGAGTTGCCTGCGATCGGACCGGGGGACGAAGTTGAGCGATGCGGCGGTGTTGTCGCCGATGCTGTCGGCCAGCATGCGCCCGTCGCGCACCAGCCGCTCGTGCAGCCGGGTCTGCGGCAACGCGGTGAGGAGCCCCACCATCGCCGTCACCACGCCCGAGCGCTGGATGAAATCGAACTGGCGCCGGAAGATGTCGAGCGGGTCGTTGTCGAAGCCGATGATGAACCCGCCCATCACCTCGAGCCCCGCGCCCTGGATCGCGCGCACGGTGTCGACGAGGTCGCGCTTGTTGTTCTGGACCTTGGCGCATTCCTCGAGGCACTCCGCGACGGGCGTTTCGAGCCCGACGAACACTTTCCGGAAGCCGGCGCGCACCATGAGATCCAGCAGGTCGCCCTGGTCGGCCAGGTTGACGGAAGCCTCGGTGATGAATCCCATGGTGGGCCGCGTGCGCTCGCGCCATGCGACCAGCTCGCGCAGCAGCTCCTTCACGCGCTTCTTGTTGCCGATGAAGTTGTCGTCGACGATGAACACCATGTCGCGCCAGCCGGCGCGGCGCAACGCCTCGAGCTCCGCGATGACCTGCACGGGCGCCTTGGTGCGCGGCACGCGGCCGTACATCGCGACGATGTCGCAGAACTCGCAATCGAACGGGCAGCCGCGCGAGAACTGCACCGACATCGTCACGTACTGGCGCACGTCCGCCAGGTCCCAGCGCGGCACGGGCGTTCGCGCGACGTCGGGAAAGCCGGCTGCGCGATAGGTGTCCCTGACGTGCCCGGCGAGCATGTCGGCGACCAGCTCGTCGACGACGCCCTCGGCCTCGCCCAGCACGAAGTGCGGAATTTCGGGAAAGTCGCGGTGGCCGGTCGTGAACAACGGGCCCCCACCGATTACGCGCCGCCCGAGCGCCGCGCAGCGCCGTGCGATCTCGCGCGCCGGATCCTTGTGCACGATCATCGCGGAGAGCATCACGCAGTCGGCCCAGGCGATGTCGCGGTCCGTGAGCGGCGCCACGTTCGTGTCGACGAGCTTCAGCTCCCAATCGGACGGAAGCATCGCGGCGACCGTGAGCAGGCCCAGCGGGGGAAACGCCGCGCGTTTGCCGACGAACCCGAGCACGTGCCGGAAGCTCCAGAACGTGTCCGGATCGCGCGGATAGACCAACAGGACCTTCATGTCACGGTGCTCCGGCTTGCGTGCCGGTGCACAGCCTATGGCCGGCCGCTCCCGCGCGTCGGTGCGACAGCGCACATAAGGCGCCTTCGCCCGGCTTACTTCGGGCAGGACCCCGGATCGCCCGGCACCTTGCCCACCAGCAGCAGGAAGCTCTCGAACGGGCCCATGTTGCCCATGGCCTCGGTCATCGGGCCGTCGAACTTCAGCCGCCCGAACATCATCGCGCGCATCGGGCCGTACTCGCCGCGCCCCATCTCGCTCCAGCGCTTGGTCTCCGCGGTCATGAGGTAGTCGACGTCGGTATCGATCGCCGTGGCGTCCGCGACGCGCCCCTCGATGCACTGCGCGCGGCCATCCTTCGGCGCGATGCGCAGCTCCACCTTCGGGCTCGACGGGCAATCCGTCCTCGCGATGCGCAGCACCTTGTGGCCGCGCTTCTTGTTGTTGTCGGCCCAACCGGATTCCTGCAGTTTCACGGGCAATACGGCATCCGCGTTCCAGGCCGTGCACGCGGCGCGCGCCCAATCGGCGGACATGAGGACAGGATCGGCGGCCCACGCGTGGACCGCGGCGAGCGACGCCACGGCGGCGATCGTGAAAGACGACTTGCGCATTTCGAGCTCCCCAGATGAATTTGGATGGCGCGCCGGCGTCGAGGCCGCCGCGAAGGGCGTTGATAGCATTGGCCCGCGTCGCCCGATATAACCCCAAGTGGGTAGCGCCTGCGGTTATGGGCCGATTTCCGTTGCTTTTCCGGGGGATGGAGCGGCGCCAGGGTTGCCCGTGGGCGGGGGGAACCGCTATAATCGACGTTCGTCGCGGCAGTAGCTCAGTTGGTAGAGCGCAACCTTGCCAAGGTTGAGGTCGAGAGTTCGAGACTCTTCTGCCGCTCCACATTCGGGAAACGGCCCCTCGCGGGCATCCGGCGCAGACCAGGAGGCCCTTCGATTTCGAAGGGCCTTCTCATTTCCGCCGCCGTTCGGCCACCTGTAGGAATGCGCCGATGGCATTCGTCACGATTCTGGCGGACCCTGTAGCGAGGCAGCTACAAGAATTCGACATGGGTCACGCGCACACCCCCTCGACGGCGTTCATCGCCCGGGCTCCACGCAGCATCCGCTACGAGGACTGGAGCCATCGCATCCAGACGGCAACCGACCTCGACCAGCTCACCGCTGCCGTCGCGGCCTACCTCGCGCAGTGGCGGCCCCAGGAGCTGGCGATGCTTCCGGTCGAGGTGAGCGCGGGCGTGCTCGACAGCTCCGAGGAGATCCCTTCGCGGGCGGTGGTCGCGGCGCGCGCGGAGCTGAAAGTCGACGTCGATGCGCCGTCCGCCCCGTTCCTGCGCGACATGGCCTTGACGATGATGGCGGCGGCGACGCGCCTTCGTTTCCTCACCGCGCTGCGGGCGAGGGAACGCGGGCGGTAGGCGCTACTTGCACATCAGCGCGAACTGCTCCGGCGAGTCGAACGCCTCGTTCATCCACGCGCGCCGCTGGTCGAGGTAATTCCCGAGCGAGTCCACCGCCTCGGGCCAGGTCGTCGTGCCCCATTGCAGCCAGCGGGCGTAGTTGCGCGCCGCGGCACCCGCGAGCCGGCGCTTCCACGCCGCGATGCTCGTATCGGTGAGGCGTCCCAGCGCGGCCTGCTTGTCCTTCCAGCGGGCGACCACGAGATCGACGAACTCGCGGTTGCCGGCGAGCTTCGTGTACCAGTTGGGAATCTGCTCGCGCATCCTCGCGATCCAGCAGCCC
>DASTGG010000374.1:0-18984 GCA_035719385.1 Usitatibacter sp.
CGGCTCAAGATCATCAATCTGTTCGAGTCGTCCAAGGTCCGCCACCTCACGGCCGAGGACGTCTACAAGATGCTCCTGGGCGAGGGCCTCGACATCGGCCTCGCGACGGTCTACCGCGTCCTCACGCAGTTCGAGCAGGCCGGGCTCCTCGTCCGCCACCATTTCGAGGGCGGGAAAGCCGTCTACGAGCTGAACGAAGGCAAGCACCACGACCACCTGGTCTGCATGCAGTGCGGGCGCGTCGAGGAGTTCTACGACCAGGAGATCGAGAAGCGGCAGAACCGCGTGGCGCGCGACCGCGGCTTCCAGATCCACGACCACCAGCTCTACCTCTACGCCGATTGCATCAAGGCGCAGTGCCCGCACCGCCCGAAGGAGTGATGCGGTGAGCGTGCGCGCGTGGCTGTCCTGCATCGCGCTCGGCCTCGCGCTGGTGGCCCTGCCGGCGCACGCGCAGCGCGGGCCGGCCCCGAACGCCGCGATCGAGGACGTCGGCGTTTCGCAGCTGCCGCGGGAAGCGCAGGAGACCATCGCGCAGATCCGCAAGGGCGGTCCCTTTCCCTATGCGAAGGACGGCGCGGTCTTCGGCAACCGGGAAGGAACGCTGCCGCGCGCCAAGCGCGGGTACTATCGCGAATACACGGTGAAGACGCCGGGCGTGCGCAGCCGCGGCGCGCGGCGCATCGTCGCCGGGGCCGGCGGCGAGATGTACTACTCCGACGACCACTACAACCACTTCCGGCGCATCAGGGAATAGGAGCCCCCCATGCCGCTCGAGATGCTGGCAGGACTGCTGGAGGAAAACGTCGGGGGCGTGTTCTACCTGCCCGAGCCGGTGGAAGCGCGCTTGGTGCAGGCGCTCGCCAAGCGCAACGGCTTCGCCTACTTCCACATCGACGGCAAGAACATCACCCGCAAGGAGCAGCTGCTCAACCACGTGGCCACCGCACTGCACTTTCCCACGGATTTCGGCCAAAACTGGGACGCGCTCGAGGAATGCCTCACCGACATGGAATGGGTCGATGCGGAGGGGTACCTCCTCTACTACGAGCACATCGACGCCCTGCAGTCGGCCCATCCCGACCAGTTCGAGACGCTCGTGGAGATCCTGCGCGACGCGGTCGCGTCGTGGAAGGAAGACGACACCGCGATGGTCGTGCTCCTCGCGGGCGGCAAGGCGCCCAAGGGCGTCAAGCGGCTGAAGGAAACGACGGCGGACTAGCCGTCACACCGGCCGCCGGCTACGGGCAAACGACCGGGATCCTCTCCGCCAGCCGGATCTCCGCGGGCGTGACCCGCGCGCGATAGGCCAGCACCTCGACGCCCGCGGCGATCGCCTCGCGCAAAGTGCGCCCGTACTCGAAGTCGATGCCGTCGGCCGGCCGCACCTCGCGCACGTCGCCGCGCTGCACGCAGTAGAGCTGCACCGGCCGCGCGCCGCGCGCCTTGAGCCGCATGAGCTCGCGCAGGTGCTTCGAGCCACGCTCGCTCACGCAATCGGGGAAAAGCGCCACGCCCGAGGAAGCGGCCGCCGTCACGTTCTTCACCTCGACATAGCAGGGTTCGCGGCCTTGCGCCTCGAGCAGCAGGTCCACGCGGCTGCGCTCCTCGCCGAAGAGCACCTCGCGCCGCATCGAGGCGTAGCCGGCAAGCTCGCGGAGGGTGCCGTCGGCGATCGCCTCGGCCGCGAGCGCGTTGGGCAGGCCCGTGTTGATGCCGACGAGGATCTCTTCCACCTCGACCAGCTCCCAGGTGTGGCGATACTTGCGCGTGGCGCTGTCGCTCTCGGACAGCCAGACGCGGCTGCCCGGCTCGCAGCAGCCCATGAGCGATCCGGTGTTGGGGCAGGCGGCGGTGATCACGCCCGCGGGCAGCTGGACGTCGGCGAGGAAACGCTTGTAGCGCCGGATGAGGCGCCCTTCGACGAGCTCGCGCGGGTAGCGCAAGTCAGTTCGTGGGCTTCTGCTGCGCCTGCTGCTCCTCGATCTGGCGGCGCACCTCGTCCATGTCGAGCTCCTTCACCTTCTCGATCACCTGCTCGAAGGCGCCCTGCGGCAGCGCGCCGGGCTGCGAGAAGACGATGATCTGGTCGCGGAAGGCCATGAGCGTCGGGATGGAACGGATCTGGAAGTGGCTCGCGATCTCCTGCTCCTCGTCGGTGTTCACCTTCGCGAACACGACGTCGGGATGCTTCTCCGCCACCTTCTCGAACACCGGCGCGAAGCCGCGGCAGGGGCCGCACCACGGCGCCCAGTAGTCGATGATCACGGTGGCGTTCGAAGTCACCACCTGCTCGAAGTTGTCTTTCGTCAGCTCGACGATGGCCATGCGCATCTCCGTTGGGGAACGCCCATTTTGACAGATTCCCGCCGCGCGCTCGTGTGCGCGGCAGCCACGACACGACCTCGCTCAGGGCAGGTCGAAGAGCAGCACCTCGGCCTCGCGGCCGTGCGCGAGGCGCACGCGGCTCTCGCCCGTGAGCTTGAGCGCGTCGCCCGCGGAGAGCCCTTGGCCATTGACTTGCAGCTCGCCCCGCACCACGTGCACGTACGCCCGCCGGCCGGGCGCGAGCGCGAAATCGGCGGACTCGGCGCCGTCGAAAAGGCCCGCGTAGAGGCACGCGTCCTGGTGGATCGTCACCGAGCCGTCGCGGCCGTCGGGCGAGGCGATGAGCCGCAGCGTGCCGCGCCTGGAGGCCGCATCGAAGTTCTTTTCCTCGTAGCTGGGTTGCAGCCCGCGGCGGTCGGGCTCGATCCAGATCTGCAGGAAATGCACGCGCTCGCGGTCCGACGCGTTGTACTCGCTGTGCGTCACGCCCGTGCCCGCGCTCATGCGCTGCACGTCGCCGGGCCGGATGACCGAGCCGTTGCCCATGGAATCGCGGTGCGCGAGCGCCCCGCCCAGCACGTAGCTGATGATCTCCATGTCGCGATGGCCGTGGGCGCCGAAGCCCATGCCCGGCTCCACGCGGTCCTCGTTGATGACCCGCAGCGGCCCGAATCCCATGTGGGCCGGGTCGTGGTAATCGGCGAACGAGAAGCTGTGGAACGAGTCCAGCCAGCCGTGCCGCGCGCGGCCGCGGTCGCCGCCAAGTCGCGTTTCGATCATGGAAAGTCCCCGTGGTGTGAATGAATGTGCATGTATATGATGGGGATCATGTTTCGGGCTTTCCAGCGAAATCTTCTGCTCGAACCGTTCATATTATTTGAATGAGCCGCCTGACCCTCGAAGCCCTTGAGGTGCTCGACGCGATCGACCGTCGCGGATCGTTCGCGGCCGCGGCGGAAGAGCTGCATCGCGTCCCGTCAGCGATTACTTACTCCGTTCGCCAGCTGGAGGAGATGCTGGGCATCCAGGTGTTCGACCGGCGCGGCCATCGCGCTGTGCTCACGCAGGCGGGCCTCGAGCTGCTGGCGGAGGGCCGCCGGCTCCTGCGCGCCGCCTCCGACCTCGAATGCCGCGTGCAACAGGTCGCGAAAGGTTGGGAAGCGGAGCTGCGCATCGCGCTCGACGCGCTCGTCGCGGTCGAGAACATCTACGGGCTGGTGCGCGATTTCTACGCCGCGAACACCGGCACGCGGCTGCGCATTTCGCAGGAAGTGCTCGCGGGCACCTGGGATGCGCTCGTGTCCGGCCGCGCGGATCTCGCCATCGGTGCCGCGGGCGAGGCGCCCGCCGGGCGCAGCTATCCGACGCGGGCGTTGGGGACCGTGCCGCTGGTGCTGGTCGCCGCGCCGTCGCATCCCCTCTGCGCCGAGCCGCAACCCCTGAGCGACGAGGCGATCCTCGCCCATCGCGCGGTGAGCATCGGCGATACCTCGCGGACGCTGCCGGTGCGCACCGTGGGCCTGCTTTCCGGCCAGGACGTGCTCACCGTGCCCTCGCTCGAGGCCAAGGCCGCCGCGCACGTGGCGGGCCTCGGCGTGGGCTTCCTTCCGCGCCGTCTCGCCGAGCGTGAAGCCGGCGCGGGACGGCTGCGCATCCTCGAGGTGGAGCATCCGCGCCCGCCCGCGGACCTGGTGTTCGCATGGCGCTCGGGAACCGGCGGCCGCGCGCTGCGCTGGTTCGTGCGCCGCCTCGAGGAGCCGGCCGTGGCGCAGGCGCTGCTCGCATGACCTATCGCGGCCGCTTCGCGCCTTCGCCCACCGGCCCGCTGCACTTCGGCTCGCTCGTGGCGGTGGTCGCGAGCTGGCTCGATGCGCGCGCCGCGGGCGGCGAATGGCTCGTGCGCATCGAGGACGTCGACGCGCCGCGCTGCGTGCCCGGGGCGGCCGGCGCCATCCTGCGCGCGCTCGAGGCCCTCGGCCTCACGTGGGACGGCGAGGTGGTGCGCCAGGGCGAGCGCACCGGGCGCTACGAGGCGGCGCTCGAGCGCCTGCGCGCCCTGGGCCTCGTCTACCGCTGCAAGTGCTCGCGCCGCGAGATCGCCGATTCCGCCCTGCAGGGCATCGAAGGGGCGATCTACCCGGGCACCTGCCGCCATCGCCGCGTCGCCCCGGACGAGCCCGCCGCCGAGCGCGCGATAGCGCCGGCCGAGCCCATCGCATTCGACGATCGCGTGCAGGGCGCGATCGCGCAGGACGTCGCGCGCGACATCGGCGATTTCGTCCTCAAGCGCCGCGACGGCCTGCACGCGTACCAGCTCGCGGTCGTCGTGGACGATGCCGAGCAGCGCATCACCGACGTCGTGCGCGGCGCCGACCTGTTGTGGTCCACGCCCCGGCAGATCGCCCTGCAGCGCTGGCTGGGCTATCCCACGCCTGCGTACATGCACGTGCCGGTGGCGGCGGACCGCGCGGGCGACAAGCTCTCGAAGCAGACGCACGCGGCGGCCATCGACATCCGCGACGCGGTGCACGAGCTGCGCCGTGCGCTGCGATTCCTCGGACAGCCGGCGCCGGCGGGCGCCACCGCGGCGGAAGTGCTGGAGCAGGCGCGCATCGCCTGGGACCCCGCCCGCGTGCCGCGGCGGCAGGCGATCGCGGTCGACACCCTCTAGCCTGCGACGCCGCCCTGCCCGGAGGTGATGCGCGCGATCGCGCCGGCGCGGTCGTGCACGTCGAGCTTCAGGAAAAGCTGCTTGATGTGGTAGGCGACCGTGTTGCCGGACACGCCGAGGCCTTCGGCCATCTCCTGGTTGCTCTTGCCCTGCGCGATCATGAGCGCGATCTCGCGCTGCTGCGGCGACAGCGGCAAGCGGCCCATCGCCTGCACGAAGCGCAGGATCATCGGCTCCTGCCGCTGGATGCGCACGCCGATCAGCGCATCGGCCGCCTGGTGGTCGTCGTGCAGCCAGTAGGCGCGCATGATGTGCCGCCCCCAGCGCGAATCGAACGTCATCACCGGCGGCGACGTCTCCGCGCCGTGCTCCACCGCCTCGAGGCGCCCGCACAGCGCGCGCAGCGCCTGCGTCGCGCGGTCGTTGACCGCGGATCTCAGGCTCGCCGGGTTGATCTCCGAGGTCGTGGCGAGCACGAGCAGGCGCCGCGCCTTCTCGGAGCCGTGCCGCACGCGCCCCATGCGATCGGTCACGAGCATCGCCTCGTCGTCGGAATCCTGGAACGCGACCACGCCCTCGGGTTGCGGCTCGCCGGCCGCCACGCCGTGCGCCACGTAGCGCATGACGCTCGACAGGTCGGCGCGCTCGCGCGCGGTGAACGCGGGCGCTTCCTGCGAGCGGTAGAGAGAAAGCTGGCCGAGCGCCGCGCCCTGCTCGCGCACGATGCCGTAAAGCACGTGGTGCGCATCGAGCCGGCGCAGGATCTCGTTGTAGTACGCGCTGCCGGTCATCTCGGCGTCGGGGGTCGTGGCGAGCACGCCATCGGGCTCGCTCGCCCGTTGCCGGAAGGCTCGGCGGAAGGATGCCTCGCGCCCGTCGTAGTAGCGCTCGAAGTAGAGCGACATCGCGTCGGGCGGCAGCATCCGCTCGGCGTACATGTTTTGCATCTCGCCGCGCGCATCGACCCAGAAGAACGCCGCCGAATCGCTCGGCACCAGCTCGCGCAGCGCCGGCAGGAGCGAGGCCATGAGCAGTTCCGAAGGAAGGCCGAGGCAGCAGATCTGCCGGATGCGGGCGCGCACGGCCGACTGCTTCATCCGTCCACTCCCATGCCCTTGAAATCCACGAGCAGGTACGCGTGCACCGGCCGCGCGAAGCCGTGCAGCGGCACGCCGCCCAGGTCCTCGGCGAGCACGAGCTCCTCGACCTCCGCGTGCACGCGCTGCGACACCAGGATGTGGCCCGGCTCGGCGAGGTCGCACAGGCGGCTCGCCATGTTCGTGACCGTGCCGATCGCGCCGTAGTCGATGCGCCCCTCGAAGCCGATCGCGCCCACCGTCGCATAGCCCTGCGCGATGCCGATGCCCAGCCCGAGGTTGTAGCCCTTCTTCTTCCACTGCGCCGACAGCTTGAGCGCGTCGTCCTGCATCGCGAACGCCATCTCCACGGCACGGCGCGCCGGCTGCTGCAGCGGCAACGGATCGTTGAAGAACACCATGAGGCCGTCGCCGGTGAAGCGCTCGAGCGTTCCCTGGTACTGCAGCACGCGGCGGCCCATCGCCGCATGGAACTCGGCGAGCGCCTTCATCACCTCCTCGGGCTCGGCCGATTCCGCGAACGCGGTGAAGCCGCGCAGGTCGAGGAACACGACGGTGATCTCGCGCCGGTGGCTCTGCAGCGGATCATCCGCGCCGCCCGCGAGGATCAACTCGGCGAGCTGCGGCGAGAAGAAGCGCTTGAGCCGCATCAGCTTCTCCACCCGGCCCACTTCCTCGGCCACGCGCGCCTCGAGCGTGCGGTTCCACGCCGCGAGCTGCCGCGCCTGGCGCTCGACGGTGTCGTAGAGCCGGCGGATGCGCAGCAGCGAGCGCACGCGCGCGACGAGCTCCGGCGCATTCACCGGCTTGGCGAGGAAGTCGTCGGCGCCCGCCTCGAGCCCGCGCACGCGCGCCTCGCGGTCCTCGAGCGCGGTGATCATCACGATGGGCAGCAGCGCGAGCGCGGGATCGGCGCGGATCGCGCGGCACACGTCGTAGCCCGAAAGGCCCGGCATCAGCACGTCGAGCAGCATGAGGTCCGGCATCGCGCGGCGCACCGCATCGAGAGCCTGCTCGCCGCTCGCGGCGGCCTCGACGTCGTAGCCGTGGAAACCGAGCAGGTCCTCGAGCAGCTTCACGTTGGCCGGCGTGTCGTCGACCACCAGCACGCGCCCGGCGGAGGCCTCGGATGCGGGCGAGCGGCGCGGCTGGGGATCGGCCTGTAGGTTCACGGCGCGAGCGGCTCGAGGAAGCCCTTCAGTGCATGCAGGAGTTCACGGATGTTAACCGGTTTCGCGACGTAGGCATCGAATCCCGCCTCGAGGATGCGCTTTCGATCATGGTCCATGACCGATGCCGTCACCGCGAGGACGGGGAAACGGGCGCCGTCGATGGCGCGCAGGCGCCTCAGGACCTCGAAGCCGTTCAGCCCCGGAAGCTGGATGTCGAGCAGCACCGCGTCGGGCAGCCGCGTCGCGGCGCTGCCCAGCGCCTCTTCGCCCGTGCAGGCCTCCTCCACGCAAAAGCCGTGGTAGCCCAGCACGTCGCGAAGCAGCCGCCGGCTCTTCTCGTCGTCCTCGACGATGAGGATGCGCTTATCCATCGGCGGCGAGGCGCGGGAACCGCGCCGTGAATGTCGAGCCCCTGCCCGGCTCGCTCGCGACGGTGAGCGTGCCGCCATGCAGCTCCACGAGGCGCCGGGAGAGCGCGAGCCCCAGGCCCGTGCCCTCGCTGCGCGCCTGCTCGGGGCCCGGCAGCTGGTGGAACTCGCGGAAAATGGCCTCCTGGTCGGCGACGGCGATGCCCACGCCGCTGTCGGCCACGCCCAGCTCGAGCGTGTCGTCGTAGCGGCGCGCGAAGGCGCGCACCTCACCGCCGGCCGGCGTGAACTTCACGGCGTTCGAGAGCAGGTTGATCATCACCTGCTTCACCTTGCGCTCGTCGGCGCGCCAGGTGCCGGCATCGGGCGCCACGTCGGCGACGAGCCGCAGGTCGCGGGCCAGCGCGCGCCCGCGGATGAGCGTGCAGCAGTTCTCCACCGCGGCGCGCACGTCGAACTCGTGCACGTCGAGCTCCATGCGGCCCGCCTCGACCTTGGACAGGTCGAGGATATCGTTGATGAGCGAGAGCAGGTGCTGCCCCGAGGCATGGATGTCCTCGACGTACTCCATCTGCTTCGCGTTGAGCGGCCCGAACATGCGCTCGCGCAGCACGTCGGAGAATCCGATGACCGCGTTGAGCGGCGTGCGCAGCTCGTGCGACATGTTCGCGAGGAACTCGCTCTTGTGGCGATTGGCCATCTCGAGCTGCGCGGTCTTCTCCGCGACGCGCTGCTCGAGCCCGGCGGTGTAGCCCTGGAGCTGGTCGGCCATGCGGTTGAACTCGTGCGCGAGCGCCTCGATCTCGTCGCCGCTGCGGATGGCGAGCCGCGCCGAGAGGTCGCCGCTCGCGATCTTGTCCGCGCCGCGGCCCAGCTCGACGATGGGGCGCGTGAGGCGGCGCGCGAGCACCCAGCTCGAGGCGAGCGCCGCCGCGATGCCCAGCCCCATCACGATGAGGGTGCGCGCGAGCGAGGCATACACGGGCTCCAGCACCTCGCGCCGCGGCTGCTCGGCCACCACCAGCCATTGCGTGGACGGCACGAGCGCGGCCGACAGCACGACGTCGCCGCCCTCCAGGCCGCGGCCCTCGAACATGCCGACCACGTTGCCGCGCGTGCGCCTGAGCTCGTCGCGGATGCGCTTGAGCGGGGTGTACGCGGAAAGGTCCGGGCGCCGCACCACGAGCCCCAGGTCCGGGTGCGCCACGAGCTTGTCTTCGCTGTCGACGGCATACACGAAGCCGTTGCGGCCGACGCGGATCTGGCCCACCACGTCGCCCACGAACTTGAGGTTCAGCTCGACGAGCGTGACGGCGCCGTTGATGTTGCCCGCATCGCGCACCGCGAGCGTGATGCGCGGGATCGACCCTTCGCGGAAGAATGCGGCGCTGTAGAACGGCGCGTTGGCGCGCGCGCCCGTGAACGCCTCGAGCTTCGCCAGGTCGCGCCCGGTGCCGATCTCGTCCAGCGCCGCGCGCGACACGCGCAGCTGCTCGCGGCCTTCGGGCGCGACATTGCTCACCTCGGTGATGGCCGGCACGAGCTTCATCATGCGGTGGTACTCGTCGCGGCGCTCCTCGAGCCCGAGGAGCCCCGAGGTCCACGGCAGCGCGCTCACGTCGATGACCTGCCGCTCGATGCCCTCGAGGAACTGGCCGATGCGCTCGGCGGCCGCGCGGGCCTCGGCGCGCTGCAGCTCCGCGGCGGCCTGGCGGCTTTCCTCGTAATCGAAGCCCAGCTCGACGAGCCCCTCGGCCACCAGGCCGCCCGCGACCAGCGCCATGAAGATCGCCGCGTACTTGCGGAAGAGGCTGCGGCGGGGTCGGAAGACGGCGGCCATGGAGCGCGCTACGGCGCCGCCTCGTTGCCGTAGAAGTCGGTCGCCAGCAGCAGCATCTTCGGCGAGGGCCTCGGGCGCATCGCGCGCCAGGCCACGGTGTTGATCGCGAAGCGGAAGTTCTGCGGCCGCTCCACGGGCAGCTCGCCCACCGGGAATCCCTGCAGCACGCTGCGCGCCATGCCGAGGATGCGGTCCGACGGATCGTCGAACGCCTGCGAGTACGACATGAGGCCGCCCAGCTTCACGAAGCGTTCGTGCCCGTACATCGCCGGGCGGCCGCTCGCGCGCAGCAGCGACACGATGTCGCCCGCCAGCCGGTACGTGGTCCCGCCCTGCGGCACGCTCCAGGCGTCCACGCCCGCGGCGATCGCCCGCGCCACCGCGGGCCTCAGCTCGGGGGCTGCCTCGAAATGCACCGGCACCAGCTCGAGGCGCAGCGAATCGTGCGCCGCCTGCGCCATCTCCCGGAACGCGGTCGTGGAGAAGGCGTAGCGGTCGCCCAGCACGCCCACGCGACGGATGCCCGGGAACGTTCGCTTCAGGATCTCGAGCTGCTTGGCCTCGGTGGAGACGTGGAACGAGTAGCCCGAGACGTTGCCCCGCGGCCGCTGCGTGTCCGTGACGAGGCCGGAGTCGATGGGGTCGGCGAGCGTGACGAACAGGATCGGGATGGCGTGCGTGCGTTCCCGCAGGTCGAACACCACGTCGGCGGCCAGCGCGATGATGAGCGCCGGCTTCTCGGCGACGACGCGCTCCGAGACCTCGCGGATGGCCTCGGTGGAGAGCACGGACACCGGCCGCATGACCACCTCGGCATGCTCGAGCGCCGCGAGCCGGCTGGCGAGCAGGCCGGCATCGACCAGGCCGGGCGGCTTCGGGTCGATGACCACGACCCGCTTGCCGCCATCGTGCCAGCGGGAAAGCGCATCGCAGCCCGGCGCGGCCAGCGCGAGGGCGACGAATCCGCAGGCGAGCAGGGGGCGCATGGAGGCGGCGTCGGGTTCAGGCTCCAAGGACGGCCCGTAGTTTGTCATGCCGGGCCGCTCGGCTCCTACCCCCGGGGGTGGGGACGGCTGCCGGCAGGCGATCCTATCCTGCGGCGCATGAGCCACCTGGAAATCCGCCGTGCGCGCGCCCCCGCGGACTGGCAGGCCGTGCGCGCCCTTCGATACGAGGGCCTCGCCGCACGCGCCGAAGTGCCGCCCTGCGACGCGCGTTCGTTCGCCGACGAGTTCGACGAGGCGCCGAACACCACAACGTACCTCCTCGCCGCCGGAGCCCGTGCCGTCGGCACCACGCGAACCAGCGTGCGCGCCGCGGGGCGGCACGCCGCGCTGCCATCGGAGCGTGTCTTCGCCACGGAAATCGCCACGGCGTTCGGCGCCCAGGCGTCGATCGTCGAAGCGAGCCTCACGTTCATCGACCCCTGCGCGGCGGCCGCGCAGGACGCGCTCACGCGCCTGTTCAAAGTGCACGTGATGCATTGCGGCCTTGCGGACGCGGACGCGCTCGTGGTCGCCGTGCGCGAGACGCAGATGGGCTTCTACCGCCGCATGTTCGGCATGGAGATCCTCTCCGGCGCCGAGCCGTATCCCGGCATGCGCATGCCGCGCGTGCTCATGGGCATCGCCTTCCGCGAGCAGGCGCCGGTGCTGCTGCGGCGCATTCCCGCCCTCGCCGCGAGCGCCGACGACGAAGCGCGATTCGCGCGGCTCTAGCGCCGCCGGCGCCTAGAAGCCGATCGCGCAGCCGTCCTTGCGGTGGTCGGAGCCGGCGCAGTAGCCGTCCTCGAGGCGATGGATGAGCTGCGCGCCGCCGAAGCCGAACTGCGGGCGATCCGACGGCACGATGCGATGGCCGCGGCGCGCGAGCTCTTCCTTCACGCTCGCCGGCATCTGGTCCTCGACGCTCACCGTCATGTCGGTGTTCACGATCCAGCGCGGCCCGTCGGAGCACGCCTGCGGGTTCTGGTTGTAGTCGACGAGGCGCACCACCATCTGGACGTGTCCCTGGGCCTGCATGTTGCCGCCCATGACGCCGAAGCTCATGACCGGCTCGCCGCCGCGGGTGAGGAAGCCGGGGATGATCGTCTGGAACGGTCGCTTGCCGGGGCCGACGAGGTTCGGGTGCCCCGGCTTGAGGCTGAAGCCGGCGCCGCGGTTCTGCATGCTGATGCCGGTGCCCGGCACCACGATGCCGGAGCCGAAGCCCATGTAGTTGGACTGGATGAACGAGAGCATCATGCCGCGCTCGTCGGCCGTGGTGAGGTACACCGTGCCGCCGCCCTTCGGGATGGCGGCCTTGTGCTCCTGCGTGCGCTTCGGGTCGATCGACTTCGCTCGCCCGGCGAGGTAGCCGCCGTCGAGCATCTCGGCGGGCGTCACGCGCATCTGCGAGATGTCGGTCACGTTCGCCCAGACGTCGGCGAGCGCCATCTTCATCGCCTCGATCTGCAGGTGCAGGCTGTCGGCCGAATCCACCGGATGCGATGCGAGGTCGAAGTGGCGCAGGATCCCGAGCGCCATCAGGGCGGCGATGCCCTGGCCGTTGGGCGGGATCTCGTGCAGGTGATAGCCCCGATACTCGACCGAGATGGGATCGACCCAGTCGCAGCGATGCGCGGCGAGGTCTTCCTGCGTCATCGCGCCGCCTTCGCTCTTGGAGGCGAGCGCGATGCGCTCGGCGAGGGCGCCGCGGTAGAAGCTCTCGCCGCGCGTCGAGGCGATCTCCTCGAGCGTCTCGGCCTGCTGCGGGCAATAGAAGCGCTCGCCGGGGTAGGGCGCGCGGTCCCTGGGCAGGAAGGTCCACGCGAACTCGGAGAATTGCCTGAGGTTCGTCGCCTGGTTCGCCCAGCTGAGCGCGGTGATGGGCGAGACGAGGAAGCTTTCGCGCGCGTAGCGGATGGCCGGCTCGAAGAGCTGCTCGAAGGGCAGCCGGCCGTAGCGCTTCGACAGCGTTACCCACGCCGACACGCAGCCGGGCACCGTGACCGCATCCCATCCGAGTTTCGGCATCTCGGTCTTGCCGGCGAAGCGCTCCGGCGTCCACGCCGCGGGCGAACGTCCCGAGGCGTTGAGCCCCACCAGCCGCTGCCCGTCCCAGAGGATCGCGTAGGCGTCGGAGCCGATGCCGTTGGAGGTCGGCTCGACGACCGTGAGAGCGATCGCCGCGGCGAGCCCCGCATCGACCGCGTTGCCGCCCTTCGCGAGCATCTGCAGGCCCGCCTGCGCGGCGAGCGGTTGCGAGGTCGCGACCACGTTCTTCGCCAGCACCGGCATGCGCTGCGAAGCGTACGGGAATTTCCAGGAGAACATTCGGCTCACTCCGCTTTCACGTTGTTTTCGCGTATGACCTTCTTCCAGCGCTCCGCGTCGGCCTGCACCATGCGCTCGAACTGCGCGGCGCTCCCGCCGGCGGGCTCGAAGCCGAGCTGGTCGAAGCGCTCGCGCACGCCGGGCTCCTGCAGCACCGCGTTGAGCTCGCGATTCAGGCGCTCGGCGATCGCCGGCGGCAATCCGGCCGGGCCATAGAGGCCGAACCACGTCTTGCTTTCGAAGCCGGGCAGCGTCTGCGCGACCGGAGGCACGCCCGGCAGCAACGGCGACGGCGTGGTGCCCGAGACGCCCAGGGCCTTGAGGCGGCCGGACTTCACGTGCTGCTGCACCGTCATGATATTGTCGAAGAGGATCGCGACCTGGCCCGAGAGCAGGTCCGGCACCGACTGCTGGATCCCCTTGTACGGCACGTGGGTGAGCCTGATTCCCGCGAGGCTCGCGAACTGCTCGGTCGCCAGGTGCACCACGCTGCCCACGCCGCTCGACGAGTAGTTGAGCTTGCCCGGATTCTTCTTCGCGAGCGCGATGAGCTCCTGCAGGTTGTTCACGCCGAGGCTCGGCGGCACGACGAGCACGCGCTGCGCGTCGCCCAGCCAGATGATCGGCGTGAAGTCCTTCTGCGGGTCGTACGGGACCTTCGAGAGATAGGGATTCACGGCGTGCGTGCTGCTGGTGGCGAGCACGATCGTGTAGCCGTCGGGCGCGCTCTTCGCCACGAAGTCGGTCCCGATCGCGCCGCCCGCGCCCGGCTTGTTCTCGACCACGATCGGCTGGCCGACTCGCGCGCCGAGGCGATCGCCCACCGCGCGCGCGAGCACATCCGTCGGACCGCCCGCGGGAAACGGCACGACGAGCTTCACCGGCTTCGTCGGCCAGCCCGCCTGCGCGAGCGCGGCGAGGGGAACCAGCGCGAATGCGAGCAGGGCGAGGATTCGCTTGGGCATGGGGGAATGGTCCGGAGGGGCTTGCGGCCAGATGTTAGCATTCGAGAAAAAGGGGCCGCCATGACAAAAGAGATATCGGCGCTTGTGTTCGACGCCTACGGGACGCTCTTCGACGTCCACTCGGTCGCGCGCCTCGCCGAGTCGCTCTTCCCCGGCAAGGGCGCTGCGCTCTCGGCCGCGTGGCGCACCAAGCAGCTCGAATACACGTGGCTGCGCAGCCTCATGCAGCGCTACGAGGACTTCAACCGCGTGACCGCCGCCTCGCTCGACTGGGCGATGGAATCGCTCGGCATCGCGCCCGAGGAGAATGACCGGGCGAGCCGCGCGCTCGTCGACGAATACCGGCGGCTCGCGACGTTTCCCGAGGTGCCGGCCGCGCTCGAGGCGCTCTCGCGGCGTTGCGCGCTCGCCATCCTCTCGAACGGGCATCCCGAAATGCTCGGGGCAGTGGTGGACCACAACGGCCTTCGCGAGCGCTTCCGCGGCGGCATCCTGAGCGTGCACCCGGCGGGCGTCTTCAAGCCCGCGCCGAAGGTCTACGCCATCGCGGAGGAGGCGCTCGGCGTGCCGCGCTCGCTGATGGGCTTCGTGTCCTCCAACGGCTGGGACGCCGCCGGCGCGAAGACCTTCGGCTTCCGCGTCTTCTGGATCAACCGCTCGGGCGCGCCCGTGGAGCGGCTCGGCGTGCGTCCCGACGCGGTGATCAAATCGCTCGCCGAGATCGAGGCGTATCTTTGACGCTGCGCGTCAAGTCGAAAAGCTGAAACGCCCGCGTTGGCATGGAAAAAAAACCGGGGACGAGCCCCGGTCTTTCCTTGCGTCGCGATGCAGCGGGCGATCAGCCTTCCTCGGCGAAAGCCTCCTCGCGCTTCTTCGCGATGGCGGGCGAGGCCACGATCACCAGCAGGATCGCGGCGATGATGAGCAGCGTGAGGCTGATCGGCCGCATGAAGAAGACCGCCGGGTCGCCGCGCGACAGCAGCAGCGCGCGCCGCAGGTTCTCCTCCATCATCGGGCCCAGCACGAAGCCCAGCAGCAGCGGCGCGGGCTCCATCTCCAGCTTGATGAACGAGTACCCGATGAAACCGAAGAGCGCCGCGAGCCACACGTCCATCACCGCGTTGCTGATCGAGTAAACCCCGATGCAGCAGAAGATGAGGATCGCGGGGAAGAGGTAGTCGTACTTCACGGTGAGCAGCTTCACCCACATCCCGATCATCGGCAGGTTGAGCACGACGAGCATGAAGTTGCCGACCCACATCGAGGCGATCATGCCCCAGAAGAGCTCCGGCTTCGCCGTCATGATCTGCGGGCCCGGCTGGATGCCGTGGATGATCATCGCGCCGATCATCAGCGCCATCGTCGGGTTGGACGGAATGCCCAGCGTGAGCAGCGGAATGAACGACGTCTGCGCGGCGGCGTTGTTCGCCGACTCGGGCGCGGCGACGCCCTCGATCATGCCGGTGCCGAACTTCTCCGGCGTCTTCGACATCTTCTTCTCGAGCGTGTAGGCCGAGAACGAGCCCAGCACCGGTCCGCCCCCGGGAAGGATGCCGAGCGCGGAGCCCAGCGCCGTGCCGCGGATCACGGGCATCGCGCAACGCTTGATGTCGGTCCAGTTGGGCAGCAGGCCGGTCACGCTCTTGGTGAAGACTTCGCGCTCCTCGGTTTCCTCGAGGTTGCGGATGATCTCCGAGAAACCGAACATCCCCATGGCGACCGTGCCGATGCCGAGGCCGTCGATGAGCTCGGGCAGGCCGAAGCTGTAGCGCGCGACGCCCGAGTTCACGTCGGTGCCGATGAGGCCGGTGAGCAGTCCCAGCAGGATCATCGCGATCGCCTTGAGCACCGATCCGTGCGCCAGCACCACCGCCGCAATGAGGCCGAGGACCATCAGCGAGAAGTAGTCCGCAGGGCCGAACTTGAGCGCGAGCTCCGCGAGCGGCGGCGCGAATCCGGCGATGAGCAGCGTGGCGACCGAGCCCGCGAAGAAGGAGCCGAGCGCGGCGACCCCCAGGGCCTTGCCGGCCATCCCCTTTCTCGCCATCTGGTAGCCGTCGAGGCACGTCACGACCGATGACACCTCTCCCGGCAGGTTCACCAGGATCGCCGTCGTGGACCCGCCGTACTGGGCGCCGTAGTAGATGCCCGCCAGCATGATCAGGGCGGAGACCGGCGGCAGCACGAACGTCGCGGGCAGCAGCATCGAGATCGTCGCGATCGGGCCGATCCCCGGCAGCACGCCGATCAGCGTGCCGAGCATCACACCGATGAAGCAGTACATCAGGTTCAACGGGTGGATCGCGACGCCGAAGCCGATCATCAGGTTGTTTATGAGATCCATTGTCGTCTCCTAGCCTCGGCAAATCCCGACGGTCTGCAGCGACTCGATGTCGGGGCACAGCGGAATCGGCAGCTTCAGGCCGAACACGAAGACGGCCGCGCAGAAGATGCTCAGCAGCACGCCGAGGATCAGCGAGCGCTTCAGCTCGAACTGCGCGCTGCCGATGGAGGCCAGCACGATCAGGATCACGCCCGCGAGCAGCATGCCGATCGGCTTCATGATGATGCCGAAGACCACCACGGCGCCGAGGACCCAGAAATTCGGCTTCCAGTGGAACTTCGGGAAAGCCGCGTCCTCACCGCCCTCCTCGCGCATGCCGTTGAACGCGATGAGCAGGCCCAGGAAGAACAGCAGCAGCCCCAGCCAGAACGGGAAGAACGCCGGCCCCATGCGCGCGGGCGTTCCCATCGCGTATCCCTGCATGAACGGGAGGAACGGGACGCCTTTCGCGATCAACGCGAATGCCGCGCCGATGGCCGCGAAGATGAGCCCGCCCCAGAAATTCTTCGGGTGGCCGATTTTCATGTCGAATGTGTCGATCTCGTTGGTTTGCGGAGCACGAAGGGGCCGATTATGTCAGGTAAATCCCTTCGCGCTCCATGGTGCGGTGCAGCAGCCGGTTCTACTTTGTTAACCCCAGCAGCTTCGCGGCGGCCAGATAGGCCTTCTTGCGCTCCTCGAGGAACGCCGGGATCTTGTCGTAGGTGTAGTCGACGAGCTCCAGGCCCTGCTCGGTCATCTTTCGCTGGAACTCGGTGTCGCGGTTGATCTCCGCGAACATGTCCGAGACCTGCTTGCGCATCGCCTCGGGCGTGCTCTTCGGCACGCCGACGCCGCGATAGGCGCCGTCGACCCAGTCGATGCCGAGCTCGCGGAAGGTCGGCACGTCGGCGAAGTACGGCAGCCGCTTCGGCGTCGCATTCACCAGCAGGCGGCACTTGCCGCGCTGCGCGAGCGCGAGCGACGAGTACGACATCGCGCCGTCCACGTGGCCGCCGAGCAGGGACGACACGAGGTCGCCGGTGCCCTTGAACGGCACGTACACCGTCTGGATGTTGAGCATCTGGTTCAGGCGCGCGTGCGCGGCGTGGTTCGCCGAGTTGGTGCCCGAGCCCGCGAGGTTGAGCGTTCCGGGCCTCGCCTTCGCCGCCGCGACGAAATCCTGGAACGTCTTGAACGGCGACTCGTTCCTCACCACGATCGCGTCGGGCGTGTAGTTGAAGAAGTGGACGTTGGTGATGTCGTCCGTCTTGTACTGGACGTTGCCCTCGAGCGGCTGCAGCACGATGTGGGGCAGGTTCGTGCCCATGATCGTGTAGCCGTCGCCGGGGAACTGGTTGAGCTGCGACCAGGCGAGGGCGCCGCCGGCGCCCGCCTTGGACTCCACGATCAGCTCCTGGCCCCACTTCCGGCGCCAGACCTCCTGCTGCAGGCGCGCCGCGATGTCCGATTCGCCGCCGGGGGCGAAAGCGATGATGTAGTGGACGGGCTTGTCGGGATACGCCGCCCGAGCGGGTAGCGCCATGGAAGCGGCCACTGCGCCGCCCACGGCCAGGAATTCACGACGTTTCATTCTTCTCTCCTCTGGTTGGAATTATTGCCCGCCGAAGCTTGCGCGTAGCTGTCTCGTCCTACAGCGCTTCGGCGATGGCCTTGCCGACTTCCTTCGTGTCCGCGGTGCCTCCCATGTCGCGGGTGCGCGGCCCTTCCTGCAGCACGCGCTCGATCGCCTTGACGATCGCATCCTCCGCATCCTTGTGGCCGAGGTGTCCCAGCATCATGGCGCCCGACCAGATCTGGCCGATGGGATTGGCGATGCCCTTGCCGTAGATGTCCGGCGCGCTGCCGTGCACCGGCTCGAAGCACGACGGGAATTCGCGCTCGGGATTGAGGTTCGCCGAGGGCGCGATGCCGATGGTGCCGGTGCAGGCGGGCCCCAGGTCCGAGAGGATGTCGCCGAAGAGGTTCGAGCCCACCACCACGTCGAACCAGTCCGGATGCAGGACGAAGTTCGCGGTCAGGATGTCGATGTGGTACTGGGACGTCTTGATGTCCGGATAGCGGGCCGACATCGCCTTGAACCGCTCATCCCAGTACGGCATGGTGATCGAGATGCCGTTCGATTTCGTGGCCGACGTGACGTGCTTCTTCGCGCGCGTCCTGGCGAGCTCGAAGGCGAACTTCATGATGCGGTCCGTGCCGCGGCGCGTGAAGATCGACAGCTGCGTGGCGAACTCGTGCTCGGTGCCGTTGTACATGCGGCCGCCGGCGTTCGAGTATTCGCCCTCGTTGTTCTCGCGCACCACCCAGAAATCGATGTCGCCCGGCTTGCGGTTGGCGAGCGGGCCGGGCACGCCGGGCATGAGGCGCACCGGCCGCAGGTTCACGTACAGCTGGAACTCGCGGCGGATGGGGATCAGCAGGCCCCACAGCGACACGTGGTCCGGCACGCCGGGAAAACCGACGGCGCCGAGGAAGATCGCGTCGTGGTTGCGGATCTGCGCGAGGCCGTCCTCGGGCATCATGTGCCCGTGCTTCTTGTAGTACTCGCAGCTCCAGGGCTTCTCGTCCCACGCGAGCTCGAAGCCGAACTTGCGCGCGGCCGCCTCCAGCACGCGCTGCCCCTCGGGGACCACCTCGTTGCCGATGCCGTCGCCGGCGATCACTGCGATGCGATGACTCTTCACGGGTGTTCCCTGTTCCTTGGCTGTTGGGTGCAAGTCAGACGAAGAATTCCTCCAGCTCGGCGATCACGGCGTGCGGCACCTCCTCGGCCAGGTAGTGGCCGCCCTCGAGGGCCTTGCCGCGCACGTCGCTCGCCACGCGCCGCCATTCGTCGAGCGGCCTGAAGCAGCGCTCGATGATGCCATGCCGTCCCCACAGCG
>DASTGG010000375.1:0-18373 GCA_035719385.1 Usitatibacter sp.
ACGCACCCCGGGGTGCGTCCCCGGGGTGCGTCCCCGGGTTCAGCCGGGCTTCTTCACGCCGCCTTCGGAGCCGGCGCGCTGCTCGGATTCGCTCTTCGGACGCGCGCCGCGGGCCTTCGCCTCGGCGAGGTACTTGCCGCAGTCCTGGTCCTTGCCCTTGCCGCTGTCGAACAGGGCGAGCAGGGCGAGGGGCGGCGCGACCGCACCCAGCGCGACGGCGCCGCCCGCCTTCGCCGCGAGGTGCATCGGCTCGGGGTAGCCCTTGGGCTTCTTCCACGGCCCCTTGATGATGAGCGGCGAGTTGAGCGAGATGAGCGTCGCGTGCTTGGCGTAGGGCTTCACCTCCATGTCGACGATCTCGTCCTTGAGGCTCACCGTGCCGTCGCCGCGGATCTCGTTCGTGTCAGTATCGATCACGAACGAATCGATGTCGGCCACGCCGTTCTTCACGTCGAGCGTGCTCACGGCGCAGTTGAGCTGGGACTGCTGGTACTTGCGGCCGAGCAGCATCACGATCTCCGGCACGTGCAGGTCGACCAGCTCCAGGATGAGCGTGCTCACGCGCCCGCCGCCCACCGCGATGCTCGCCTGCCCGTTCGAGGTGCCGAGGAGCGCCGCGATCGAATCGCCATGGCCCGCGAGCTCGGTGTGCACGTACATCGTGCCGAGCGCGTCCTGCATCGACTTCACCGTGGGAAAGAGCGGCGCCAGGTGCACGCCCTGGATGTCGGCCTTGACGCGCCCCTGCATCGGTTTCTGGTTGCCGTCCAGCACGACGTGCGACTTTATGGTCCCGTCGGCGAGGCCGAAATTCAGCGGAGCCAGCGTGATGACGCCGTCCTTCAGGAACAGGTGCGTGGAGAGCGCCGTGAGGGGCAGCTGCTGCGGCCGCTGGATGCGCTCGGCGATTAGCGTCACGTCGGCGTCCATCTTGCCCCACGCTTCGGTGCTGAACCTCTCATCGGGCAGGATGCGCGACTTCACCTTGAGCGCCTCGGCCTTCTGCTTCTGCTCCGGCGACTTCGGGCTGCCCGATCCCGTGCGCGGCGGCGCGTGGATCACGGGCCCCAGGTCGCCGATGTCCAGCAGCTTCGACTTGAGGTTCGCCTTCAGGAACGGCCGCTCCGCGCCCTTCGAATAGTTGAGCGCGCCGCGCAGGTCGCTCACGCCGACCTTGCCCTGGAACGGGTCGAAGATCCACTCGTTCTTCACGTGGCGCAGGTGGCCCTGCACCGTGTAAGGCGGCGAATCCGGCAGCAGCATGCCCGTGAGCTCGTTCAGGTCCTTGAACGTCTGCCCCGAGAGCTGCAGCTGCAGGTCGAGCTGCGATGCGTCCGTGGTGAACGAGCCTTCGGCCTTGCCGCGCGTGCGCCCGACGGTCGCCTCGCCGCGGACGTTGAGCGGCGCCTCGTGCTGCGGATCGAGCTTCGGGATCGCCGCCGTCGCCTTCACGGGCTGGCCGCGGAAGGTGCCGGTCGCGCTCGCGTTGAGCTCGCCGGCGGCGCCCGCGCTGCCCTTCACGTCCACCTTGAGGTCGGTGTTCTCCTGGTGGTCGAGGAAGGCGATGTGGCCGTCTTCCAGGTACACGATCTGCAGGAAGAGCTTCGACGGCTCGTTCGATTTCGGCCCGAAACGCCACGTGGCCTGGTCGCCGTTCATCTCGAGCCCGGCCTTCGCGCGGCTGGCGCCGAGCCACGGCACGACGATGAGCCCGCGAAGGAGCGGCGGCACGGACACGCGGGCGTACAGCGCGTCGGCATCGACGAGGTCCTTCTCGCGCGCCCACGGCGGGTTCCCGATGCGCAAGTGGGAGACGGTCACCAGCGGCGGCCACGACGGCTTCACGCTGATGCCGCTGATCTCCACCTCGCGGTTGAGCTTGTTGGCGACCATCTGCTCGACCCGGCGCTCGACGAAGTCCGAGCGCACGGCGACCAGCAGCACCCCCAGCAGGACGACGGGAAGCAGCAGCACGATGGCAGCGATCCACAGGATTCGGCGTTTCATGTCGTTCCACGGGAAGAGACGGCGCGTTCTGGGTAGGATCGGGGGAACGGAACCGGGGTTCCGGGCACCGTGACGCGTCCGACAGCGGGCGCCGACACAACAAGAGGAAAACGATGGAACCGAATGCGGAAAAGATCGAAGGACTCGTCCGTCAGCTGCTGGTGGAGCTGGGAGAGGATCCGGAACGCGAAGGCCTGGTGAAGACGCCGCTGCGCGTGGCGAAGGCGCTCGCCTTCCTCACCCACGGCTACCGCCAGGACCTGGGCGAGGTGATCAACGAGGCGCTCTTCACGCAGAAGACCAGCAGCATGGTCATCGTGAAGGACATCGAGGTCTACAGCATGTGCGAGCACCACATGCTGCCGTTCTATGGCCGCTGCCACATCGGCTACATCCCGAACGGCAAGGTGTTCGGCGTGAGCAAGCTCGCGCGGCTCGTGGACATGTTCGCGCGCCGGCTGCAGCTTCAGGAGCGGCTCACGGAGCAGATCTCGGAAGTGGTGATGAATTCGATCGACGCCAAGGGCGTGGGCGTGATGATCGAGGCGCGGCACCTCTGCATGATGATGCGCGGCGTGGAGAAGCAGAACTCGGTGATGGTGACGTCCTCGGTGCTCGGCATCTTCCGCGACCACCTCGCCACGCGCGAGGAATTCCTCACGCTGGTGGGACGCAAGGGGTGATCCGGCACGTCGAGCCGCTGCTCTTCCGTTACCCGGTGGAAACGCCGGTGCGCACGTCGTTCGGCGTGATGCGAGAGCGCCCCGCGCTCTTCGTGCGCATCGAGGACGGCGATGGCGCGGTCGGCTGGGGCGAGGCATGGTGCAACTTCCCGGACTGCGGCGCGGAGCACCGCGCGCGCCTCGTGGAAACCGTCTTCGCGCCGATGCTCGAGGGGCTGACCGCGAGCGACCCCGCCGACACCTGGCGCGAGCTCACGCGGCGCACGGCGGTTCTCGCCATCCAGTCCGGCGAGCCGGGGCCGATCCAGCAGTGCATCGCCGCGATCGACATCGCCCTGTGGGACCTCGCCGCGCGCCGCGCCGGGCAGCCGCTCTGGCGCCTGCTGGGCGGCACCGACCCGCGCATCCGCGTGTACGCGAGCGGCGTCAATCCCGAGGCTCCCGAGCGCGTGGCGGTGAAGTGCCGTGACGAGGGCCACCGTGCGTTCAAGCTGAAGGTCGGGTTCGGCGAGAAGGCGGACCTCGAGAACCTGCGCGCGATGCGCGAGGCGATCGGCGCCGAAGGCACCCTCATGGCGGATGCCAACCAGGCGTGGGATCTCCCGGCCGCCCTCGCCATGGCCGGGCGCATGGAGCCGTTTCGACTCGAATGGCTCGAGGAGCCGCTGCGTGCCGATCGTCCCTGGTCCGAGTGGCAGGAGCTCGCCGGGTCGACGGCCATCGCGCTGGCGGGCGGCGAGAACATCGCGGGTGTGGACGCATTCGACGCAGCGCTCGCCGCGGGCGCCTTGCGCGTGGTCCAACCGGATGCGGCCAAGTGGGGCGGCATCTCCGGCTGCATCGACGTCGCGCGCCGCATCCGCCATTCGGGCCGGCGCTACTGCCCGCACTACCTCGGCGGCGGCGTCGGCCTGCTCGCCTCGGCGCACCTGCTCGCGGCGGCGGGCGGCGACGGCCTGCTCGAGATCGACGCGAATCCCAACCCGCTGCGCACGCTTACCTGCGGCGCGGTCGCGGCGGTGCGAGACGGCATGGTGGTTCTCGACGACACGCCCGGGCTCGGCGCGGCGCCCGACATCGAGTCGCTGCGCCCGTATCGCGTCCGCTAGGAAAGCCGGTAAGAAGCACGTTCGTCCGCATCGAGCTGGGAAAGAAGCCGCGTTTCCCACGCGAGATAACGGCGCGCCGCGTCCTTGTTGCCGTCATGGCGGTCGTGCACGAAGAAGAGGTAGTCGATGCATTGCTCGTCGGGAGGCTCGTGGGGCGTGCTCTCCGTGAGCCTCGCATCGCGCAGCCGGCGCACCGAGCGCGCGCCGCATCTCGAAAGGTCGTGCGCGGCGATCCTGGCCACGCCGTCCTCTTCCGCAACCAGCAGCACGTCGCGACCGCGCACTCTCGCCGCGATGTCGCCGAAGCGCGGGCGAATGGACCAGAGGCTGCCCGCAGCGTGGCCCTTGCGATAGGCCATGCTGGGCCGGACGTCGACGATGACGGCGTCGCGCGCGTAATCGCCCTCCGCGATCGGCGGCAGCGGGACCGCGGCAGATTCGGCGCGCACCGTCGAAGCGATCCCTGCCTGCAGCACGAACGCCTCGTGGCCCATCTGCCGCAGCCAGCTCGCCACGACGGGCGCCCGCACGCCTTCGGAATCGAACACGAGGATGCGGCCCTGACGAACGCCGATCCACTGGTCGGTCGCCTGGATGAGCTGTCCTCCCGGCGCGTGCACCGCGCCGCGCAAGGTGAACTGCGCGAATTCCTCGGCGGTGCGCACGTCGCAGAGATACGTGTTGCGCGTCTCGCCGTCCAGCCACGATTGCGCCTGCGCATCGTCGACGAAGCGAACGCCGTGGCGCGCGGCGAGCGTCCCCGCGCGGGCGCGTTCGACGGACAGGTCGCGTGCCGCCGAAACGTCGGGATAGGCGCGCGCGGCGCCGTGGTCGAGGGCAAAGTCGGCGAGGTACCAGCCCTGCGTGCCGTTCTCGAGCGCGAAGACGGGGTTCGGAATGCCGAGCTCGATGAGCGTCTGCGCGCCGATGATGCTGCGCGTGCGCCCGGCGCAATTCACGACGATCGGCGTGCGCTCGTCGCGGACCAGCTCGCCGATGCGGTAGGCGAGCTCGCCATTGGGGCAGCAGGTCGCGCCGGGGATGCTCATCTTGCGGAATTCCGCGAGCGGCCGGCCGTCGAGCAGCACGTGCGGCGTGCCCTCGCGTTGCATCTGCGCGAGCTGCGCGGCCGTGATGCGCGGCGTATGGCGCGCGTGCTCGACGATCTCGCCGAACGTCTTGCTCGGCACGTTGACGCCCTTGTAAAGCGCGAAGCCGGCGCTGCGCCACGCTTCGGTGCCGCCTTCGAGCACATGCACGTGGTTGTAGCCCACGTCCGAGAGGCGTTGCGCCGCGAGCTGCGCCACGCCGAGCGCGCCGTCGTCGTACGCGACGATGCGCGTGCCCTTGCGCGGGACCAGGCGAGGCACGTCGAGCTCCAGCCGGCTGTAAGGCAGCGGAACGCCGAAGAAGAGATGCGACTCGCCATACTGGCCGTGCTCGCGCACGTCGAGGAGCGCGATCTCCGCTGCGTCGTGAAGCCATGCCTTCAGCGTGCGCGCATCGATGCTCGTCGTCATCGCGGCGCCGAACGGCGGATGGGATTCGCGTCCGGCACGGCGGCCTGCGCCGGGACGATTCGCAGGATGGTTCCCGCGACATGGTCGGCCACGAGCAGTTCCCCGTTCTCATCCTCGCCGAACGTGCTCACCGCCGGAAGCGTGGCCACCTGCCGAGGCGCCCAGCGCCCATGCAGGCCCGGTGTGGCAATCCAGATGCGCCCGCTCACGTAATCGCCGTAAACGTATCGTCCCTGCAGTTCCGGCACATCGTGCCCGCGGTATCGGAAGCCGCCCGTGACGGAAAACCCGCCCTGGCTGTCGTGGCCGTACTCGATGATGGGAAGCGTTTCGCCCGCGAGCGCGCAGCCCGATGCGGGGCGAAAGCAGTGCGTGCCCTCGTGCGCCGGCCAGCCGAAATTGCGGCCCGCCGCCGTGGTCGCGGCAGCGAAATCGACCTCCTCCCACAGGTTCTGCCCGACGTCGGCGATGAAGAGGTCGTCGGTCTCGCGATCGAAGCTGAAGCGCCAGGGATTGCGCAGCCCGTACGCATAGACCTCGCCGCGCGCACCGTCGCGATTCGCGAACGGGTTCGACGGCGGAACGCCGTAACGAGGGCCCGCATCGACGTCGATGCGCAACAGCTTGCCGCGCAGGTCGAGGAGGTTTTGCGCCGCGTTGAACGAATCACCGGCGCCGCCGCCATCGCCTACGCCGATGTAGAGATACCCGTCGGGCCCGAACGCGATCTTGCCGCCGTTGTGGTTGCCGAACTGCGGGTGCGGAATCGAGAGGATCGTCTCGGCCGAGCCGTAGTCGGCAACGTTGGGGTCCGTCGCCAGCCGCTTGTAGCGCACGAGGCGGATCTCGTTGCCCCCATCCGCGGGGTCGAGCGGCGGCACCGTGTAGTACACGAAGAAGAGGCCGTTCTGCGCGAATCCGGGATGGAACGCGAGGCCGAGCATGCCCTGCTCGCCGCCCGAGCGGACCTGCGGCACGATGTCGAGGAAAGGCGTCGGCCGGACCGTGCCGTCGGCATTCACCACGCGAATGCGCCCGGCCTGCTCGACCACGAAGAGGCGGCCGGAACCGTCGCCAGCGTGGACGATCTCGACCGGAAACTCGAGGCCCGACGCGAAGGGACGAAGCGCGATGAGATCGGCGGCCGGCGTGGCGAAGGCCGCAAGGCTGCACGCGGCGAGCACGAAGCCCCGCGCATGGAGACTGCGCGCTACCTTGCAGGCGTGCCTCATCGGCGGCCACATCCGTATCGGGACGGAGATGTTACCCGGTCGGGGCCGTCCGGTTCGCGCGCTCTCAGGGGTCGTCCGTGCTGGTCGCCGAGTCCCCATTCCGCGTCCTGGCCACCCACGGGCTATTCGCCGAGCCAAGAGGTCGCCACCGTCTTCAGCGCTGCTGTCGCATTTCCAACGCTTGCGAACAGGACGCTCACTGAATCGCTCAAGGGCGGAGGCGGTCCCGGAGCCGCGGGAAGCGCGACGATCCTGCTGATGCTCGCGATCGCGCTCGACCAGGACAACAACGGCGAGGGCGGCTGCCCGTTCGACGGCTGCACCCCCGATTGAGCGGATCGCGCTTCGAAGCTGTTTGAAAGAAAAAACCCCGGGCAATCGTCCGGGGTTTTTCGTGGGTCCTGGCGGAGAGAGAGGGATTCGAACCCTCGATACAGGTTTAAGCCCGTATAACGCCTTAGCAGGGCGCCCCCTTCGGCCTCTCGGGCATCTCTCCGGCGAAGGACAGATTATACATTCGCGCAACAGTTCCCACCCGACCATCGACAGGAACCGCGCCGCGGCCGCCCGGGTCCACAGGGCATGCCGCTTCCCGCCTTCTGCCGCAATCGCCTCGTCGCCGGCCTCGCCATTGCGCTGGCGCTGACAGGCGCGTTGACGCTCGTCTGGCGCCACACCGCGCTGGCCGACATCGTCGCGGCGGAAAACGTCATCGCCTGGGTGCAGGATGCCTCGCAGCATTGGTGGGCGCCGCTGGTCATCCTGCTCGCGTACACGCCGGCCATGCTGGTGATGTTCCCGCGCCCGCTGATCACGCTGGCGGCGGTAGTCGCCTACGGTCCTTTCGTCGGCGGCGCGCTCGCCATGACCGGCATCGAGATCGCCTCCACCGCCGGCTTCCTCGGCGGCCGGCTGATGAAGGAGGACACGCTGCATCGGCTCGCCGGTCCGCGCTTCGAGCACGTGGCGCGCTTCCTCAAGCGCCGCGGCCTCTTCGCCACGTTCATGGTGCGATTGCTTCCCGTGGCGCCATTCGTGGTGGTGAGCGCCGTGGCGGGCGCGCTGCGCCTTCGCCTCGTGCACCTCCTCGGCGGAACGTTCCTCGGCATGTTCCCGGGCATGTTCGGCACGACGATGCTGGGCGACCAGGTGGCCGAGGCCGTCTCCACGGGAAACGTGAACTGGTGGATGGTCGCCGCCGCCGTGGCGATCCTCGTGAGCGTCGCCGTCTTCACGCGGCGCTGGCTGCACCGCCTCGAGCGCAAGCCTATCTGAGCTCGTTCAGGAAGAACGTGTACGTGAGCGCCCAGGTGTAGGCCTGCTGCGCCGGGAGCGACCCCGCGCCGTGGCCGCCTTCGAGGTACTCGAAGTACAGCACGTCGTGGCCCTGCGCCTTCATCTTCGCGAACATCTTGCGCGCGTGGCCGGGATGCACGCGGTCATCGCGCGTGGAAGTCCAGAAGAAGACCTTCGGATACTTCCGGTCCTTGAGGACGTTCTGGTACGGCGAGTACTTGGAAATGAAGGCCCAGTCCTCGGGCTTGTCGGGATCGCCGTATTCGCCCATCCACGACGCGCCCGCCAGCAGCTTGTTGTAGCGCTTCATGTCGAGGAGGGGCACTTGGCAGACGACCGCGCGGAACAGATCCGGCCGCTGCGTGAATGCGGCGCCCACGAGCAGGCCGCCCTGGCTGCCGCCCATGATGCCGAGATGCCGCGGCGAGGTGATGCCGCGGCGGATCGCATCCTCGGCGACGGCGATGAAATCCTCGTGCGTCTTCTGACGCCCCTCGCGCCGCGCGACCTCGTGCCACTCCGGCCCGAATTCGCCGCCGCCGCGCAGGTTCGCGAGCAGGTAGATCCCGCCCTTCTCCAGCCACGAGGAGCCCACGGTGGAGTTGTAGCCGGGCGTCATCGACACCTCGAAGCCGCCGTAGCCGTAGAGGATCGTGGGGTTCGTCCCGTCGAGCTTCGTGCCTTCGTGCGAGACCATGAAATAGGGAATGCGTGTGCCGTCGCGCGAGGTCGCCTCGTATTGGGCGACCGTGAGCCCCTTCGCATCGAAGAATGCCGGCAGCTGCTTGAGCTTCTCGCGTTCGTCGCGGCCCGCGTGCGCGAGGTAGAGGGCAGTCGGCTCCGTGAAGCTCGTCACCGTCATCCAGTAATCGTCGCTCTCGTCGCGATCGACGGCGGAGACGCTGATGGAGGCCGCCTTCGGCACCGCGACCTCCCGCAGGGCCCACGCGCCGTCCTGCGGCCGCGCCTCCATGACCCGCCCCTTCACGTTGTCCAGCACGTCGAGGAGGATGAAGTTCTTCGTGACCGTGAAGGCCTGCAACGAGACGCGCTCCTTCGGCTCGAACACGGCGGCGAAGTCGCGCTTGCCGGCGATGAACGCATCGAGGCTCGTCGCGATGAGGCTGCCCGCCTTGAAGTTGCGCTCGGCCGGCTTCCAGTCGCTGCGCAGCCGCACCAGCAGCCGCCCGTTGAATACCGAGATGCGCGCGTCCTTGGGCGTGTCGAGCATCACCCACTTGCCGTCGTGCAGGATCGAATCCTCGGAATGCCAGAAATCGATCGAGCGCGTGAGGAGCTCGTAGCGCCGTGACGGCTCGTTCACCACCGCCGCGCCGGCGGAGACGTCCGTCTCGCGCGCCTCGAAGACCGTCTTCGCATCGGCGAGCGGCACGCCGCGCTTCCATTCGCGAACCGTGCGGGGATAGCCCGAGGTGGTGAGCGTGCCGGGGCCGAAGTCGCGCGCGGCGTAGACCGTGTCGCGGTCGCGCCAGGCGACCTCGCCCTTCGATTCAGGCGCGCGGAAGCCGTCCTTCACCCATTGCCTGTCGCCCGCATCGAACTCGCGCACCTCGACCGCGTCCGCGCCCGCGCGCGACAGCGAGACGAGGCAGCGCCGGTATTCCGGATAGAGGCAGCTCGCGCCCTTGAAGACCCATTTCTGGTTCTCCTCGGCCGAGAGCTTGTCGATGTCGAGCACCGTCTCCCACGCCGGGTCCTTCTTGCGGTATTCCTCCAGCGTCGTGCGGCGCCATACGCCGCGCGGATTGCGCTCGTCCTGCCAGAAGTTGTAGTACCACTCGCGGCGCTTCGAGACGTACGGAATGCGCTCGCGGGAGTTGTAGATCGCGAGCAGGCGCTCGTGGATCGGCTTGAATTCCGGCTTCGACTCGAGCAGGCCCTGGCTTTCCTTGTTCTGCTCCTTCACCCACGCGACGGCCTTCCCGCCCGTCACGTCCTCCAGCCAGAGGTATGGATCTTCGTCGGCTGCCGCCGCACCTGCCGCTGCGCTGGTCAAGGCCATGAATAACGGAGTGACAAGGAGAAAATTCTTCACGGCCTTACGGCTTCATCTTTTCCTGCTCGGGCGCCTTGTCGAGGTTGAACTCGCGGTGCAGCACGCGAACGGCGAGCTCCATGTACTTCTCGTCCACGACGACCGACGTCTTGATCTCGGAGGTCGAGATCATCTGGATGTTCACCCCCTCGCGCGCGAGCGCGCCGAACATGCGCGAGGCGATGCCGGCGTGCGTGCGCATGCCGATGCCCACGAGGGAAACCTTCGCGATTCGCTCGTCGCCCACGATGCCGCGCGCGCCGATGGCGTCCTTCACCCGCGTCTCGAGGATCTGCATCGCGCGCTTGTACTCGTTGCGGTGCACGGTGAACGAGAAGTCCGTGAGGCCTTCCGTGGAGGCGTTCTGGATGATCATGTCCACGTCGATGTTCGCCTGGGCGATCGGGTCCAGGATGCCGAACGCGATGCCGGGGCGGTCCGGCACGCCCAGCACGCTGATCTTCGCCTCGTCGCGGTTGAACGCGATGCCGGAAATGATGGCCTGTTCCATGTTCTCTTCTTCCTCGAACGTGATCAGGGTGCCCATGTCGGTCGAGTTCACGTCCGTGAACGACGACAGCACCCGCAGCTTCACCTTGTACTTGCCCGCGAACTCGACGGAGCGGATCTGCAGGACCTTGGAGCCGAGCGACGCGAGCTCGAGCATCTCCTCGAACGTGATGGTCCCGAGGCGTCGCGCATCGGGAACCACGCGCGGGTCGGTCGTGTAGACGCCGTCCACGTCGGTGTAGATCTGGCACTCGTCGGCCCGCAGCGCCGCCGCGAGCGCCACGCCCGTCGTGTCGGAGCCGCCGCGCCCGAGCGTCGTGATGTTGTTCTCCTCGTCGATGCCCTGGAATCCCGCCACCACGACCACGTTGCCCGCGTCCAGGTCGCGGCGCATGTTCGCCTCCTCGATGCCGAGGATGCGCGCCTTGGAGTACGCGTTGTCCGTGCGGATGGGCACCTGGAAGCCGGTATAGCTGCGCGCCTTGACGCCCAGCTTGTGCAGCGCGATGCACAGCAGGCCGATGGAGACCTGCTCGCCCGTGGAGGCGATCACATCGATCTCGCGCGCATCGGCATCGGGGTTGACCTCCTTCGCGAGCGCGAGGAGGCGGTTGGTCTCGCCCGACATGGCCGAGACGACCACGACGAGCCGGTGGCCTTCCTTCACGAACCGCTCGACGCGCCGCGCGACTTCGCGGATGCGCTCGGGGCTGCCCATGGAGGTGCCGCCGTACTTCTGGACGATGAGGGACACGGGAGGAAAAACGGCGAAAACCGTGATTTTACCGCAGCGCAGCAACGCCCCCGCGGAAACGACCCGCCTCACGGTCCGCGCGAGCGCGAAGCGTGCGGCTTTCCCTCGCGCGCCATCGCCTCTATAGTGGACGAAAATCGCCACTGCCCGCGAAATGAGCAATGCCCAGCGGCCGCTGACCGTCGCCGTGACCGCCCTGGCCTGCGGGCTGGCGATGACGCTTTTCGCCTGGTGGGGCGCGGCGCGCCAGGCGCGCAACGAAACCCAGGCCGAGTTCGCCAAGCAGGCATTCGCCGGCGCGAGCCTGGTCGAGCGCCGCATCCAGCGCTACATCGACGTGCTCTATGGCGTCGAGGCGCTCGCGAGCCACGACGACGAGCTCACGCGGCGCGAGTTCCACTACTTCGTCGAGGGCCTGAGGATCCAGCAGCGGCTGCCGGGCGTGCAGGCGATCCAGTTCGTGCGCCGCGTGCCCGGCGACCGGCTCGCGCTCTTCGAGCAATCGGTGCGCCGCGACCCGTCCCTGGGCCTCGCGGGATTTCCCGACTTCAAGGTGACGCCCGCCGGGCCGCGCGACGAATACTGGGTGATCGATTTCCTCGAGCCCATGGGCGGCAACGAGGCGGTGTTCGGCCTGGACATCCGCACGCGCGACTCCGCGACGGCGGCCGAACGATCGCGCGACCTCGGCGCGCCGGTGATGACCGGGCGCTACCGCCTGCTGCAGGAGACGGGCAGCGGCACCGGCCTCGTCATCTACGTGCCCGTCTTCTCGCGCGAGCAGCCGCGGGACCGCGCGGGGCGGCGCAACGAGTTCCTCGGATTCGTGAACCTGGTGCTGCGGGTGGACGAGATGCTGGCCGGCGTCATGTCCGATCCCGCGGCGGCCGGCCTCGGCATGCGCATCCACGACGTGGGACCCGTGGGCGAGCCCGCCGCGCCGCTGACCGCCGAGACGCTCTTCTACCTCACGCCGGGAACACCGCAGGCCACGCCGAGAGATGGCTGGCTGCGATGGCGCCCGGTGCAGTCGCGCCTGCTGCCGATAGCCGAGCGCCAGTGGCTGCTGGAATTCGAAGGCAAGCCGGAGCTCAGCCCCTGGCTCCAACCCCTGCCCGTCATCGTGCTGCTCGCGGGGCTCGCGCTCTCGCTGCTCCTCTTCACGATGCTGCGCGCGCTCGCGCGGGCCCGCAGCGATGCGATCGCCCTCGCCGGCAAGGCGACCGGCGAGCTGCGCTCGCAGCTTTCCTTCACGCAACAGCTCATCGAGGCGATTCCGAATCCGGTCTTCTACAAGGACACGCACGGCCGCTACCTCGGCTGCAACCAGGCGTTCGAGAAGTACATGGGCTTCCCGCGCGATGAGGTGATCGGCAAGACCGTTTTCGACCTCGCGCCGACCGACACGGCCGACCGCTCGCAGCTCTACGACGCGGCGCTGCTCGAGCAGCCGGGCGCGCAGATGTACGAGGCGCACGTGGCGAACACGCGCGACGGCAGCCATCGCGACGTGCTCTTCAACAAGGCCACGTTCTACGACGCGAGCGGCACCGTCGCGGGCCTGGTCGGCGTGATCGTGGACATCACGCAGCGCAAGCAGCTCGAGGCGGAGACGCGCGAGATCAACGAGCGCCTTCGCGCCGTGATCCAGGCCGCGCCCATGGCGATCGTCGCGCGCGACCTGAGCAACGTGGTCCGGATGTGGAACCCGGCGGCGGAGCGCATGTTCGGCTGGACCGAGGCCGAGGTGCTCAACACGCGCACCTCGATCGTGCCCGTCGATCTCAAGGAAGAGACGCGCAAGCTTCGCGAGCGCGCGGAAGGCGGCGAGACGATCTGGATCGAGGAGACGCGGCGCCAACGCCGTGACGGCCGCATGATCGATGTCTCGGTGTCGATCGCGCCGGTGTACGGCGCCGATGGCGAGGTCGCCGGCACCATGGTCACCACCGTCGACATCACGCGCCGCAAGCAGGCCGAGCAGCTGCTGCGCGAGAGCGAGTCGCGCCTGCGGCTCGCCATGGAGGCGGCGCAGATGGGCATGTGGTACTGGGAATCGGCCAGCGACCAGTTCGAGTATTCGAACGGCGTGAACCGCCTCTTCGGCCGCCCCCCCGACGCGCCGCACGTGCGCTACGACGTGCTGATGGAGCGGCTCCATCCTGAAGACCGCGACCTCTTCTCGGCCTCCATGCGCCACGCCGTGAAGCACGGCAACGACTTCCAGGTGGACTACCGCGTGGTCTGGCCCGACGGCTCGATCCACTGGATGGCGAACCGCGCGCAGGTCTATCGCGAGGAGAGCGGCTGGGCGCAGCGCGTGGTCGGCGTGGTCATGGACATCACCGACCGCAAGATGGCCGAGCAGCGTGTGGCCCACATGGCGCACCACGATGCGCTCACCGGCCTGCCCAACCGCGTTCTGCTTCGCGACCGCATCCAGCAGGCGATCGCGCACGCGCACCGCGCGGGCACGAAGATCGCCGTGCTCTTCATCGACCTCGACCGCTTCAAGACGATCAACGACTCGCTCGGCCACCAGCTCGGCGACCGGCTGCTGCAATCGGTCGCGAGCCGCATCCTCGTGTGCGTGCGCGAAGGCGACACCGTCGCGCGCGTGGGCGGCGACGAGTTCGTGATCGTCATCCCGGGCATCGAGACCAGCGCCGACGCTTCCACCGTGGCGGCCAAGATCCTGGAGGTGCTCGGCAACGCCTTCCACCTGCACGGCAACGACCTGCACGTCGGCGCTTCCGTCGGCATCAGCCTGTATCCCTCGGATGGCGCCGATGCCGAAACCCTGATGCGCAACGCGGACACGGCGATGTACGCGGCCAAGGACGCCGGGCGTGGCAACTTCAAGTTCTTCACGCAGCACATGAACGTGGCGGCGCAGCAGCGCCTGTCGCTGGAAACGGCGCTGCGCCGCGCGCTCGAGAACCACGAGTTCGAGCTCTACTACCAGCCGGTCTTCGACCTGCGCAACCGCTCCATCACGGGATTCGAGGCGCTCATCCGCTGGCGCCCGCCCGGCTCCGACGACGTGATCGAGCCCGACGAGTTCATCTCCGTGGCCGAGGAATCCGGGCTCATCGTGCCCATCGGCGACTGGGTCCTGCGCGAGGCGCTGCGGCAGGCGCGTTCATGGCAGACGCCGGAACGGGCGCTCACGATCGCGATCAACGTGTGCGCCAACCAGCTCGCGCGCCGCTCGTTCGTGGACCGCGTTCGCCGCCTCATCGACGAAACCGGCGTCGATCCCGGCATCGTCGAGCTGGAGGTCACCGAAAGCGTGATCATCGAGGGCACCAGCGAGGCCCGCGACGCGCTCGACCAGATCGCCGCGCTCGGCGTGAACCTCGCCATCGACGACTTCGGCACCGGCTATTCGGGGCTCGCCTACCTGAAGCGGCTGCCGATCGACACGGTGAAGATCGACCAGTCGTTCGTGCGCGACCTCACCATCGATGCCGACGATGCCGCCATCGTGACGGCCATCGTCGCCATGGCGCGCAGCCTGGGCGTGGAAGTGGTGGCCGAAGGCGTGGAGACGGAAGAGCAGCTCGAGGAGCTCAAGCGCCTCGGCTGCCAGCGCGCGCAGGGCTACCTGCTTGCGCGCCCGATGGAAGCGAGCGCCATCTCGCGCATGCTGGGCCGCGAGCCGGTGGACGCAGCGGCCGACTGATCAGCGCCCCGAACCGAGCGCCTTGAGGTCGTCGGCGAAGGCGCTCTTCGCCTGCGTCTGGCGCAGCGTGGAGAGCAGCTGCAGCTTGATCGCATCGTTGCCCGGCCACACCGTTTCCAGCCAGCTCAGGCCGGCCGCGCCGTGGCCCGTGTACGCATAGCGGTTGAGCTCCGCGGCGATCGGCCCGAGCGCGCCCTTGCTCACGTAGTCGTCCCACTTGAGCTGCTGCACCGACCGGCCTTCCTTCACCGCGCCGAGGTGCGCCTTAACCTGGCTCACTCGCTCCTGCCGCCGCACGGTGGTGAATTCGCCGCAGCGCTCGCGCAGCCACGCATTCGCCGCCGGCGCATTGGTGGCGCAGATGGCGGGCGGCTGGCCCGGCAGCTTCGACTGCATCAGGTCGCGCGCGAGCTGGAACCGGCCGCGCGGCCCGACCTCGAGCACGAGCAGCGGGAAATAGGAGGTCGCGTACGGGGCGAAGGCGTTCGCGCTGGAGTCGTCCGCGGAAATCATCACCGGCGCCTTGCGTCCCGGCACATCGATGAAGTCGCCGCCCGCGACGTTGCCGGCGGGATACGCGGCGATCCGCTTCACCTGCGGCTTCAATTGCACGACGTGGTGCGTCGTGCAGCAGTGCGCGCCATTGGTGAAGCTCGAGATATGGGCATCGGGATGCCCGTCGCCGGCGAGCTCGCGGCCCACCGAGTGGATGGTCCAGCGCGAGCCCGGCTCCGCATCCTTGGCATCGGTGTGCCAAAGGGGCTTGCCCTGGCGCAGCACGATCACGCGCTCGTCGCCTTCGGTGCCCGGCTTCGGGCGCGCGACGACGATCTCGAGGTCCTGGAACGTCTTGAGGTCGCGCGGCTCCAGTCCCTGCGATTCGAGGTACGAGGAGGCGTCCTGCGCGAACGATGCAGATGCAGTCGATGCGGCGATGAGGATGATGGCGTGCGCGGCGAAGGCGGAGCGGGTCATTTGGGGGCGTCGGCAAACGGCGTGGGGGGATTATGGCGTGCTTTCATGCGCGGTGGTCCGTCCGGACCATGGATTGCCCGCCCTTGCGCTTGTCCTACGGTTGAATCGGCGGGTGCCCGCAGACCGGCGAGCGCGCCGATGGGAAATTGAATTCCTCGAACGCATATCCCATTGAGGAGACTCCATGAGCATCATCTGGGCAATCATCATCGGCTTCATCGTGGGCCTCATCGCGAAGTTCCTGATGCCGGGCCGCGACCCGGGCGGATTCATCATCACGGCGGTCCTGGGCATCGTGGGCGCGCTGGTCGCGACCTTCCTCGGCCAGGCGCTGGGCCTGTACGCCGCCGGGCAGTCCGCAGGCTTCATCGCCTCGGTCATCGGCGCGATGATCGTCCTGTTCATCTACCACCTGGTGCGCCGCCGCGGCCCGGCGGTGTGACGCTCGCGGAGAAGCGACCATGAGCGACAACAAATCGAACCGCGGGGCGCCCGACCGCGACCGCATCGACCTGAACGACCCGGACGAGGTCCGCAACTGGACCAAGTCGCTCGGGGTGTCGAAGGAAGAGCTGGAAGAGGCGGTGCGCGCGGCGGGCAGCGATCGCGCGGACAAGGTGCGCGAGCACCTCGGCCGCGGCCGCTGAGTCGACCGCACGGCATGCGAGGGGGCCCACGGGCCCCCTTTTTCATTGCGGGGCGGTCAGCGGGCCCGCTGGCGGGTTCATCCTGGATTAAGGTTTCGCGCTCCATACTCGCCCGAGGAAATCGGCCGGGAGGAAATGGATGGCGATTTGGCCGCTGAAGACACTCGGATGGCCCGCCACGGAAGAAGGGGTGACCATCACGTCGGCCGTTTGGGGGTCGCCCGACAAGGGCGCGCCGCACACGGTCTTCTCGTGCGTGGTGAGCCGCAACGCGGCTCGTTCCGAGGCCGTCGAATGCAGGATCTCGCTGGCCCCCGACCTCGAGCAGGGCGCGATCCAGGGATGCGCGCAGGCGATGGCCCTCCTGGACAGCGTGCGCGCCTCGGGCGAGAGCGTCGTGGGCATGCACTGCTCGTACTGCCCCACGCCGCGTGAGCCCGTTTGCGGCTCGCTCGCGCGCCCCCGCCACTCCGCGAAGTGAGCCGGTGCCCCTTCAGGGAGCAGACAGCTTCCCGCTCCTATACTGCCGCGGTCGCGAAACGGGAGGGGAGGCTTCCATGGCGGCCTGGCACTTCAACGGGGATGATCCGCACGAGACCGTTTCGGTCACGTCGGCCGTCTGCGCGCCCTCGCACGAAGGGCAGCCGCATACCGTGCTTTCCTGCGTGATCAAGGGCGACACACAGCGAGCCGTCGATTGCAGGATCGCCCTGGCGGCGACGCTCGAAGAGGCGGTCATCCGCGCCTGCGGCCAGGCGAGGGAGCTCGCCCGCCGCTCGCAGGACTTCGGCCAGGCCGTGAGCGGCGTGCATTGCTCGCATTGCCCCTCGCCGAGCGAACCGAAGTGCGGAGCCCTCGCGCGGCTGCCGCGATACCTCGGACGCTGACGTCGCGATTCGCGTAGCGCATCCGGACCAGGCAGGCTTCATGGTCCGTTCATGCCGGCTGCGTCGACGCAAGCCATCGGAACCATCGGCGGAACCAACGACCTGCGCTCGATCCTCCAACAGGCGGATTGAAAGCTGCCACAACGGAGGAACCGCGATGCCTCGCAAGCCTCATGTCGCCGTCGAACCGCGGCGCATTCGCCGCTGGGCAGTGCAGACGAACGGCACGCAGCGCGCCGATTCGCTGCACCGGCTGAAGTCGCAGGCCATCGCCCGCGCGCGCGAGCTCGCCGCCAACAAGCACGCCGAGCTCGTGATCAAGACGCTTCGCGGACGTGTCCGCGCGAAGGACAGCCACGGGCGCGACTCCAGGCGCTCGCCGGGCTGATCGCCATGCGCAGGCTCTGGCGCATCTTCATCGAAGCGTTGCCGGTGTTGATGGCGCCGTTGGCGATGCACGCGAAATTGCCGCGGGATGCTTCGTGGTGGCCGGTTTGAGGGATGCGCCTTCCGAAGCGTGCGCGTGACGACGATCACGGGGTACCGGCTTCACGCTTGAAGCCAGCGGCCGAACATTCGACAATGGCCGCTCCCGCGTGCACGAGGCGCCATCATGAATCGCATTGCGTCGGCAGTTGGGGTCGCGCTGGTTCCGCTCGCAGTTTCCGCGCAGGGCAACCTCGAAACGCCCGACATCTCGACTTACCACACCGGAATCGGCTTCGTCTCCGGTTGGCATTGCAGCGCCCGGACCATCGAGGTGCAGATCGATTCATTCCCTCGTATCACCGCCGGGACGGGCACCTCGCGCGAGGACACGCGCGGGGTCTGTGGCCGCGCTGACACCGGATTCGGCTACACGATCAATTACGACGATCTTCCCGAGGGACCGCACGCGCTCACGGCGTTCGCCGATGGTGTCGCGTTCGCCAGCGCGAGCTTCGTGACCATCAACCTGGCCAAGCGCACGTCGCCCCTCGCGCCCCGAGGAGGAGGTTTCCTCTTCGAATCC
>DASTGG010000376.1:0-7516 GCA_035719385.1 Usitatibacter sp.
CGCTCGCGCACCCGCGCACGATGCTGCTGGTGCTGGCCGCCACGATCGCGCTGAACGTGCAGCTCTACGCGATCGTGCCGAAAGGCTTCTTCCCGCAGCAGGACACGGGGCGGCTGTACGGGCGCGTCATCGCCGACCAGAGCATCTCCTTCCAGGCCATGCGCGCGAAGCTCGCCGATTTCGCCGAGATCGTACGCCGCGACCCGGCCGTGGACAACGTGATCGCGTTCACGGGCGGCGATCGCAGCAACCGCGGCTCGATGTACATCTCGCTCAAGCCCCTCGAGGCTCGCGGCGCGAGCGCCGAGGAAGTGATCCGCCGGCTGCGCAAGGGCCTCGCGCACGAGCCCGGCGCCACGCTCTACCTCAAGGCCTCGCAGGACATCAAGGTGGGCGCGAAGGACACCGGCGCGCAGTACGACTTCACGCTGCAGGCCGACGACCTCGAGGAGCTGCGCACGTGGGAGCCGCGCGTGCGCCGCGCGCTCGCCGACCTGCCGCAGCTGGTGGACCTGCACAGCGACCAGGAGGACCACGGCCAGCAGGTCTCGCTCGTCATCGACCGCGACCGCGCGGCCTCCCTCGGCATCACCGCGAGGATGATCGACGCCACGCTTGCCGATGCCTTCGGCCAGCGCCCCGTGGCGACCATCTACCAGGCGCTCAACCAGTATCGCGTCGTCATGGAAGCGGCACCGGAGCATTCCCAGGGGCCGGAAGCGCTCGACAAGGTGCACGTGACCACGCCGGCGGGCGCTCGTGTGCCGCTGTCGGCCTTCAGCCGCTACGAGCCCACGCTCGCGCGCCTCGGGGTGAACCACCAGGGCGCCTTCGCCGCGTCCACGTTCTCGTTCAACCTGCCGGCCGGCGTGTCGCTGTCGGAGGCTACGCAGGCGGTACGCGGGGCCATGGACCGGATCGGCACGCCGATCTCGATCCACGGCAGCTTCCAGGGCACGGCGCGCGCGTTCCAGGACTCGCTCGCGACGCAGCCCTGGCTCATCCTCGCGGCGCTGGTCGCGGTGTACATCGTGCTCGGCATCCTGTACGAGAGCACGCTGCACCCGCTCACGATCCTCTCGACGCTGCCTTCCGCGGGCGTGGGCGCCCTGCTCGCCCTCCTCGCCATGGGCACGCAGTTCACCGTGGTGGCGCTCATCGGCGTGATCCTGCTCATCGGCATCGTGAAGAAGAACGCCATCATGATGGTGGACTTCGCGCTCGAGGCGCAGCGCACGCGCGGCATCCCGGCGCGGGAAGCCATCCACGAGGCGTGCCTGCTGCGGCTGCGGCCCATCATGATGACCACGATGGCGGCGCTGCTCTCCGCCGTGCCGCTCGCGCTCGGCGTGGGCGAAGGCGCGGAGCTGCGCCGCCCGCTCGGCATCGCGATCGTGGGCGGGCTTCTCGCGAGCCAGCTGCTCACGCTCTACACCACACCCGCGGTCTACCTCTGCCTCGAGGGATTGCGCGCCCGGTCCCGGCGCGGCGTAGGCCCACGCCGGGAACCGAATACGCCCCCTCCTACGCCGTTGCGACTACCCGCATGACGAACAGCACGGCAGGCCGCCGTGTCCATCTGGAAATGCCCCCGTATCCAACTGGAGGAGATTCCATGAGACGACTGGCCCTTGCCATCGCAACCGTGTTCGCCGCCGCCGCCCCCGCGGCGTTCGCCGACCACGACACGTATCGCAGCTACGACACCCGCGACTACAGCTACGGCGCGTACAACAACGGCGACACCCGCGACTATCGCGGCGAGCGCGCGCGCGTCATCGAGACGCGCCCGGTGACGGAGGTCGCCGGACAGCGCGAGGAGTGCTGGAACCCGCGCGCCGGCCACTTCGAGGAGGTGCGCCCGGACAATCACGACAACAACCGGCGTAACCTCGCCGGCACCGTGATCGGCGGCCTCGCGGGCGGCATCATCGGCCACCAGGTCGGCAGCGGCACCGGCAACACCGCGGCCACCATCGGCGGCGCGGCGCTCGGCGCGTATGCCGGCAACCGCGTCGAACGCAACCGCAACGACGACAGCCAGCCCGACCTCGACCGCTCGAACTGCCGCGTCATCGGCGCCTCCGGCAACGCGGACAACGTGCAGGCCTACGACGTGCGCTACCGCTGGAACGGCCGCGAGTACGTCGCCCGCATGGACCACGATCCCGGCCGCTTCGTGGAGATCGGCCGCGACGTGAACGCGGACGGCACGCCGTTCAACACGCTCGCCGAAAGCAACTACCAACCGTATCCGCGCTGACGCGGGCTCGCGGTTCTCGACGGCGCTCCTCCCGGGCGCCGTTTTTTTTGCCTCGCGCCTCCCATTGATGCGGCCAATCAAGCAAATCGGCACAATCAATTAGACTCCGGCCTTCCCCGGAGCTACCCTTGCATCAGCGAGCGGGCATTCGCCCCGCTCCCCGGTCGCCCGATTTGTCCGATCCCCCAGGAGGCTCACCATGAAACCCCTCAAAGGCACGAAGACCCACGACAACCTCAAGGCCGCCTTCGCCGGCGAATCGCAAGCCAACCGCCGCTATCTCTACTTCGCGAGCAAGGCGGATGTCGAGGGACAGAACGACGTCGCCGCGCTCTTCCGCTCCACGGCGGAAGGCGAGACGGGCCACGCGCACGGCCACCTCGATTACCTCGCCTCGGTCGGCGATCCCGCGACCGACCTGCCGATCGGCAGCTCGCGCCAGAACCTGAAGGCCGCGGTGGCCGGCGAGACGCACGAGTACACCGACATGTATCCCGGCATGGCGAAGACCGCGCGCGGCGAAGGCTTCGACGAGATCGCCGACTGGTTCGAGACCCTCGCCAAGGCCGAGCGCTCGCACGCGAACCGCTTCCAGAAAGCCCTGGACGCCCTCGCCGACTGATCGACCCGGGGACGCACCCTAGGGACGCACCCCGGGGACGCACCCCGCCTTGCCTTGCCGCGCTGTAGCCGCGGGGGTGCGTCCCCGGGGTGCGTCCCCATCATGACCGTCCGCGAAGGCAGTCTCGAAGCGCCCACCCGGCATCCGATCGAGTGGAAGAATCCCGAGTACTACGACGAGGCGAAGATCGTCTCGGAGATGGATCGCATCTTCGAGATCTGCCACGGGTGCCGCCGCTGCGTAAGCCTGTGCAACGCGTTCCCGTCGCTCTTCGACGCGATCGACGAGACGGACACGGGCGAGCTCGAGCGCGTGCCGAAGGCGAAGTTCTGGGACGTGGTCGACCAGTGCTACCTGTGCGACATGTGCTACATGGTCAAGTGCCCGTACGTCCCGCCGCATCCGTGGAACGTGGACTTCCCGCACCTGATGCTGCGCGCCAAGGCCTTCCAGTTCAAGGAAGGCCGCATGAAGCACCCGGTGCGCGACCGCCTGCTCTCGTCGACCGACCGTAACGGCAAGCTCGCGACCATTCCCGTGGTCGTGCAGGCCGTGAATGCCGCGGCGAAATCGCCCTCCCTGCGCGGCGTCGGCGAAAAGGTCATGGGTGTCGACAAGGAGGCGTGGGTCCCGAGCTATACGACGCACAAGTTCCGCTCGCACGCGCCGAAGAGCCGCGACTTCCCCGTGAAGGACGGCGAGCGCACGCCGGGCAAGGTCGTCGTCTTCGCGACCTGCTTCGTGAACTACAACGAGCCGGGCATCGGCCACGACCTGCTCAAGCTGCTCGAGCACAACGAGGTCCCGTACGTGCTCGCGCAGAAGGAGAACTGCTGCGGCATGCCCAAGCTCGAGCAGGGCGACCTCGAGACCGTGGCGAAGCTCATGGCGCGCAACGTCGAGCACCTGGCGCCGCTCGCCAGGCAGGGCTACGCGATCCTCACGCTGATCCCCTCGTGCACGCTCATGTTCAAGCAGGAGCTCCCGCTGCTCTTCGCGAACGACGAGAACGTGCTGGCGGTGCGCGACGCGATGTTCGACCCGTTCGAGTATTTCATGGCGCGCAAGCGCGATGGCCTGCTCAAGACCGACTTCAAGAAGCCGCTGGGCAAGGTCGCGTACCACGTCGCCTGCCACACGCGCGTGCAGAAGATCGGCTCGCCCACGAAGGAAGGTCTCGAAGCGGTGCCGGGCACCGAGGTGACCACGATCGAGCGCTGCTCGGGCCACGCGGGGACCTGGGGCGTGAAGAAGGAATTCCACGACATCGCGCTCAAGATCGGGCGTCCCGTCGTGCGGCAGATCGCCGAGCTCGCGCCGGACTACTTCGCCTCCGACTGCATGCTCGCCGGCCACCACCTGGACGAGGGGCTCGTGCGCGCGGACGGCAAGGGCAAGGCCGAGCTGCGCCACCCGATCACGCTGCTCAGGATGGCTTACGGGCTGCCCGACTGATGGAAAAGATCACCCCCGGCTCGCTCATGACGCTCGAGGCGTACGCCAAGGCGCGCAAGGACTTCCGCGCGAAGGTGATGGCGCACAAGAAGAACCGCACCGTGCACCTCGGCGACCACGTGACGCTCCTCTTCGAGGACACGCTCACCATCCGCTACCAGGTGCAGGAGATGCTGCGCGTCGAGCGCATCTTCGAGGAGGAAGGCATCCGGGAAGAGATCGACGCGTACAACCCGCTCATCCCCGATGGCCGCAACTTCAAGGCGACGATGATGATCGGGTACGAGGACGTGAACGAGCGCAAGGCGGCACTCGCGCTCCTCAAGGGCATCGAAGAGCGCACCTGGGTGCGCGCCGAAGGTTGCGCGCCCGTGTACGCCATCGCCGACGAGGACCTCGAGCGCGAAACCGAGGAGAAGACTTCCTCCGTGCACTTCCTGCGCTTCGAGCTCACCCGGGAGATGGCCGACGCGCTCAAGTACGGCGTCTCGCTCGCGATCGGCATCGACCACCCGCACTACAGCGCCAAGCTCGACCCTCTTCCCCCCGAAGTGCGCGCGGCGCTCGTCAAAGACCTCGACTGACCCGGGGACGCACCCCGGGGACGCACCCCGGGGACGCACCCCGGGGACGCACCCCGCGTCCGCTCCCCGCCGCTCTCGCGCGTTATGACGAAACCAGGAGGTTTCGCCATGCCACGACACGCGCGTCTTCGACTACCCGGTTACCCGCTCCCACGTCATCCAGCGCGGCCATAATCGCGCGTGCTGCTTCCGCGCCGCGAACGACTTCGCGACCTACCTCGGCCTGCTCGAGGAGTCGTGCGACCTTTACGACTGCCACGTCCACGCATACGTATTGATGCCGAATCACGTGCACCTGCTCGTCACACCCGAGGATCCGGAGAACATCTCCCATGCGATGCGCCGCCTGGGTCAGCGCTACGTGCAGCACTTCAACAAGGCGCATGGGCGGACGGGCGCGATGTGGGAGGGGCGGTTCAAGTCGATCCCGATCGATTCGCGGCTGTACCTGCTGAAATGCCAGCGCTACATCGAGCAGAACCCGCTACGCGCCCGGCTCGTCGAGCACCCGCGCGATTACCCCTGGTCGAGCTACCGGTACAACGCCGAGGGTTGGCCATCGACGCTGGTCAGGCCACACGCGATTTTTCGGGAAATGGTCGGCGACGACGGGCGATTCATCGACTCGTACCGCGACTTCCTGCGGGAGACGCCGGATGAGGAGGAGTTGAACGCCATACGCAAGGGCGCGACCTGGGGTGCGTCCCCGGGGTGCGTCCCCGGGTCAGGCGGCCTTCGCCATCCTGAGGCAGGGCATGCGGATGGCCTGGATGGCCGCGGCGAGCGTTTCCACGGCGATGGGGCGGTCGAAGCTCGCGCGCCAGGCGAGCGCCACCTTGCGCGAGGGCACCGGCGTTGAAAACGGCACGACCTTGAGGAGCTTCGAGGCATAGCGCGGGACGAGCGCGCTCGCCGGGAGCACGCTCACGCCCAGGCCCGAGGCGACCATGTTGCGGATGGTCTCGAGCGAGCTGCCGGCGCGGCCTTCCGGCTGCGCGGTATTCGCCTGGCCGGGGCACGCCTCGAGCACCTGGTCGCGGAAGCAATGGCCGTTGTTCAGCACCAGCAGGTTCTCGCCGGAGAGCTCCGCAGGCTTCACGCTGCGGCGCTGCTCCCAGCGGTGGCCCTCGGGCACCACGACGCTGAAGGGCTCCTCGTACACCACCTGCGTCTTCACGCCCGGGATCGAGAACGGCAGCGCGATGATCACGATGTCGAGCTCGCCTTCGCGCAGCATCGGCGCGAGGCTGCCGGTGAGGTTCTCCTCGATGACGAGCGGCATTTCCGGCGCCCGCTTCTTGAGGATCGGGACGAGGTCGGGCAGCAGGTAGGGGCCGATGGTCGGGATCACGCCCAGTCGCAGCGCGCCGGAGAGCTGGTCCTGGGCGCCGCGGGCGAGGTGCTGGATCTTGCCCGCCTCGTCCAGCACGCGCCGCGCCTGCTCGACGATCTGCTGCCCGCGGGCGGTGACGAGCACGTCGTTCTTGTTGCGCTCGAAGAGCCTCACGCCGAGCTCGTCCTCGAGCTTGGCGAGCGCGAGCGAGAGCGTGGGCTGGGTGACGAAGCACTTCTGGGCGGCGCGCCCGAAATGGCGCTCCTGCGCGAGCGCGACCACGTAGCGCAGCTCGGTGAGGGTCATGGGGCTTCCATTGAGTGGGTCTATCGGGATTATACGGACAATCAATTGGACGAATCAATCGGAGGTGCCTAAAGTGGGCTCATCAAGCAATCGAACCCGCTCCCAAGGAGACCCCATGCTGCCGAACAACGAAGGCAAACGAATTCCCGAAGTCACGTTCCGCACGCGCGAGAACGGCCAGTGGAAGGACGTCTCGACCCGCGAGATCTTCGCCGGCCGCACGGTGGTCGTGTTCGCCCTGCCCGGCGCCTACACGCCGACCTGCTCTTCGACGCACCTGCCCCGGTACAACGAGCTGTTCCCGGTGTTCAGGCAGAACGGCGTGGACGAGATCGTGTGCCTCTCGGTCAACGACGCGTTCGTCATGTCGGAGTGGCAGAAGGACCAGAACGCGCCCCACATCCGCTTCATCCCCGACGGCAACGGCGAGTTCACGCGGCGCATGGGCATGCTCGTGGACAAGTCGAGCCTGGGCTTCGGCCAGCGCTCGTGGCGCTACTCGATGCTCGTGCGCGACGGCGTGATCGAGAAACAGTTCATCGAGCCGGAGAAGGACGGCGACCCGTTCGAGGTGTCGGACGCGGACACGATGCTCGCGTACCTCGCGCCGGCCGCGAAGGCGCCGGAGCCGGTCGTGATCTTCTCCCGGCCCGGCTGCCCGCACTGCGCGCGCGCGAAGCAGGCGCTCGAGAGCCGCGGCATCGCCTACGAGGACGTGTCGCTCGGGAAGGGCATCACCCTGTCCGCGGTGCGCGCGGTCTCGGGCCGCGGCACCGTCCCGCAGGTCTTCATCGGCGGACGGCACATCGGCGGCGCGGACGACCTGGAGCGCTACTTCGTCGAGCAGGAGCGGCGCGCGGCGTAAGCCGCCCGCGGCAGCCGCGACTAACCCGGGGACGCACCCCCGGGACGCACCCCGGTGGCTTGCAGCTGAACCGAGACCATTGGGGTGC
>DASTGG010000377.1:0-4196 GCA_035719385.1 Usitatibacter sp.
CGTCAGCCGGGCAGGGCAGGCGCTTGTATTGCGAAGCGAAGATGGCGAGCGCGTTGTCGATGTTCGCCATGCGTGCACGCGTTGTCTGGTAGCGCTGCTGGCTCACCACCGCGCGCGTGATGCCGATGAGGATCGTGAAGAGCACCCCCAGCACGGCGATCACCACGACCATCTCGACCAGCGTGAAGCCGCGCTGCCCGCGCATCGTTTCCCCCCCTTGGAACGGCCCTAATGATAGCGATAGCTGCCCGCCGGGCGGCGTCCCGCCGGGCGGCGCGTTCGCCGCGCTCGTCGGCGCCGTGAGCCCTGCGGGTTTGCGAAATTGTACCTGCCTTAACTCACAAGCCATTGAACGTAAAGGAGAGAGCGCGTGATGTTTGGGAGAACGCCGCAATTTCGCGCAAACCGGCATCGAACCGGTATATTGCAGACGTTAATTCGAGTGCCCGGCGGGCGCGCGTACCGCCGCCAAGGAGGCGATTTTCAGTCGGGAGCGTGGGGAGGCGGCGCCCTCTTGTGCAGCAAGTGATTTTTGTCACTCCTACAAGAACAAGTCGTTGAAGCAGCGACAGAATACTGCGCAGATAGCGCCACGAACATTGCATCTGTAAAGGCCAGGGGTTTCAAGTGTAAGCCGCGCCCCTGAACCTTGTGACGTCGTTCATAAGGTTCGCCCGAGGTCGACTCGTACGCTCCGGTCCAACAAACAAAACGGACCACATCAGGGAGCGACACCATGAAGACGATTCTCCGGGCCCTCGCGGCTTTCCTTTGCCTGTTCGCCGCGCTGTCGGCCTCCGCACAGCCCAACGACAACCCCCTCGTCACTAAGCTCGAGGCGCGCAAGGTCGTGCGCGCGGCCGACGGCAAGGAAACGTTCGCGCCTGCCGAAACCGCGAAGCCCGGCGACGTGATCGAGTACGTCGCGACCTATCGCAATGCGGGCAAGCAGGCGCTGCGCAACCTCGAAGCGACGCTGCCCATTCCGCAGAACACCGAGTTCGTCCCCGGCAGCGCGCATCCGTCGAACGCGAGGGCGAGCCTCGACATGAAGACGTTCGGCCAAATGCCGCTCATGCGCCGCGTCGTCAAGGACGGCAAGACGATCGAGGCGCTGGTGCCGCCGCGCGATTACCGCTCGCTTCGCTGGCATGCCGGCGAGCTCGGCGGCGAGAAGACCGCCACGTTCACCGCCCGCGTGAGAGTCCTGGACGACGCGCCGCCCGCGACGGCGAAGGCGGCGCAATGACCACGAATCGCAACCACGAGCCCGGCCGCGCGCCGGTTTCGTCGTTTTTGCAGGCGTGTTTTCGCAGCTTCGTTTGGCAGTTCCTTTTCGACGCTTCACGGCAGCACCTAATAGGGAGAAACAACATGACAACGACCATAGCCGGCATCAAGGGGGAACCCCTGCGCTCCTGGCTGGCCGTGCTGATCGCATTCGTCCTGAGCGCGATGCTGGCGCTCATGTCCACGAGTGCCTCGGCCGCGCCGGCCGCGGGCACGGTGATCGGCAACCAGGCCACGGCGACGTACAACGACGCCAACGGCACGGCGCGCACGACGACCTCGAACCTGGTCCAGACCACGGTCTCCCAGGTCAAGTCCTTCACGCTGACCGCCGACGGCGCTCGCACCGCCGCGCCGGGACAGACCGTGTACTACCCGCACACGATCACCAACACGGGTAACGGCACGGACACCTATACGCTGAACGCGCCCACGTCGACCACGTTCGCGAACGCGGGCACAGGCCACTCCGGCATGGCGTACTACATCGACGCCAACGGCGACGGCATCCCGGACAGCGCGACCCCGATCACCTCGACCGGCCCGCTGGCCAACGGAGCGATCTTCCGCTTCGTCGTCGCGGGCACGGTGCCGGCATCGGCGGCGAACGGCAACACCGCCTCGATGACGGTCTCGGTTTCGGACACGACGCCCACCACGGCGACGAACACCGACACCACCACGGTGGCGAGCTCGGTGATCTCGGTGACGAAGGCGCTGTCGGTGACGAGCGGTCCCTCGCCCGGCGCGGGCCAGATCACCGTGACGCTGTCGTACACCAACTCGGGCAGCGCCGCGGCGAGCGCCGTCGAGCTGCGCGACACGCTGCCGGCGGGCATGACGTACGTGGCGGGCAGCGGCGTGTGGAGCGGCTCGGCCACTCCGCTCACCGATGCGGCCGGCGGCGATCCGTCCGGCATCGCGTACGACTACAACATCACGGCCGCGGGCCGCGTGACGGCGGTGATCACCTCCGTCCCGGCGGGCTTCTCAGGCAACCTCACGTTCAAGGTGACGGTGAACAGCGGCGTCGCGCCCGGCTTCATCAACAACACGGCGCAATACCTCACGTCCACGCAGACGCTCGCCAACACGAACACGGCGAGCTACCAGGTGCTGCAGACCGCAGGCGTCGTCGCGAACGGCTCGACCACGGTCAGCACGAACGGCACGGGCGAGCCGGTGACGGTCGCCTCGGCCGGCGCGGGCGCCACGATCACGTTCACGAACGTGATCTGGAACATGGGCAACGCTGCCGACGCGTTCGTCATCTCGCTCTCGGGCCAGGCTTCCTGGCCGGTGGGCACGACGTTCACGCTGTTGCAGTCCGACGGCACGACCTCGCTCATTGCCAACACGACGCCGTCCATCCCGACGTACGGCGGAAGCTGCCCGGCGGGCTACGTGGCCGACGCGGCGAACCAGCGCTGCGGCTACAGCGTGGTCCTGAGAGTGCAGCTCCCGGCCAACGCGTCGGGCGGCCCGTTCTCGGTGACGAAGACCGCGACGTCGAGCTTCGACAACACGAAGACCGACACCGTGATCGACACGCTCACCGCGGTGACCTCCAACACGGTCGACCTCACGAGCGGCACGTGGCGTACCGACACGGCGCCTGCCGGCGGCACCGCCGCGGCGGGCAACGCCGCCACCACGGGCTTCGGCGCGACGGGCACGTCGGTCATCACGACCAACAACGTGACGCCGTCCACGACCTCGGCCATGGCCACGCGCTTCCAGCTGTACGTGAACAACACCGGCACGATCAACGACAACTTCAACCTCGCGGCGGCAGGGACGCCGGCAGGTTGGGCGGTGGCGTTCAAGAACGACGGCGGCGCAGGCAACTGCTCGACGGTGGGCGCGACGGTGACCTCGACCGCCACGATCAACGCCGGCTCGAGCAAGCTGATCTGCGCGGAAGTCACGGTCCCGGCGACGACGTCGGGGCAGGCCGCTCCCGGCACGTACAACCTGGACTTCTCGGCGGTGTCGGTGACCAACGGAACGGTCAGCGACTCGCTGCGTGACGCGGTAGTGGTCGCGCAGGTGAACAACGTGTCGCTCACGCCGAACAACACGCAGCAGACGTTCCCGGGCGGCTCCGTGACCTACGTTCACACGGTCACCAACCTGGGCAACGTCGCCGAGACGATCAGCTTCGCCGCCGGTTTCCTCACGGATTCACGCGCGGGCTCGGGCTGGACGTCCGCTGCATACGTGGACGGCAACGGCAACGGCACCTTCGATCCGGGCGTCGACGACGTGCCGGCGAACGCGATCTCGGCGGCGAAGACCATCCCCCTGGCGGTCAACGCCTCGGTGACGATCTTCGTGCGCGTGTTCGCGCCGCCGTCCGCGGTCGCGACCGATCCGGCCAACGTGACGACGCTCACCGCCAAGTACAACGGCGGCGCGTCGTCCGCATCGGCGACGGACACGACGTCGGTCACGGACGGCCTGGTGCTGCTGAAGGAGCAGCGCTCGGCCACCTGCACGACGCCCACGAACGCGAACACGTTCAGCACCGCCGCCATCCCGGCAGGGCCGGCCACGGCTCCCGGCCAGTGCATCCAGTACCGGATCACCGCGACCAACACGACGGCCGCGTCGATCACCGCCGTGGTCGTGAGCGACAACATCCCGGCGAATACGCACGAGTGGATCGCGTGCGGCGCGCCGGCCACCACCGCGGGGAGCATCACGCAGGACCCGGGCGATAACGCCACGGGCACGATCAAGGCGACGATCCCGACGCTTGCCTCCCTGGCGAGCGGGCAGGTGACGTTCTGCGTGCGCATCGACCCGTAACGACGATGTCACTCCACCTGGGTTGCTCTGCCTCCCTGATGGCTCCCGGGTGATTCCGGAGGCGCCCCTCAAAAGGCGCCTCCTCTTTTCGAAGG
>DASTGG010000378.1:0-8178 GCA_035719385.1 Usitatibacter sp.
CCAAGATCTACAACCAGTGGCTGGAGAACATCCAGGACTGGTGCATCTCGCGCCAGCTCTGGTGGGGCCACCAGATTCCCGCGTGGTACGCGGACGACGGCGACGCGTTCGTCGGCCGCACGTTCGAGGAGGCGCTCGCGAAAGCCACCGCCGCCGGCAAGAGGATCGAGCCCGGGTCGCGCGACCCGGACGTGCTGGACACATGGTTCTCCTCCGCGTTCGTGCCCTTCTCCACGCTGGGCTGGCCCGACGAAGCCGCGTTCGAGCGCGAGCGCCGCTTCTACCTGCCTTCGACGGTGCTCGTCACCGGCTTCGACATCATCTTCTTCTGGGTGGCGCGCATGATCATGACGTCGCTCCAGTTCGCCGGCGTGACCGCCTTCCGCGACGTGTACATCAACGCGATCGTGCGCGACGCCGAAGGCCAGAAGATGTCCAAGTCCAAGGGCAACACGATCGACCCGCTCGACGTGATCGACGGCATCACCTTCGACGCCTTGCTCGAGAAATCGACGCAGGGACTGATGCTCGCCTCGCACAAGGAGACGGCGGCCAAGCGCATCAAGCGCGAATTCCCGGAGGGCATCCCGTCGTACGGCGCGGACGCGCTGCGCTTCACCTTCGCCGCGCTTTCCACGCTCGGGCGCACGCTCAACTTCGACCTCAAGCGCTGCGAGGGCTACCGCAGCTTCTGCAACAAGCTCTGGAATGCCACGCGCTTCGTGCTGATGAATTGCGAGGGCAAGGACGTGGGCCTCGACGAGAGCCTGCCGGTCGAGCTCTCGTCCACCGACCGCTGGATCGTGAGCCGCCTGCAGCGCGCCGAGCGCGAGGTGAACCAGGGCATCGCCGAGTACCGCTTCGACGTCGCCGCGCGCGCGGTGTACGAGTTCGTCTGGGACGAGTACTGCGACTGGTACGTGGAGCTCGCCAAGGTGCAGCTGCAGAACGGCAACGAGGCGCAGCAGCGCGCCACGCGCCGCACGCTCATCCGCGTGCTCGAGGCCACGCTGCGGCTCGCGCATCCGATCATTCCCTTCATCACCGAGGAGCTGTGGCAGATCGTGGCGCCGCTCGCCGGCCGCGAGGGCGACAGCATCATGCTCGCGCCCTTCCCGCAGCCGGACGACTCGCGCATCCACGAGGACGACGAGCGCGAGATGGCGGTCGTGAAGGAAGTGGTCAACGCCGCGCGCAACCTGCGCTCGACCATGAACCTCGCGCCCTCCGCGAAGGCGCCGCTGTACCTTGCCGATTTCGCGCCGGCGCTCAGGCGCCACGAGGCGGGGATCGCCGCGCTGGGCCGTTTCTCCGAAGTGCGCTTCGTGGAGACGCTTCCGCAGGAGGACGCGCCGGTCGCGATCACGGGCAGCGCGAAGCTCATGCTCCACATCGAGATCGACCGCGAGGCCGAACGCGCTCGGCTGGCCAGGGAGATCGCGCGCATCGAGGGCGAGGTGGCGAAGGCGAAGGCGAAGCTCGGCAACGCCTCCTTCGTCGAGCGCGCCCCGGCGGCGGTGGTGGAGCAGGAGAAGAAACGGCTCACGGACTTCGAGGCGAAGCACGCGGACCTGCGCAACCAGTTGTCGAAGCTCGCCTAGCGGCCGCCGTGCCGCTGCCCCATAGCCTGCGGGCGCTCGGCTCGCCCAACTTCCGGCGTTATTACACCGGGCAGGCGGTGTCGATGATCGGCACCTGGATCCAGTCGGTGGCGATGATGTGGCTCGCCTACCGGCTGTCGAACTCGACCTGGTTCACCGGGCTCATCGGCTTCCTGCAGAGCTGCCCGCACCTCGTGCTCGGGCCCTTCGCCGGCGTCCTGGGCGACCGCGTGAGCCGCCGCAAGATGCTCATCACCGTGCTGAGCCTCATGGGGCTGCAGGCGGCCGTGCTGACGGTGCTTTCGGGCACCGGGCTCATCACCATGGGCCAGCTCGCCGCGCTCGCGCTCGTCAACGGCGTGCTGAATGCGTTCGAGACGCCGACGCGCCAGTCGATCTTCGTGCAGCTCCTGGAAAAGCGCGAGGACCTGCCCAACGCGATCGCGATGAACTCGATGCTCATGAACGGCACGCGCCTCATCGGGCCGTCCATCGGCGGCGTGCTGATCGCCGCGTTCAACGAGACGGTGTGCTTCGCGGTCAATGCCGTGAGCTACGTCGCGGTGGTGATCGCGCTGCTGCGGATCACGGTCGCCCGCCGCCCGCCGCGCGCGCCGTCGCATCCGTTCCACGACCTGGCGGAAGGCTGGCGCTACGCCATGGGGCTGCTGCCGATCCGGCGAATGCTCTTCGCGCTCGCGCTGGTGAGCTTCTCGGTGAGCCCGTATTCGACGCTCATGCCCGCCATGGCGGTGCGCACGTTCCAGCAGGGCGCGGCGCTGGTGGGCCTTTTCATCGGCGCGGTCGGGCTGGGCGCGCTCATCTCGGCCGTGACCCTCGCGAGGCGGCCCACCGTGCGCGGGCTGGGCCGCTGGATCCCCTACTCCGCGATGGCCGCGGGCGCGGGCGCGGTCGGCTTCGGCCTGTCGACGAACGTGGCGGTTTCCACCGTGCTCATGATGATGGTGGGCTTCGGGATGTTCATGACGGGGGCCGCGTGCAACACGATCCTGCAGACGATGGTGGACGAGGAGAAGCGCAGCCGCGTGATGAGCTACTACACGATGTTCTTCATCGGCGTGGCGCCCTTCGGGCACTTCCTCGCGGGATGGCTCGCGGAGCACATCGGCGTGCAGCTCACGTTCGTCGTGGGCGGCGTCATCTCGCTCGCCACGGGGCTGGTGTTCCTGTCGCAGATGCCCACCTTCCGCACGCACCTGAGGACCGTGTACGTGAGCCGCGGTATCATCGCGGCCTCGGAAGAGCCCACGCGCTGAGGATCCCGATCATGGCCACGCTCGCCGGCAAGACGTTGTTCATCACGGGTGCCTCGCGCGGCATCGGGCGCGAGATCGCGCTGCGCGCCGCGCGCGACGGCGCCCGCATCGCCATCGCCGCGAAGACTTCCGACCCGCATCCGCGGCTCGAGGGCACCATCCACAGCGTCGCCGCCGAGATCGAGGCCGAGGGCGGCAAGGCGCTGCCCATGCAGGTGGACGTGCGCGACGAGAACGCGATCGCGGCCGCGGTGGCGAAGACGGCCGAGACCTTCGGCGGCATCGACATCCTCGTGAACAACGCGAGCGCGATCAGCCTCACGCCCACCGTGGAGACGCCGGCGAAGCGCTTCGACCTCATGATGGCCGTGAACCTGCGCGCCACGTTCCTCTGCTCGCAGGCCTGCATCCCGCACCTGAAGAAGGCGTCGAACCCGCACATCCTCACGCTCTCGCCGCCGCTGGCGATGCAGCCGAAATGGTTCGCGGGGCACGTGGCCTACACGATCTCCAAGTACGGCATGAGCCTTTGCACGCTGGGAATGGCCGAGGAGCTCAAGCGCGACGGGATCGCCGTGAACTCGCTCTGGCCGCGCACGACGATCGCGACCGCCGCGGTGCAGGTGCACTTCCCCGCCGAGATCCTGCGGGCGAGCCGCCACGCCGCCATCATGGCCGATGCGGCGCACGCGATCCTCACGAGCGACGCGCGCGCCAACACGGGCAACTTCTACATCGACGAGGACCTGCTGCGCAGCCGCGGCGTGCAGGATTTCGGCCGCTACGCGGTGACGCCCGGCGTGCCGCTCTTCACCGACCTCTTCGTCGAGTAAGACCCGGGGTGCGTCCCCTCAGCGCTTCTTCATGAAGAAGGTGAACTCCGCGCCTTCGGAGTGCGACAGCAGCTCGTTGCCGGTCTGCTTGCAGAAGGACTGGAAGTCCTTCACCGAGCCCGGGTCCGTGGCCACGACCTTGAGGACCTGGCCGGCTTTGAGCTCGCCCAGCGCCTTCTTGGCGCGCAGGATGGGAAGCGGGCAGTTGAGCCCGCGCACGTCGAGTTCGCGATCGAAGGCTTGAGCATCCATGGCAATCTCCGGATAAGCAAAATCCTGAATTTCAGTCCGCGACGTAGGTCCCGGATTTCCCGCCGCGCTTCTCGAGCAGGCGGATTCCTTCCATGGTCATGCCGCGGTCCACGGCCTTGCACATGTCGTAGATCGTGAGCAGCCCGACCTGCACCGCGGTAAGGGCTTCCATTTCGACCCCGGTGCGCGCGGTGCATTCGACCGTGGCGCGGCACTCGACGCGCACGTTGGCCTCGTCGATGCTGAAATCGACCTGCACCGACGTGAGCGGCACCGGATGGCACAGGGGGATCAGCTCCGAGGTCCGCTTGGCCGCCTGGATGGCCGCGATGCGCGCCACGCCGAGCACGTCTCCCTTCTTCGAGGTCCCCGAGCGCACCAGGGCGAGCGTTTCGGGCCGCATGCGGATCGCGCCGCCGGCGACGGCCACCCGGTGGGTCTCGGGCTTGGCCGCGACGTCAACCATCCGGGCCGCGCCGCGTTCGTCGAAGTGGGTCAGTTTTTCGGTCATAATCGATTTATTTTAAAGCAGTTAGCCGGACCGCCGGACCTTCGTGCGCTTCAGGGCCCTCCTTTTCAGCTTCCTTTTCGCCGCCGCCGCCATCGCCGCTTCCGCCCAGGGCCTGCCGGATCTCGGCGATGCGTCCAGCGCCTCGCTCTCCGAGACGCAGGAGCGGACCATCGGCAACCGCATCATGCGCGACGTGCGCATAGATCCGGCGTACGTCGACGATCCGGAAGTCTCCGATTACCTCAACTCGCTCGGCCAGCGGCTGCTCCTCGCCGCCGAGGGGCCGCGGCGCGAGATCAGCTTCTTCGTCGTGCAGGACGACACGATCAACGCCTTCGCGCTCGTGGGCGGCCATATCGGCGTGCATACGGGGCTCATCGCGCTCACGCAGAACGAATCGGAGCTCGCCGGCGTGGTGGCGCACGAGATCGCGCACATCCTGCAGCGCCACCAGGCGCGCATGATGCACGGCAGCCGCGGCACGCAATGGACCTCGCTCGCGGCGCTCGCGCTCGCGATGCTCGCCTCGCGCGGCGGCGGCTCGCAGAGCGGCCAGATCACGGAGGCGGCCATCGCGGGCGCGGGTGCCCTCCAGATCCAGAACCAGCTCAACTACACGCGCGAGCACGAGCGCGAGGCGGACCGCGTGGGCCTCACGCTGCTCGATCGCGCCGGCTTCGATCCGCGCGGCATGGCGAGCTTCTTCGACCGGATGCTGCGCGCCAACCGCCTGAACGAGTACAAGGGAGCGCCTTCCTACCTGCGCACCCACCCGCTCACCACCGAGCGCATCGCCGACATCCAGGACCGCGTGAACGAGCTGCCCGCGCGCATGGTGCCGGACAGCCTGGACTATCGCATCGCGCGCGCCAAGATCCGCGCCTCGACCGGCTCGGCGGCCGAAGCGGTGGAGCTCTTCAAGACGCTGCTCGAGGACAAGACCGTCGTGCGCCCGCGCGAGGACGTGTACGGCATGGCGCTCGCGCAGCGCCGCGCCCGCGACCTGCAGGGCGCGTGGAAGACGCTCGAGCCGCTGCGCCAGGGCGCATCGCACCCGGCGTTCGAGCTGCTCGCCGCGCAGCTCGCCGCCGACATGGGCCGCAACGACCAGTCGGTCGAAATCTACCGCAAGGCCGTGCGCGCCAACGCGAGCTACCGCGCGCTGCTCTATGGGTATCTCAACCAGCTCACGGCGATGGGCCGCGACAAGGAGGTGCTCGCGGAGCTGGACGATCGCCTGCGGCTGGTGCAGGACGACCCGAGGCTCTACGAGATCCAGGCGCGCGCCTACGAGCACACGGGCCAGCCCATCGCGCAGCATCGCGCGCAGGCCGAGGCGTACTACCGCAAGGGCAACCTGTCCGCGGCCGTCGACCAGCTGGAGCTCGCGGTCAAGCAGAAGGGCAGCAACTTCTACGAGATCTCGAGCGCCGAGTCGCGCCTGCGCGAGCTGCGCGCGCAGCTCGAGATCCAGCGCGCCGCCGAGAAGGCGCTGAACATCAGTTGAAGCGCCACGCGGCCATCCTCGCAGCCGCGACGGTTCTCGGGGTCGGCGCCCCCGGCGCGATGATCGCGGGCGCGGCCCTCGCGCAGGCCGCCGCCATCCCCGATGTCTTCACGCGGCCCGACAAGGGCAACTGCATCGCCTGCCACCAGCTTCCCGGATCGCTCGGCCGGAGCGGCGGCGACGTCGGCCCGCCGCTCGCCGGCGCACGCATGCGCGAGCTCGGCGCGGCGAAGCTGCGCGAGATCGTCGAGGATCCGATGAAGGCGAACCCGGATACCGCCATGCCGCCGTTCGGCCACCACCGCATCCTCGATGCGGGGGAGCTCGCGCGCATCGTTCAATTCCTGCAGGCATTGCCCGATGACGCGCCGCCCGCCGTGGCGCCAGCCGCCGAGGGCGGCGTCGACGCCGGCGCGATGCAAGCGGTGATCGAGCGCGGCCGCACGCTGTGGCTGCGCAAGTTCAAGGACAAGCGCTCGCTCGCCGGCTGCTTCCCGAACGGCGGCCGGCGCATCGCCGCGGCCTACCCGCAGTACGACCCGCGCGTGAAGCGCGTGGTCACGCTCGAGATGGCCATCAACCAGTGCCTCAAGGCGCACCACGAGGACCTCTACGACGCGGCGGATCCCGAGACGATGGGCGCCATCGTCGCGTACGTGCGCTCGCTCGCGAACGGCCAGAAGATCAACGTGCGCATCCCGGCCGCCGCGCAGGCCCGTTTCGACGAAGGCAAGCGGCTCTACGTGACGCGCATGGGGCAACGCAACTTCGCGTGCGCCTCCTGCCACGTGCAGGCGGCGGGCAAGCGCTTCGGCGAATCGACGCTCGCATCGGTGGAAGGGCAGGCCACGGGCGGCCCGTGGGTGCGCAACGGCAGGGCGCTCACGCTGCAGGCGCGCATGCGCGAATGCCTCGAGCGCATGGGCGCGGCGCCCTTCCCCGCCGGCTCCGACGAGCTGAACCACCTCGAGTACTACGTCACCTACCAGTCCAACGGCATGCCGTTGAAGATGCCGCGCAGGAGCGCCAGCTAGCGGCAGCGCGCCGCGGCCGCCGAGGCGGCCGGATCGGTCGCGATGGCGTCGAGGTAGCGCAGTTGCGTCGCCCTTTGTCCCCTGCGCAGCGCCTTGATGCTCTTGTCCATGAATTCGCGCGCGCGCTGCGATTCGCCCCGGCACAACATGCCGGTCACGGCGGCGAGGAAGGCGTACTCGGTCTGGGGGCCCGCGGTCGAAACGTTCGAGACGAGCGCCTCGCCGAGCGTCGCCATTCGATCGGCGTCACGCGCGGCCACGGCCTGGAAAAGCTCCAGCCAGCGGTGCTCCGCGGGGGGCAACGCACGTGCGCAGCGCGAGCCCACCATGTCGTCCCAGATGGGCCTGGAGGACCGCGAATCGAGCTGCGTGTTGACCACTTCAGCCACGCGCACCATCAGCGGAAGCACGTCGTCGAACGTCCAGTCCGGACTGCATGCGCTGCCCCAGAGGCGGAACGTGCGGCCGGCATCCTCCTCGGTGCGTTCGCCGTTCACCCGGCGGCGCACTTCCGACCGTCCGGTAATGCCCCCGAGCACGGTCCAACCGTTCATCGCGGCGACGGACCCCGGCGTGGCGCTCGACAGGGGCCGCGGCGTCGACGTCGGCACGAACTCGCCATCGAGCATCTCGACCATCGGCAATCCGGCTGCGAGCAGCTCTCCCAGCTCCGACGCGCGCGCCCCGGTGAAGCGGGTCTTCGACGTGCGATAGTCGACGAGCGGAAAGAAGTCCGAGTTCGCGGGTGCCCGGTACGTGGCGAGCATCGGCTTCAACGTGTTCGACGAGGCGACGGCGTGGCGCCTCAGCGCCTCGAGGTCGGTGAGGCGGGTCTTCTTCAGGATCGGCTGCAGGCCCGGCAACGCCAGCACCGCGGGGTCGACCGCGCCCGGCGCGCCGTTCTTGCGCGCGATGAGCACGATGTCGCCATCGTTGGGCATGTAGGCCACGAACTGCGGGAAGGTCTTCTGGAAGGCTCCGATGATCGAGGCGACCGTCTCCGTGTCGATCTCGTAGAGGTGCAGCCACTGCGACATGACCCCGCCATCGTTGAGGTACAACGCGGCCCGCCGATAGAACTCCTCGGTGAACAGCGAGGCCACGCCGCTCACCCACGGGTTCGAGGGCTCGGACACGATGATGTCGTAGCGCTTGCGCCCGCG
>DASTGG010000379.1:0-41227 GCA_035719385.1 Usitatibacter sp.
GACGGCTGGGTGGTGGTCGTCGAGGTCGTCGGGCTGGTCGTCGTCGACGAATTGAGCGAAGCGGAGCCATTCAGCGAGGTGCTCGAGCTCTGGCTCGCGCTTCCGCTGAGGGACGATCCGGAGGCCGAGGTCGCGCCGTTGGTGCCCGAGGTGCTGCTGGAGCCGTTGTTGCCGCTGGATCCCATGCTGCTGCTCGCGCCGTTGGTGCCGCTCGAGCCCATGGTGCTGCTGGACCCCATCTTGCTGCTCGAGCTGTCCGTGCTGCTGGAGCTCGTCGCGCTGTTCTTGTTCAGGTCGTTCGAGCTCGCGCTGTCGGCGGCAAGCACCGGCGTGGCGGCGAAGGCGCCCACGACGGCGGCTGCCAGGATACTTCGCGTGAATCGCTTCATGTGTCGTTCCTCCTGTGATCAAGGCCTGGTTTCGGCGCTACCGGCAAAAAGCCGGCACAGCGGGTCGCTGCGTGCGCTCAGGTTTTGGGACCGGGCCGGCCGCGAGCGGTTGCGGCGTGCGCGCAAGAACTGGCGCTGGCCTACGGCCGCCGTGGACCGATCGCCACAACGGCTGTCCCGGCATCCACGCCCGGGTAGGGCCGGAGCCGAATCCGGCCGCAGGAGTCCATATGCACGTGGTCCGATCGGCGCATCCCGTAGTCCGGGGCTTACATTTTTAATGCGCGTCGTCCGACATCGGATCTCGATTCCTGTAGGATGGATTCGTACAAAACGTGTCCACCCCTGCCCGGATTCAGCTCCGTTTCCAGGAACGCATGTCGCAAGCCAAGAAGGTCTTCATCCGCACGTTCGGATGCCAGATGAACGAGTACGACTCGGACCGCATGTCCGACGTCCTCGCCGCCGCCGAGGGGTTCGAGAAGACCTCGAACCCCGCCGAAGCGGACCTCATCCTCTTCAATACCTGCTCCGTTCGCGAGAAGGCGCAGGAGAAGGTATTCGCCGATCTCGGCCGTGCGCGGGCCTTAAAGCAGGCGCGCCCCGGCGTCATGATCGGCGTGGGCGGCTGCGTGGCGAGCCAGGAGGGGGAGCAGATCGTCCGCCGCGCTCCTTACGTCGACCTCGTGTTCGGCCCGCAGACGCTGCACCGGCTGCCGGAGATGCTGGCGCAGCGCCGCGCGAGCGGCGTCCCGCAGGTGGACATCTCGTTCCCGGAGATCGAGAAGTTCGACCACCTGCCGCCGGCGCGCGTGGAAGGCGCTTCCGCCTACGTCTCGATCATGGAAGGCTGCAGCAAGTACTGCAGCTTCTGCGTCGTTCCGTACACCCGTGGCGAGGAGGTCTCGCGCCCGCTCGGCGACGTGCTCGCGGAGATCCGGCACCTGGCAAGCCAGGGCGTCATGGAAGTGACGCTGCTCGGCCAGAACGTCAACGCGTATCGCGGTGAGCTGCCCGACGGCGCGGCGGCGGATTTCGCGCTGCTGCTGGCGCAGGTCTCGAAGATCGAGGGCATCGAGCGCATCCGTTACACCACGTCGCATCCGCTGGATTTCACGCAGCGCCTCATCGATGCCTACGGGAAGCTGCCGAAGCTGGTCTCGCACCTGCACCTGCCGGTGCAATCGGGCAGCGATCGCATCCTGGCGGCGATGAAGCGCGCCTACACGTCGCTCGAGTACCGCTCGATCGTCCGGCGATTGCGCGCCGCGAGGCCCGACATCTCGCTCACCACCGATTTCATCGTGGGTTTCCCGGGCGAGACCGAGGGCGATTTCGAGGCGACGATGAAGCTCGTGGAGGACGTCCGCTTCGACGGCGCCTTCAGCTTCATCTACAGCCCGCGCCCGGGCACGCCGGCGGCGAGCCTGCACGACGACACGCCGCACGCGCTGAAGCTCGCCCGCCTGCAGCGCCTCCAGTCGAGGCTGCAGGCGCTGTACGACGAGTATTCCCTCGCCATGGTCGGCACGCGCCAGCGCGTGCTCGTGGAAGGGCACGCCCGGAAGAACGCCGCGGAGCTCGCGGCGCGCACCGCCAACAACCGCGTGGTCAATTTCGCGGGTCCCGCCCGCCTCATCGGCCGCTACGTGGATGTGGACATCACGCAGGCCTATCCGCACAGCCTGCGCGGCCGCATCGCCGCATCGCAGCAGAAACCCGGGACCCCGGTCCCCGCACTAGAGGAGCGTTCATGACGTCGATTCTCCGCACCACCAAACTCCTCCCCGCGCTGATCATCGCGTTCGGCACGTCGGCCATGGCCGCCGACAAGCCGGTGCCTGCGCAGACGCCGCCCCAGCCGACGCCGGCGCCCGCCCCGGCACCGAAGGACCAGCAGCCTGCCACCCAGCCCACGGTGCAGCTGCCGACCACGCTGCCCGGCACGCCGCAGAACACGCCGCACACGCCGGCGCCGCGGCCGTTCGATTCCGTCGTCCGCGAGGCGACCGAGATCCCCGGCTATTTCACGCTCTACCAGAAGGACGAGAAGGTCTGGCTCGAGCTCAAGCCCGAGCAGTTCAACAAGCCCTTCTACCTCGCCATCAACCGCACGCGCGGCCTCGGCGAGAACTTCATCTACCCGTTCATGATGCGCGGCTACGTGGTCGAGTTCCGCAAGATCGGCAACCTCGTGCAGATGATCGCGAAGAACACGCGCTACGCGGCCCAGGAAGGCACGCCGCTCGCGCGCGCCGCGGAGCAGAGCTTCACCGACAGCCTGCTGGGCTCGGCGACGGTCGTGAGCTCGCCGCACCCCGAGCGCAAGTCCGTGCTCGTGGAGGCGAATGGCCTGTTCATCACGGACCTGCCCGGTGACTCGACCACGCTCGAGGCGGCCTATCACGCGCCATACTCGTTCGACCAGCGCAACTCGAGCTTCGTGAAGGTGCGCTCGACGAAGGACATGGCGGCGTTCGAGGTGTCGGCGCATTTCGCGATGCCCAAGCTGCCGAACCCGAACAACCGCGAGACGAGCCTGCCCGGCACGCTCGAGGACCAGCGCAGCATGTTCCTCGGCTACTACTACAGCCTCGCCAAGCTGCCCGACGAGCCGATGCATCCCCGCAAGGCCGATGCGCGCATCGGGCACTTCGTCTCGCGCCACAGCGAGTACACGAACGACCTCGCGCCATACCCGCGCCAGTACTTCGTGAATCGCTGGCGCCTGGAGAAGAAGGACCCGAACGCGCCCATGTCGGAGCCCAAGCAGCCGATCGTCTTCTGGCTCGACCGCAACATCCCGCTCGAGTACCGCGACACGGTAAAGGCGGGCGTGCTGGAATGGAACAAGGCGTTCGAGCGCATCGGCTTCAAGGATGCGATCCGCGTGGAGATGCAGCCCGAGGACGCTGACTTCGACACCGCGGACCTGCGCCACGCCTCGATCCGCTGGTACCTCGACACGAGCGACGGCGCGCTGGCCATCGGCCCGCGCCGCGTCGACCCGCGCACCGGCGAGATCCTCGATGCGGACATCGCGATCTCGCAGGGCTGGACGCGCCTGCCGCGGCGCCTGTCGGGCGAGCAGTTCCCGAAGCCCATGCCGAAGCCGGCGAACGCGCGCGCCGAAGACGACCAGCTCCTCTGCGCGTACGGCGCGGAGGCGTTCCAGGAAGAGGCGTTCGCCTCGGGGCTGCTCGAGGCTCGCGGCGAGCTCGACCCCAACGGGCCGGAAGCCGAGGCCATCATCAAGGCCACGCTCAAGGACGTCGTGACCCACGAGGTCGGCCACACGCTGGGGCTGCGGCACAACTTCCGCGCATCGACCATCTACACCGAGCAGCAGCTGCAGGATGCGCAGTTCACGCACGAGCACGGCCTCGGCGGCTCCGTGATGGACTACAACGCGTGGAACATCGCGCTCAACAACGAGAAGCAGGGCGAGTACGTGATGAGCACCCTCGGCCCCTACGACTACTGGGCGATCGAGTACGCGTACAAGGAGATCCCGGCCCAGCAGGAGGGCGCGGAGCTGGCGAAGATCGCCGCGCGCAGCACCGAGCCGCAGCTCGCCTACGCCACCGACGAAGAGACCGGCATGGGCAACGATGCCGCGGACCCGGAGGTGAACCAGCGCGACCTCGGCGCCAACCCGCTCGCGTTCGCCAAGCGCCGCATGATGCTCTCGCGCGAGCTGTGGGAGCGCTGGGAGTCGCGCAAGCTGCCGGACGACGAGGGCCGCGACGTCCTCTACCGCAACGTGGTCTCCGGCTTCGCACAGTACTCGCTCGCCGCGCAGCTCGCCGCGAAGTACGTGGGCGGCGTGGTGTACGTGCGTGACCGCGCCGGCAGCCCGCGCGCGAGCTTCACGCCCATCGCGCCCGACCAGCAGCGCGACGCGCTCAAGCTCGTGACCGAGGGCCTGTTCCGCGCGAACAGCTTCAAGTTCAAGCCGGAGTTCCTCACGCGCCTCGCGGCGGATCCGTTCGAGACGGGCGTGGGCGAGAAGGCGAGCTTCACGCTGGCTTCGCGCGTGCTGCAGCTGCAGACGATGGTGCTCGACCGCCTCATGAGCGAGGCCGTGGCCGCGCGCATGCTGGACACGAGCCTGAAGCTCTCGGACGGCCAGAAGGGGCTGTCGCTTTCCGAGATGTACGACACGCTGCAGGCGGCGATCTGGGGCGACCTCAAGGGCGCGAGCGATATCCCGCTCATGCGCCGCAACCTCCAGCGCGAGCACCTGAAGCGGGTCGTGTTCATGCTGACGCGCGCGGGCAACGCGCCGGCCGATGCGCGCTCGCTGCAGCGCGAGAACGCCAAGGCGCTCGTGAAGCAGCTGAGGACGGCGCAGAACAGGCCGGGCCTTTCGAAGGAGGCGCGCGCGCACCTCGACGACTGCCTCAACACGCTGGAAGAGGCGCTGAAGGCGCCGATGCAGCGCGTGAGCGCGTAACTGCCGGTCGCCCCGGCCGCGGCTGTCGCCGCAATGGGCCGGGGCCCAATCACCCTTGGCGACAACGAGAAGAAGACAGGCAACCGAAGAAGTGGCGTTCAAGCCGGTCGACAATGCACGGCTTGCGATGCTTTGCGGGCCGCTCGAGGCGAACCTGCGGCAGATCGAGACCGCGCTCGACGTGAACATCGCGCGCCGCGGCGAGCGCTTCACCGTGACGGGGCCGCGGCAGAAGGTGGACCAGGCCGCGCAGGCCCTGCGGCGCTTCTACGATCTCGCCGGCCGCGAGGAGCTGGGCGTCGAGGACATCCAGCTCGGGCTCGTGGAGATCTCGCACTCGCTCGGCGAGGGATCGCCACGCAAGTCGATCCATCCCCCGGCCGAGGGCCCGGCGCTGCTGCTTCCGCGGCGCAGCGAGCTCACCGCGCGCACGCCGAGGCAGGCGCAGTACCTGCAGAACATGCGCAGCTGCGACATCACGTTCTGCGTGGGGCCCGCGGGCACGGGCAAGACCTTCCTCGCCGTGGCCGCGGCGGTCGATGCGCTCGAGCGCGACGCGGTGAAGCGCATCGTGCTCACGCGTCCCGCGGTGGAGGCGGGCGAGAAGCTGGGCTTCCTGCCGGGCGACCTCGCGCAGAAGGTCGATCCCTACCTGCGGCCGCTCTACGACGCGCTCTACGACCTCATGGGCTTCGACCAGGTCACGCGCAGCTTCGAGCGCGGCGCCATCGAGATCGCGCCGCTCGCCTTCATGCGCGGGCGCACGCTGAACCACTCGTTCGTGATCCTCGACGAGGCGCAGAACACCACACCCGAGCAGATGAAGATGTTCCTCACGCGCATCGGCTTCGGTTCCAAGGCCGTCGTGACCGGCGACGTGACGCAGATCGACCTCGCCAAGGGCCAGGCCTCGGGCCTCATCGACGCGCGCGACGTGCTGCGCGGCGTGCGCGGCATCGCCATCACGGAATTCCAGTCCGAGGACGTGGTGCGCCATCCGCTGGTGCAGGCGATCGTCGACGCCTACGATCGCCGCGACAGTAAGAAGTGACGACGCGCGGGGCCACCGCATCGTCACCCCGGCGAAGGCCGGGGCCCGGTCTCTTCATCCAGCGCATCTCCCGCGCCTCTCACATCCCATCCGACGCGCTCCTGCGCCGGTGGTCCTGCGCCGTCCTGCCTGCGCAGGCGCAAGTCACCGTTCGCTTCGTCGCCGAAACCGAGGGGCGGCGGCTCAACCGCGCGTACCGCGGCAAGGATCACGCGACCAACGTGTTGAGCTTCCCGTATTCGCGCAAGCCGCTCGCCGGCGACCTCGTCATCTGCGCGCCCGTCGTGTCGCGCGAGGCGCGCGAGCAGGGCAAGCCCGTGCGCGCCCACTATGCGCACCTGCTCGTGCACGGTTGCCTCCACCTGCAGGGAATGGACCACGAGAACGACGCGGACGCGGCGCGCATGGAGCGCCGCGAGCGGCGAATCCTCGCTTCGCTCGGCTTTCCCGACCCGTACCGCTAAAACGCTCCGGCGCGGCGTTTGCTACAGTATTCGTCCCCCATCACCGTTTTCGGTGAATGAACGAACCCGCCAAGCCGAGCCTGCTCGAGCGCCTGTCGTCGCTCCTCCTGCGCGAGCCGGAGGACCGCGACCAGCTGATCGAGCTGCTCCACGGCGCTTTCGAGCGGCACCTGCTCGACGCCGAGGCGCTCTCGATGATCGAGGGCGTGCTGCAGGTGTCGGAGACGCAGGTGCGCGACGTCATGATCCCGCGCTCGCAGATGGACATGCTCGACGTCGCCGAGAGCCCCGGGAAGTTCATCCCGTTCGTCATCGAGACGGCGCACTCGCGCTTTCCCGTGTTCGAGGACAACCGCGACAACGTGATCGGCATCCTGCTCGCGAAGGACCTGCTGCGGTTCTACGCGGAAGAGGAATTCGAGTTGCGCGAGATGCTGCGCCCGGCGGTGTTCGTGCCCGAGGCCAAGCGGCTCAACGTGCTGCTGAAGGAATTCCGCGCCAACCGCAACCACATCGCCATCGTCGTGGACGAGTACGGCGGCGTCTCGGGCCTGGTCACGATCGAGGACGTCATCGAGCAGATCGTGGGCGACATCGAGGACGAGTTCGACTTCGACGAGACCGAGGACAACATCCTCGTGGACCGCAACGGCCGCTATCGCGTGAAGGCGGTCACCGAGATCGCGGACTTCAACAACTACTTCGGCAGCTCCTTCCCGGACGAGGACTTCGACACGGTGGGAGGGCTGGTCACCGCGCGGTTCGGGCGCCTGCCCAAGCGCGGCGAGAGCATCAACATCGACGGCTTCAACTTCCAGGTGCTGCGCGCCGACAGCCGCAAGATCCATTCGCTTCTCATCGAGAAGCCCGACGGCAAGACGCCCGCGGCGTGACCGCCGTGCGAGTGCCCGTTTCCGCGATCGCGGGCGCCGCGTGCGTCTTCGGCTTCGCACCGTTCTACGCGTGGCCGGTTCCGATCGTCGCGCTCGCGCTGGTGTTCCACTTATGGTCGCGCAGCGCCACGCCGCGCGATGCCGCGCTCTGCGGCTTCGCGTTCGGCCTCGGCTATTTCCTCGCGGGCGTGTCGTGGGTGTACGTGAGCCTGCACGACTTCGGCGGCATGCCGCTGCCGCTGGCGGCGCTCGCGACGCTGCTCTTCTGCGGCTATCTCGCGCTCTTCCCGGCGCTCACGGGATGGGCGGCCATGCGCTTCGCCCCGGCGACGGCCATCGCACGCGTCTTCTTCGCCGCGGCCGCGTTCCCCGGTTTCGAGTGGATCCGCGGCTGGCTCTTCACGGGGTTTCCGTGGCTCACTGTCGGCACGTCGCAGGTGCCCGACGGCCCGCTCGCCCATTTCGCGCCGTACGCCGGCGCGTACGGGACGTCGCTGGCCGTGACGCTCGTCGCGGCGAGCCTGGCCGCGCTGTTCGTCGCCGGCGCATCCGCGCGCGGACGTATCGCGTGCGCGGCGGCCATCGCGGTGATCTTCGCGGGCGCCCTTGCGGCCGGCATTCCGGAGTTCACGCACCAATCCGGCAAGCCCGTCACCATGGCGCTGCTCCAGGGCAACATCGCGCAGGAGCTCAAGTGGCGCGACGACATGCGCGTGCGCACGCTCGAGGCCTATCGACGGATGATCTTCGATGCCAATGCGCGCATCGTCGTGATTCCCGAGACCGCGCTGCCGGCGTTCCTCGACGAGCTGCCGCCCGACTACCTCGAGAGCCTTCGCGCCCACGCGCGCGAGGCCAACAAGGACATCCTGCTGGGCACGGTGGAGCGGCGCTTCCGCGGCAACGATTACGAATACTTCAACAGCCTCGTGAACATCACCGCGGCCGGCGGCGGCGCGTACCGCAAGCGCCACCTCGTCCCGTTCGGCGAGTTCATCCCGACCGGCTTCCATTGGGTGCTCGCGATCCTGCACATCCCGCTCAGCGACTTCTCGCGCGGCGACGCGAGCCAGCCGGCGCTCACGGCGGCGGGGCTGCGCTTCGGCGTGGCGATCTGCTACGAGGACATCTTCGGCGAGGAGCTCATCCGGCAGCTGCCCGCGGCGCAGATCCTCGTGAACGTGAGCAACGACGCCTGGTTCGGGAAGTCGCTCGCCGCCGAGCAGCACCTGCAGGCCTCGCAGATGCGCGCGCTGGAAACCGGGCGCTGGATGGTGCGCTCGACCAATACCGGCGCCTCGGCGGCGATCGACGAGACGGGCCACGTGGTCTCGCGGCTTCCGCCGTTCACCGCGGGCACGCTGATCGAGCGTGTCGTGCCCTATGAGGGCCTTACGCCGTACGCGCGTTGGGGCAACGCGCCGCCGGTCGTGGCGATCGTGGTGATCGTGCTCGTGCTCGCGTGGCGGCGCCGGGCAGCCTGAGCCGATGGCCGAGCCGGTCTCGATCCTCATTCCCGCGTACAACGAGCGCTTCTTCGCGCAGGCCTTCGCGAGCGCGCTCGCCCAGCGCCATGCGGATTTCGAGGTGGTCGTCTGCGACGATTCGCCCGGCACCGCGATCGAGCGGATCGTGCGCGATGCCGCCTCTGCGCGCGTGCGCTACCGGCGCAATCCCGAGCGCCTCGGGTTCGCCGGCAACTTCCTGCAATGCTTCACGGAAGCGCGCGCCGACCTGGTCAAGTTCCTGAACGACGACGACCGGCTGCGGCCGGATTGCCTGGCCACGCTGGCAGGCATCTTCTCGGTGAACCCGCACGTCACGCTCGCCACCAGCCGGCGATGCGTCATCGATGCCGCGGGGCGCGTGTGCCCCGATCTCGCCTCCACGCAGCCGGTCTCGGGGGTTTCCGCGCTGATGCTGGGGCGCGAGCTCGGGGACTTCGTGCTGGTGAACGCGCTGAACCTCATCGGCGAGCCGACCACCGCGATGTTCCGCCGCTCGCAGCTGGCGCTGGAAGACGGCCGGTTGTTCCGCTGGGGTGGCACGGACTACCACTGCCTCGCCGACCTCTCGATGTGGCTTCGCCTGCTCTCGCGCGGCTTCGCCTACTACCACGCGGGCGTGCTGAGCGAATACCGCATGCACGAGGGCCAGGAGCAGGACCAGCGCGACATGCGCGTGACGTGCCTCGAGGAGCGCCTGTGGATCGCGCGCCAGGGGCGGCGCGCGGGCTTCCTCTCTACACCCGGGCTGTGGCGCCAGGCCCTGCAGTCGCTCGAGGCGCGCGCGCACGTGTGGCAAACGGACCGGGAGGAGCCCGCCGTCGCCGCCCGCGTGCAACGGTTCGTGCGCGAAGTGCGGGCCGAGCTGGACGTTTCGCCGGCCTGAAGGCGCGCGCCGGGGCGCTCACCTATAATTGCTGCTTTGATTCGTCCCCTCGGCTGATGTCCACCTTCCAGCAATTGGTCCTGAGCCTCCAGGACTACTGGGGCCGGCAGGGCTGCGCCATCCTGCAGCCCTACGACATGGAAGTCGGCGCCGGCACCTCGCATACCGCCACGTTCCTGCGCTCCCTCGGGCCGGAGCCGTGGCGCGCGGCCTACGTCCAGCCGTCGCGCCGCCCCAAGGATGGGCGCTACGGCGAGAATCCCAACCGCCTGCAGCACTACTACCAGTTCCAGGTGGTGCTCAAGCCCTCGCCGCCGGACATCCTCGAGCTCTATCTCGGGTCGCTCCAGGCCGCGGGATTCGACCTCGGCAGGAACGACGTGCGTTTCGTCGAGGACGACTGGGAGAATCCCACGCTCGGCGCGTGGGGCCTCGGCTGGGAAGTGTGGATGAACGGCATGGAGATCACGCAGTTCACCTACTTCCAGCAGGTGGGCGGCCTCGACTGCAAGCCCATCACGGGCGAGATCACCTACGGGCTGGAGCGCCTCGCGATGTACCTGCAGAAGGTCGAGAACGTCTTCGACCTCGTGTGGACCGAGTGGAAGCAGGGCGGCCGCACGCATCGCCTGCATTACCGCGACGTCTATCACCAGAACGAGGTGGAGCAGTCGTCGTACAACTTCGAGCATTCGGATGCGCCCACGCTCTTCCGCCATTTCTCGGACCACGAGGCGGCGGCGAAGCGGCTGATGGAAGCGCAGCTCGCGCTGCCGGCCTATGAGCAGGTGCTCAAGGCGGCGCACACGTTCAACCTCCTCGACGCGCGCGGCGCCATCTCGGTGACCGAGCGCGCGGGTTACATCGGGCGCATCCGGGCGCTGGCCCGCGCGGTCGCGCAGAGCTACTACGATTCGCGCGAGCGCCTCGGCTTCCCGATGCTGGAGAAGGCGGCGTGACGGCGACACTGCTGGTCGAGCTCCTCACCGAGGAGCTTCCGCCCAAGGCGTTGAAGCGCCTGGGCGATGCGTTCGCCGAGTCCCTCGCCAAGGGGCTCGCCAAGCGCGAGATGACCGAAGCCGGCGCCGAGCCGCGCGCGTTCGCGACGCCGCGCCGCCTCGCCGTGGCGATCCCGCACGTGAAGGCGCAGTCCGAGCCACGCGCCGTCGAGGTGAAGCTCATGCCGGTGGCGGTCGCGCTCGACGCGAACGGGCAGCCGACGCCGGCGCTGCGCAAGAAGCTGGAGGCGGCCGGGCTCGGCAACGCGGATCCGGCGGGATTGCGCCGCAAGCTCGACGGCAAGACCGAGATGCTCTTCGCCGATGCCCGGACGCCCGCCGTGCCGCTCGCGCAGGCGCTGCAGGCGGCGCTCGAGGAGGCCGTGTCCTCGCTGCCGATCCCGAAGGTGATGAGCTACCAGCTCGAGGACGGCGTCACGACGGTGCAGTTCGTGCGGCCCGTCCACGGCATCGTCGCGTTGCACGGAAAGGACGTGGTGCCCGTGTCGCTCCTGGGCTTGCGCGCCGGGCGCGAGACGCGCGGCCACCGCTTCCAGGGCGCATCGCAGTTTCCGATCGCCTCGGCCGACGAGTACGAATCGCGGCTTCGCGAGGAGGGCGGCGTGATGGCGAGCTTCACCGCCCGCCGCGACGAGATCCGCCGCCAGCTCGAGGAGAACGCGGCCAGGGTCCACGCGAGCCTCGGTGCCGTCTCCGCCTACGAAGCGCTGCTCGACGAAGTCACCGCGCTCGTGGAGATGCCGACCGTCTACGCGGGAACGTTCGAGCCGGAGTTTCTCTCCGTGCCGGCCGAGTGCCTCGTGCTCACGATGCGGCAGAACCAGAAGTACTTCCCGCTCTTCGACGCGGGCGGCAAGCTCACGAACCGCTTCCTCATCGTGAGCAACATGCGGCTGGACGACCCGTCGAACATCGTGCAGGGCAACGAGCGCGTGGTGCGCCCGCGGCTGGCCGACGCGCGCTTCTTCTTCGAGACCGACAAGAAGGTGAAGCTCGCCGACCGCGTGCCGCAGCTGCGCTCGATCGTCTACCACAACAAGCTCGGCAGCCAGCTCGAGCGCATCGAGCGGCTGCGGAAGCTCGCGAGCCGCATCCAGGAGACGTTGCCGCGGGGCGAGAAGGGCAAGCCCTACGCCGATCGCGCAGCGCTGCTCGCGAAGGCGGACCTCGTGACGCTCATGGTGGGCGAGTTTCCGGAGCTGCAGGGCGTGATGGGCAAGTACTACGCCGAGGCCGACGGCGAGCAGCCTTCCGTGGCGCGCGCGATCGAGCAGCACTATTGGCCCCGTTTCGCGGGCGACGCGCTGCCCACCGGCGACGCGAGCATCGCGGTGGCGCTGGCGGACCGCATGGACACGCTCGCAGGCATGTTCTCGATCGGCCAGCGGCCCACGGGCGACAAGGACCCGTTCGCCCTGCGGCGTGCGGCGCTGGGCGTGATCCGCATCCTCATGGAAACGCCGCTCGCCATCGAGCTGCAGCCGCTCATCCGCCGCGCGCTCGACCTCTTTCCCGAAGTGCTGCCGGACAAGTCGGAAGCGCTCGTCTCGGAAATGTGGTCGTTCATGCGCGAGCGCCTAGACAACCTGCTGCGCGAGCGCGGCTACACGGCGCACGAGGTGGCGGCGGTGCTCGAGGTGCAGAGCGACGACTCGAAGTACGACCGGCTGGACCTGGTCCCGAAGAAGCTCGAGGCGGTGCGCGAGTTCCGCAAGCTGCCCGAGGCCGAGAGCCTGGCGGCGGCGAACAAGCGCATCTCCAACATCCTCAGGCAGGCGACGCAGAAGGGCGAGCAGTACTCGTTCGTCGAGGAATCGAGCCTCGACGAGCCGCTGGAGCGCGACCTGTACCGCGCGCTGCGCAATGCCTCGAGCGAGGCCACGCCGCACTTCGAGCGCGGCGACTACACCGAGTACCTGAAGAGCTTCGCCGTGCTGAAGGCGCCGGTCGATGCGTTCTTCGACGGCGTGATGGTCATGGTCGACGAGCCGAAAGTGCGCCGCAAACGCCTGGGGCTGCTCTCCGAGCTGCAATGGCAGATGAACCGCGTGGCCGACATCTCCAGGCTCGCCGCATGAGATGAAGCTCATCGTCCTCGACCGCGACGGCGTCATCAACTACGACAGCGACCTGTACATCAAGTCGCCGGCCGAATGGCGCCCGATCCCCGGCTCCATCGAGGCGATCGCGCGGCTGAACCAGCACGGCTTCCGCGTCGTGGTCGCCACCAACCAGTCGGGCATCGGGCGCGGGCTCTTCGACATGGCCACGCTCAACGCCATCAACGACAAGATGATGGAGATGGTGTTCCGGCAGGGCGGGCGCATCGACGCGCTCTTCTTCTGCCCGCATACCGCGACCGAGCAATGCGGCTGCCGCAAGCCGCGCACCGGCATGCTCGAGGAGATCGCGGCGCGCTTCCACACGGACATGAAGGGCGTCCCGGTGGTGGGCGACTCGCTGAAGGACCTGCAGGTGGCCGAGGCGGTCGGCGCGCAGCCGGTGCTCGTGCTCACCGGCAAGGGCCGCATCACGCAGGCCGAAGGCCCCCTGCCGAAGGGAACCGTCATTTTCGAGGACCTCGCGGACGCCTCGCGCCACCTGATCGCCCAGGCGCCCGCGCACGCATGACGACGCTGCGCTCGGCGGTCTTCCTGGTGGCCATGGTCCTGCTCACCGGCTTCTTCGGCATCCTCGTGCCGCTCTCCGGATTCGCCAATTTCCGGGCGGGCGCATTCGTCGCGCGCACCTACGCGAGGATCGCCCTCGCGTGGGCGCGGTGGTGCCTCGGCATCACCTACGAGGTGAGCGGCTGGGAGAACGTGCCGCGGGAGCCGGTGATCCTCATGGCCAAGCACCAGTCGGCGTGGGAGACGATCTTCATGCAGGCGAAATTCCCGCCGCAATGCTGGATCGTGAAGAAGGAGCTGCTCTGGCTGCCCTTCGTCGGCTGGAGCCTCATCGCGATCCGCGCCATCGCCATCGATCGCAAGAGCGGCAAGAACGCGCGCGACCAGGTCGTCGAGCAGGGCAGGAAGCGGCTGCGGCAGGGAATGTGGATCTCCATCTTTCCCGAGGGCACGCGCGTGGCGCCCGGCAAGCGCGGCCGCTACGGCATCGGCGGCGCGCTGCTCGCCACGAAGACGGGCGCCCCGATCCTGCCCATGGCGCACAACGCGGGCGAGATGTGGCCGCGCTATGCGTTCCGCAAGCGTCCCGGCTGCGTGAAGGTGGTCATCGGCCCCTTGATCCGCAGCGACGGGCGTGATGTGATCGCGGTGAACAACGAGGTCGAGGGCTGGATCGAGGGACAGATGCGCCTCATCTCCCCGGAGCTTTATGCGGGCGCGTGAGCCGGTCTCGCGCGACGCGCGCTCGCTCACGCTCGCCGAAGGCCGGCTGGATTACGTCCTCGTGCGCCGGCGCGGCCGCCGCGGCGTGGGCCTCAAGGTGGACGAGAGCGGGCTCACGGTGAACGCGCCGCTGTCGATGCCGGTCGCGCGCATCGAGGCGCTCGTGCGCGAGAGCGAGGCGTGGGTGCTGCGCAAGATCGACGAGTGGCGCTCGCGGCGCGCCCCGCCGATCGCATGGACCGACGGCGCGCGCCTGCCGTTCCTGGGCGGCGGCCTCACGCTGCGGCTCGCGCTCGCCGGACGCACGCGTGTCGAGCGCGTGGCATCCGAGGTTCGCGCGGCGGTGCGTGCGCCGGACGAAGGCGAGATTCGCCGCGCCATCGTGGCCTGGTACAAGCGCGAGGCGCTCGCTTACCTGCATGAGCGCGTACTCGCCCTGTCGGCCGCCGCGCGCCTGCCTGCGCCCCGGCTGATGTTGTCCTCGGCGCTCGCGCGCTGGGGCAGCTGCAACACGCGGCGCGAAGTGCGCCTCGCCTGGCGGCTGATGAAGGCGCCGCCCGAGCTCATCGACTACGTGATCTGCCACGAGCTCGCGCACCTGCGGCACATGGACCATTCGGGCGCGTTCTGGGCGGAGGTGGAGCGGCAGTGCCCGAACTACCGGCAGCTTCGCGCGCGTCTCTTCGATACCGATTACCTGTACCGCTCGTTTTGATTCGTCACCCGGGCGCGCGCCTGGGCCCATTGTTCCGTCATCCCGGCGCAGGCCGGGGCCGTTGTTCCGTCACCCCGGCGCAGGCCGGGGCCGTTGTTCCGTCACCCCGGCGTAGGCCGGGGCCCAATTCCCGGAGGCTCCATGCGACTTCTCCACACCATGATCCGCGTCGGCGACCTGCAGCGCTCGATCGACTTCTACACGAACGTGCTCGGCATGAAGCTGCTGCGCAAGAACGACTACCCGGACGGCCGCTTCACCCTCGCCTTCGTGGGCTATGGCGACGAAAGCGAGCAGGCCGTCATCGAGCTCACGCACAACTGGGATACGAAGTCCTACGACCTCGGCAACGCCTTCGGCCACCTCGCGATCGGCATGCCGGACGTGTACAAGGCGTGCGAGGCGGTGAAGGCGAAGGGCGGGAAGGTCACGCGCGAGCCCGGGCCGATGAAGTTCGGCGGCAGCGTGATCGCCTTCGTCGAGGACCCCGACGGCTACAAGATCGAGTTCATCCAGCGCGCTTGAAGGAACCCGGGGACGCACCCCGAATGATTGGGGTCAGACCCCCATTTCGCCAACTCAGGCTCACTGGCCGCGCGCGATCCTGAATTCGTGAAATGGGGGTCTGACCCCAATCATTTTCACGTCAACGCGACCAGCTCCTCGTCGCCCTGCTGCTCGCGCTCGAAGCGCAGGAAGTCGTAGTAGCCGCAGCGGTTGCTGTCCGGATACTTGCGGCACACGCCCGGGCGCGCCTCGTACACGGTGCAGCGGCGCTTCTCCTGGTCGAGCAGCGCGCAGGTGGAATCGAAGATCGAGTCCTTGCGATGGCGCAGCATGCGCACCTTGCCCTTCGCATCGAGCTTGGTGAAGCGGTCCTCGGCCTGCGCGTAGGTCATGCCGAAGTGGCGCGCGAGGCGCTCGATGTCGCGGGTGTTCACCTCGATCTCGGTGTAGGTGCAGCAGTACGCCGGGCACTTGAGGCAGTTGTAACGTCTCGCGGGCTTCGCGTTCTTCACGCGGACCGGGACGGGAAAGGGCTTGCCGTTCTTCATCGATGTGGGTGGGCCGGGAATGCCGCCATTGTAGCGACGAACCTCACGCGGATGCATCACTCAGCGCGACAAATTCTTCGACCGACAGCGTCTCGCCGCGCCGCCCGGGGTCGATGCCGCTGCGCTCGAAGGCATCGGGCGCCACCAGGGCGCGCGCCGCGTTGCGCAGCGTCTTGCGCCGCTGGCCGAAGGCGGCGCCGACGATGGCCGCGAAGCGCGCCTCGTCGCGCGCGCGCAGGCGCCCGGCGGGCAGCGGGGCCATGCGCACGACGGCCGAATCGACCTTGGGCGGCGGCGTGAAGGCGCCGGGCGGCACGTGGAAGGCCATGCCCATGGCGAAGCGGTACTGCAGCATCACCGAGAGCCGCCCGTAATCCGGCGTGCCGGGCCGCGCGACCATGCGATCGACGACCTCCTTCTGGAGCATGAAGACGCAATCGCGGACCCGCTGGGCGATCTCCGCCATCCGGAAGAGGATGGGGCTCGAGACGTTGTAGGGGAGGTTGCCCACGACACGCAGCGGCGCCGGCAAGGCCGCGAAATCGAACTCGAGGGCGTCGGCCTCGTGGACCGTCACCTGGTCCGGCTGGAATCGCCGGCGCAGGTCGGCGGCCAGGTCGCGATCGATCTCCACGACGTCCAGGTGGCTCACGCGGGGGACCAGCTCTGCCGTGAGCAGGCCCGAGCCCGGCCCGATCTCCACCAGGCGATCGCCGGGCTGCGGATCGATGGCCGCGACGATGCGCGCGAGGTAATGGCGATCGGTGAGGAAGTGCTGCCCGAAGCGCTTCTTCGGCCGCGGGAGCACGGCGGCCTCAGGCGCTGTGCGCCGCCAGCTCGAACGCGAGGCGGATCGCTTCGCGCAGGCTGCCGGCATCCACCTCGCCGTGGCCGGCACGGTCGAGCGCCGTCCCGTGGTCCACCGAGGTGCGGATGACCGGCAGGCCCAGCGTCACGTTGACCGCCTCGCCGAACGCCGCGTGCTTGAGCACGGGCAGGCCCTGGTCGTGGTACATCGCGAGCGTGGCGTCGGCGCCTTCGAGCGTGCGCGGCGTGAAGAGCGTATCGGCGGGGTACGGACCGGCGACGTTCATGCCTTCGCGCGCGAGCTGCTCGAGCACCGGCGCGATGACGTCGATCTCCTCGCGCCCGAGGTAGCCGCTCTCGCCCGCGTGCGGATTCAACCCCGCGACGAGGATGCGCGGATTGGCGATGCCGAAGCGATGGCGCAGGTCGTGGTCGAGCACGCGCAGCACCGAAGCGACACGCTCGCGCGTGATCGCGCGCGGCACGTCGGCGAGCGCGAGGTGGGTGGTGACGAGCGCCACGCGCAGGCCCGCGCCGGCGAGCAGCATCACGACCTGCTTGGTCCCGGTGCGATCGGCGAGGTACTCGGTGTGGCCGGTGAAGGGCAGGCCGCTGTCGTTGATCGTGCTCTTCTGCACCGGCGCGGTGACCATCGCGGCGAACTCCTTCACGACGCAGCCTTCGAGCGCGCGGTCGAGCAGCGCGACGACGTGGCGGCCGTTGCGCGCGTCGAGGCGGCCCGGCTGGACGCCCGCGGCGACCGGAACGTGGAGCATCGACACGGGGGCGGGCGCATCGCGCGAATACGCCGGGACGTCGAAGGGCAGCCCGCGCATCCTCGCGCGCGCGCCGATCACCTCGGCGTCACCGACGATGACGAGCGGGCCGGGGAAACGCTCGCGCGCGCACAGGGCGCAGAGGTCCGGGCCGATGCCGGCCGGCTCTCCCGCCGTGAGGGCGATGACCGCCAATGCGCTCAGCGCTCGTCGAGGCGGTTCTCGACGAACGCGCGGTCGCGAACCTGGCGCAGCCAGTCCTGGTAGGCCTCGTCCGCCTTGCGCTGGCGGATCGCCTGGCGCGCGGCGATCTTCTTCTTCTCGCCGGAGAGCTCGTCGGAGCGCCGCTCCAGCACCTGCACCAGGTGCCAGCCGAAGGGCGTGTGGACCGGCTCGCTCACCTCGCCCGTCTTGAGCGCGTTCATCGCGCGCTCGAACTCGGGCACCGTGTCGCCCGGCGCGACCCATCCCAGGTCCCCGCCCTTGGATGCGCTCGCGTCCTCGGAATTGAGCCGCGCGACCTCGGCGAAGTCCTCCCCGCCGACGATGCGCTGGCGCAGCCGCTGCAGGCGATCGCGGGCCTCGGATTCGGACAGGCCCTCGCGCGCGCGCAGCAGGATGTGCCGCACGTGCGTCTGCTGCACGCCCTGCGCCGCGGCCTTGCCGCGCTTTTCCACCAGCTTGAGGATGTGGAAGCCGTTGGGGCTGCGCAGGATGTCGCTCACGTCGCCCGGCTGCATGCGCTCGAGGGTCTGCAGGAAGAGCGTCGGCAGCCGCCCGGACGAGCGCCAGCCGAGGGTGCCGCCCTGGAGCGCATCGGGCGCGTCGGAATAGGTGGCCGCGACCTGCGCGAAGTTGGCGCCGCGGCGCAGCTCCGACAATGCCTGCAGCGCCTTGCGGCGGCGCTGCTCGATCTGGTCCGGCGTCGCCTGCGCGGGCACCAGCACCAGCACGTGCGCGAGGTTGTACTCGGAATCGCCCGAAGCCTCTCGCGCCTCGCGTGCGAGCTCGGTATCCACTTCAGCGTCGGTCACCACGATGGAGTTCTCGACCTCGCGCTCGCGCAGGCGTGCGAGCAGGATCTCGTTGCGGATGTCCTCGCGGAAGCGGGCGAACTTGATGCCGTCGCGCTCGAGCGCCTGGCGGAACTGCGGCAGCTGCATGTTGTTCTCGGCGGCGATCCGCTCGATCGTGCGGTCGAGCGTCGCGTCGTCCGCCTTGATGCCGTTCTCCTTCGCGAGCTGGATCTGCACCATGTCGTTGATCATGCGTTCGAGGATCTGGCGCTGCAGCGTGTCGGCCGGCGGCAGCTGGCCGCCCTGGCGCTGGATCTGGCGCACCACCAGGTCCACGCGCTCGTTGAGGTCGTTCTGCGTGATCACCTCGTCGTTCACCACCGCGACGATGCGGTCGACGGGCACGACGCGCGACGGCGTGGTCGAAAGGCGCGTGTCGAGGCGGCCGGCCGGCGGGGCGGGCGCGGCGGGTGTCTGCGCGGCCGCGGGCCACGCGAAGGCGAGCAGCAGCGCCGGGAACAGGCGCAGGAAACGGAATGCGGCGATCATGGAGAAATCTCGTCGGGTCGGCGATAGCCGGAGATGTTGCGGCGGATGGTCTCGAACGGGTTGATGCCGATGCGCGACAGGCCCGTGAGCTCTAGCTGGATCTGGAAGGACGTGCTGTATTGCTGTGCCGCGGTGATGAATCGATGGGCCACGGCGCGCAGCTGCCAACAGCCTGCATTGTACTCGAAGCCCGCCAGCCCCTCGAGGAGCTTGCGGTCCTGCAGGCTCCAGTCCCAGCGCGCCAGCGCCGAGATGTTCTGCGTCACCGGCCACTGGGTCGAGAGGTCCACCTGCCGGATGCCGCGCAGGGCGGGGTCGGTCGCGTCGGGAAGGCCGCGGGCGGACCGGTAGGCGGCGTTGATGATCTTGCCGGGCTCGGGCGAGTACTGGACCGCGGCGGTGATCTTCTGCGAGCGCGACAGGCTCGGCGTGTATTGCAGGCCCAGGTCCACGGAGACCGACGGCGCGAGCTGGCTCGAGACCAGGGCGACGATGTCCGAGTTCTTCTTGTCGTTCACCGCCTCGCCGGTGAGCGTCACGCGCGGCGGCTTGAAGTAGTAGACCTGCCCCAGCGCGCCGCGGAAGCGCTCCAGGCCCGTGGCCGACTCGATGAGGCGCGTGGTCATCGCCATGGTGACCTGGTCCGCATCGCCGATGCGGTCGCCGCCCACGAAGCGGTTCTCGGTGAAGAGCTGCGCGAAGTTGAAGTCGGCCTCGGCGGTGGTGAAGTTGGGCAGCCGGCTCTGGTCGCGGAACGGCACGTTGAGGTAGAAGAGCCGCGGCTCGAGCGTCTGCTCGAAGGCGCGGCCGCCCCACGTGGTGCTGCGCTCGAAGAACAGCCCCGCATCCACGCTCGAGATGGGCAGCGACCGGCTCGCGCTGTCGAGGTCGCCCACGTTCCCGTCGAGCCGGTAGTGCGTCATGTGGTAGCCGATCTTGGGCACGACATAGCCCCAGTTGCGGCGAAACGGCAGCGCGAGCGACGGATAGGCGACGGCCCTCTGGCCGCTCACGAGCGTGGGATGGCGGAAGTTCGAGAGCTCGCCGTAGAGCTGCACGTCGAAAAGGCCGGCCACGTTCTGCTTGAGCCCCGAGGCGGCGAGGCGCGGCAGGATGCGGTAGGGGATGGGGATGGCCCCCGGCTGCAGGGGGTCCTGCAGCGTCTGGTACGCGAGCGCGCGCGCCGACAGCGACCACACGTCGTCCTCGTACGCGAGGATCGCGTCGCGCGGCAGGTTGGTCTGGGAGGTCGCCGCGATCTTCGTGGACAGGTCGCGGAAGTAGTTGTCGTCGGAGACCTTCTGCGCGTTGATGAGCGCGTGCCAGCCGCGCCCCAGGTCGTGCGCATGGCGCAGGCCGACGAAATAGCGGTCCGTCTCGGCGATGCGGTCGCGCGGAAGCACCTCGCCGACGAGCTCGCCGTTGAACGTCGGCTCCAGGTAGCGGAACTCGCCGCCGAGCTGCAGGCCGCGCTTCGTGTAGATCTTGGGCGTGAACGTGGCGTCGAAGTTGTCGGCGATGTTCCAGTAGTACGGCAGCGCCATCTCGAAGCCGCTCTTGCCGGACGTGCCGAAGAGCGGCGACAGGAAGCCGGTCTTGCGCTTGTTGTCGAGCGGGAACGTCATGAACGGCGCGTAGAGGATCGGCACGTGCATGAAGTACACGGTCGAGCCGTAGGCGGTGCCGAGGTTGCGCGAGCTGTCGATCTTCAGCTCGCCCACGCTCAGGAACCAGTCGTCGCGCGGCGCCGGGCAGGAGGTGTACATCGCGCCGAAGAGGAAGCTCTCCTGGTTCTCGCTGAAGCGCGCCAGGTCCGCCTGGCCGCGCGTGGCGATGCGGCGCTCGGCCTGCTTCGGGAACTCGAACAGGGGCGACTTCATCTCGCCGCGGTCGGCGCCCAGGTCGTACGTGAGCTCGGGGCCGGTGGCGCTGTCGCCGTTGCGCTCCAGGCGCACGTTGCCGGTGGCGATCGCCTTCTGGTCTTCCTGGTAGTACTCGACGCGGTCGGCGCGGATGCTGGAGCCGCGCTGGCGCAGCCACACGTTGCCGGTGGCGACGATCCTCTTCTCGGGCTCGCCCTCGACGCGGTCGGCCTCGAGGAACTTCGCGCTGTCCTTCTCGGGGCGCGTCGGCGCCATGCGCAGCTGCTTCTCGACCTTGAGCCGCAGCGTCTCCGTATCCGCGCCGGCGAGCCCGGGAACTAAGGCGCACATGAGCGCGATGGTCAGCGTCCGAATGCGTCTCGGCCTCAAGGCGTCTGGGGAGCGAATGCTAGAATGAACCGAAGGATACACGCTTAGACCGATGCACGATCGCCTGAGCGCGCTCGACGAGTGGCTTCGCGCGACGCTCGCCGGCGCGAGCTTCCGCCTCGAGCCCGCGTCCGCCGACGCGAGCTTCCGCCGCTACTTCCGCGTATTCCTCGACGGCGGGCGCACGCTCGTCGCGATGGACGCGCCGCCCGAGCGCGAGGATTCGGAGCCGTTCGTGCGCATCGCCGGCATGTTCCGCGACGCGGGCCTGAACGCCCCGGAGGTGCTCGCGCAGGACCTGCGCAAGGGCTTCCTCCTCCTGACCGACCTGGGCACGCGCCCGTACATCGCGGTGCTGCGCGCCGAGAACTTCGGCACGCTCATGGGCGATGCCACCACGGCGCTGGTGAAGTGGCAGGCGGCCACCCGCCCCGGCATGCTGCCGGAATACGACGAGGCGCTGCTGCGGCGCGAGCTCGCGCTCTTTCCCGACTGGTACATCGCGCGGCATCTCGGAATCCAGCTCACCGGCAAGCAGCGCGAGGCGCTCGAAGGCGTCTTCCGCAGGATCCTCGCGAGCAACCTGGCCGAGCCCCGCGTGTACGTGCACCGCGACTACATGCCGCGCAACCTCATGGTGTGCGACCCGAACCCCGGCATCCTCGATTTCCAGGACGCGGTGCACGGGCCGATCAGCTACGACGTGGCCTGCCTCTTCCGCGATGCCTTCATCAGCTGGGAGGAGGAGCAGGTCCTCGACGGGACGATCCGCTACTGGGAGAAGGCGCGCAAGGCGGGCCTTCCGGTGCGCGCCGACTTCGCCGACTTCTGGCGCGACGTCGAGTGGATGGGCCTGCAGCGGCACCTGAAGGTCCTGGGCATCTTCGCGCGGCTGCACCACCGCGACGGCAAGAAGGGCTACGTCGAGGACACGCCGCGCTTCATCGGCTACGTGCGCCACGCGGTGGCGCGGTACGGCGAGTTGCTGCCGCTGGGGCGCCTGCTCGACGAGATCGAGGGGCGCCAGCCGCAGGTGCGCTACACGTTCTGATGGCGCGCGCGGTCATCCTCGCGGCCGGGCGCGGCGAGCGCATGCGCCCCCTGAGCGACACCGTGCCCAAGCCGCTGCTGCGCGCCGGAGGCAAGCCGCTCATCGACTGGCAGATCGAGCGCCTCGCGCGCGGCGGCTTCGACGAGCTCGTCGTCAACCATTCGCACCTCGGCGCCGCGATCGAGGCGGCGCTGGGCGACGGCTCGCGCTACGGGGTGCGCATCGTGTTCTCGCACGAGCCGAAGGCCCTCGAGACCGCGGGCGGCATCGCGCAGGCATTGCACCTGGTCGGCGGCGAGCCGTTCGCCGTCGTGAGCGCCGATATCTACACCGATTTCGATTACGGCCGGCTCGCGGCGCCCCTGCGCGACATCGCCGCGCGACCGGACCGGCACGCGGCGCATTTCGTGCTCGTCGACAACCGTCCGTGGCATCCCGCAGGCGACGACATGGGGCTCGCCGGCGGGCGCGTCGCGCGCGCGGCGCCGCGCCTTACTTATGGCAACATCGCCGTATTCCATCCGATGCTGTTCCGCGATGTGGCGCCGGGCACGTGCCTGAAGCTCTTTCCCTGGGCCTATCGCTTCGTGGACGAAGGGCGCGTGAGCGGCGAGCGCTACACCGGCACGTGGGAAAACCTCGGCACGCCGCAACAGCTCGAAGACCTCGACCGGAGACTTTCCCGATGACGCTCTACAGGCCGGCCCATTTCCGCATCGACGAGACCGGGGAGCTCTTCGCCTTCATGCAGGCGCACGCCTTCGCCACCCTCGTGAGCGGCGGCGAGGAGGGCCTGGACGTGAGCCACGTGCCGCTCCTCCCGCAACGCGATCCCGACGGCACGATCCGGCTGCAGGGCCACATGGCGCGCGCCAACCCGCAATGGGATGCGCTCGAGACGGCGCAGCACGTGCTCGCGATCTTCCAGGGCCCGCACGCCTACGTCTCGCCATCTTGGTACGCCAGCCACCCGGCCGTGCCCACATGGAATTACGCGGTCGTGCATGCGCGCGGGCCGGTGCGGCCGCTGGACGATGCGCAACTGCACGAACTGCTGGAACGGCTGTCCACGACGTACGAGGGCGACCGCGAGCGGGCATGGCGCATGGCGGAGCAGCCGCCGGAATTCATCGCGAAGATGAAGCGCGCCATCGTCGGCTTCGAGATGCAGGTCGTGAGCCTCGAGGGAAAGTTCAAGCTGTCGCAGAACCGGCCGGAGGATTTCGAGCGCGTCGTCGCCGCCCTCGAGTCCGAAGGCGAAGCGCAGCTCGCGCGCCTCATGCGTGCCCATGCCCCGAAACCCAAGAGTAGGATCACCTCATGAAGCTCGAGAACCCCCTCCAGATCAAGCCCTTCAAGGCCCGCCGCGCGCGCCTGGGCAAGGCGCTCGGCGAAGGCGTCGTCGTCCTGCCCACGGCGCCGGAGCGCACGCGCAACGCGGATTCGCACTACGACTATCGCTGGGACAGCGGCTTCTACTATCTCACCGGCTTCCGCGAGCCCGAGGCGGTCCTGGTGATGATCCTCGGCGCGCGGCCGAAGTCGATCCTGTTCTGCCGCGAGAAGAACCTCGAGCGCGAGATCTGGGACGGCTTCCGCTTCGGCCCGGAGCTCGCGCGCGAGACGTTCGGCTTCGACGAGTCGTATCCGTACGCCGAGCTCGACGCGAAGCTGCCGGACCTGCTCGCCGACCAGCCGGCGCTGCACACGCCGATCGGCATGGACGGCGCGTGGGATGCGCGCATCGCCGCGTGGCTGAACGCCGTGCGCGCGCGGGTGCGCACCGGCGTCACCGCGCCCGCCGAGGTGCGCGACGTGCGCGCGACGATCAACGACATGCGCCTCGTGAAGGACGAGCACGAGCTCGGCGTCATGCGCCGCGCCGCGGAGATCTCGAGCGCGGCGCACGTGCGCGCGATGAAGACCGCCTCCCCCGGCATGAAGGAGTACGAGATCGAGGCGGAAGTGCTCCACGAGTTCTGCCGCAACGGCGCGCGCGCGCCGGCCTACGGCTCGATCGTGGCCTCCGGGCCCAATGCCTGCGTGCTGCATTACCGCGAGAACAGCGCCGAGCTTCGCAAGGGCGAGCTCCTGCTCATCGACGCGGGTTGCGAGCTCGACAGCTACGCCTCCGACATCACGCGCACGTTCCCCGTGGGAGCGAGGTTCTCCGCGGCGCAGCGCGACATCTACGAGCTGGTGCTCGCCTCCCAGGAGGCGGCGATCCGCGCGGTCAGGCCCAGCGCGGACTTCATCGATTACCACGATGCCGCCACGCGCGTGCTCGTGCAGGGGCTCATCGACCTCAAGCTCTGCAAGGGCAGCGTGGAGAAGGTGCTGGAGGACGGCTCGTACAAGCAGTTCTACATGCACCGCACCGGCCACTGGCTGGGGCTCGACGTGCACGACGCGGGCGACTACATGCAGAAGGGCAAGTGGCGCAAGCTGAAGCCCGGGATGGTGCTCACGGTCGAGCCGGGTCTCTACATCCGTCCCGCGCAGAACGTGCCGAAGGTGTTCTGGAACATCGGCGTGCGCATCGAGGACGACGTGCTCGTCACGGCGAAGGGCCGCGAGATCCTCACGGCCGCTTGCCCGAAGCGCGTGAAGGACGTCGAGGACCTGGTCCTCGCCCGCTGATGCCCGCGCTCGACGTCGCCATCGTGGGCGCCGGCCCCGTCGGCGCGACGCTCGCCGTGCTGGCGGCGGGCTCGGGGCTTCGCATCGCGCTCTTCGAGGCGCGCAGCGGACCCTCGCAAGACAAGCGCACGCTCGCGCTTTCCGACGCGAGCCGCGAGCGGCTGGAGGAGGCCAAGGCCTGGCCGCGCGAGGCCGCCACCGCGATCACGTCGATCCACATCTCGCAGCGCGGCGGGCCGGGCCGCACGTTGTTGCAGGCGAGCGAGCAGGGGCTGCCGGCGCTGGGCTACACGGTTGCGTACGCTGCCCTCGAGGCTTCGCTCGACGCGCGGCTCGCGGCCGCGGGCATCGCGGTCACGTATGGCGCGCAGTGCGAGGGCATCGAGCTGGCGGGGGAAGCGGCGCGGCTGCGATTCGCTTCCGCGGAAACGGTCGATGCGAGCCTGCTCGTGCTCGCCGACGGGGGCGCCAACGCCTCGCGCATCCCGGGCATCGCCTTCATGGAGAAGGATTACCGGCAGCGCGCGGTGGTGGGCGCGGTGCGCTGCGACCGCCCCCATGGCGGGCGCGCCTACGAGCGCTTCACGCCGCGCGGCCCCATGGCGCTGCTGCCGGTCGAGGACCGCTACGCGCTCGTGTGGACGGCCGCGCCGGTGGAAGCCGATCGCCTGCTCGCGCTCGATGAGCCTTCCTTTCTCGCCGAGCTGCAGGAAGCCTTCGGCGACCGCGCCGGCCGTTTCGTGGGCGTCGCCGATCGCGCCTCGTTCCCGCTCAAGCTGCGCGCGGTCAACACGCCCGTGGCGTTGCGTACCGCCATCGTCGGCAACGCCGCGCAGGCCCTCCACCCCATCGCCGGGCAGGGCCTCAATCTCGGGTTGCGCGACGCGGCGACGCTCGCGGCCATCCTGCTCGCCACGCGGCCCGCGCGCGTCGGCGAATCGGAGATGCTGCAGGCCTATCGCGACGCGCGCCGCCGCGATGCCTCGCGCGGCATCGCATTCACGGATTTCCTGGTCTCGCTCTTTTCCGACACGCGCGCGATCACGACGTGGGGCCGTGGCCTCGGGCTCGCGGCGCTCGACCTCTTCCCTCCCGCGCGTCGCATGTTCGCCGAGCGCATGATCCACGGGTCGCCGGCGCCATGAGCAACGGGCGCGTCATCGTGGCGGGCGCGGGCCCCGTGGGCCTCGCCTTCGCCTGCGCATGCCGCGGGCTCGACGTGCAGGTCGTCGATCCCGCGCCGAGGGGGACCTCACCGGGCGAAAATTTCGACGTGCGCGTGTTCGCGCTGAGCGCCGGCACGCGGACCTTCCTGCGCGACATCGAGGCGTGGGAGCGCATCGATCCGGCCCGCATCGCCGCCGTGCGCCGCATGGAGATCTTCGGCGACGGCAGCGGCAAGCTCGCGTTCTCGGGCCGCGCCGGCATGCCGCTCGCATGGATCGCCGAAGCGAACCGGCTTTCGGCCGCGCTCGAGGAGCAGGCGGCCACGCTCGCCGGCGTGAGCGTCACGCGCGGGCAGCGAGTGGCCTCGTGCGTGGCGACCGAGGCGCGTGCGCGGGTGGACCTGGAAAACGGCACGAGCCTCGAGGGCGACCTGCTGGTGGGGGCCGACGGCCCGGACTCGGCCATGCGCGCCATGCTGGGCCTGGAGTCGTCCGAGGTGCCGTACGCGGAGACCGCCGTCGTCGCCAACTTCGCGACCGAGCAGGGACACGGCGACGTCGCGCGGCAGTGGTTCCGCAAGGATGGCGTGCTGGCCTGGCTGCCGCTGCCCGGCAAGCGCATGTCGATCGTGTGGTCCGCGCCCACGGCCGTGGCCGAGGAGCTGGCGGCGCTGGACACGCGCGCCTTCGAGCGCCGCGTCCGCGAGGCCGGCGGCGCGATGCTGGGCGACCTCGAGCTGATTTCCGTGGTCGCGCGCTTCCCGCTGCGCTCCATTCGCGTGCAGCGCACCGTCGCTCCCGGCGCCGCCCTCATCGGCGACGCCGCGCATGCCGTGCACCCGCTCGCCGGGCAGGGCGTGAACCTCGGGTTCCAGGACGCCCGCGTGCTCGCCGAGGAGCTGGGAGAGCGCTCGCCGCTGGAACGCCCGGGCGACCTGCGCGTGCTGCGCCGCTACGCGCGCCAGCGGCGCGAGGACGTCACCGCCATGCAATTCGTCACCGACCGCCTGGACAAGCTCTTCGCGAGCGAGGTGCCCGGCGCCTCCGCCGCGCGCAACACCGGCCTCGACCTCGTGGAGCGCATGGGCTGGATCAAGAACACGCTGGCGGGGCGGGCGATGCGATAATGGCCTCAAGCGGCCGGAATCCCGGTATCCGGGGCCGGCCAAACCCATCATTTCGAGGCCAAATTTCATGAGATTCAAAGCGGTTCTCGCCACGGCCGTGGCGCTGCTCCTCGCCGTCCCCGCAATGGCCCAGGACGCCGACAAGATCAAGGCGGAGCTGAAGAAGCACATCCCGGAGGCCCCCGTGGACTCCGTGCGCAAGGTGCCCTACGGCGGGCTCTACGAGGTGCTCGTCAACGGCGAGATCTTCTATACCGACGAGAAGGCCTCGTTCCTGCTCATCGGCTCGCTCGTGGACCTCAAGTCCAAGGAGAACGTCACCGAGCAGCGCATGCGGCAGGTGAACAAGGTGAACTTCAGCGAGCTGCCGCTCGACCGCGCGATCAAGATCGTGCGCGGCAACGGCTCGCGCAAGATCGCGATCTTCGAGGATCCGAACTGCTCCTACTGCAAGCGCTTCGAGCGCGACCTGCAGGGCGTGAACGACATCACGGTGTACGTGTTCCTCTACCCGATCCTGTCCCCCGACTCCGTCGAGAAATCGAAGGCGATCTGGTGCTCGGCCGATCCGGGCAAGTCCTGGATCGACACGATGACCAAGGAGGCGATCCCCTCCGGCAACAAGAGCTGCCCCACGCCGCTCGACAAGAACATCGCCTTCGGCCGCGACAAGAAGATCAACGGCACGCCGACGATCTTCTTCGAGGACGGCGAGCGCGTGCCGGGCGCCATCTCGATGGCGGACTTCGAGAAGCGGCTCACCACCGCGCAGAAGGCGAAGGTTTCCTCGCGCTGAGTCGCTAGGGGCGTGGCGCCGGCGGCGCCGCGCCTTTCGGCAGAAGCACCCACATCCGGCCGGCCTGGCGCATCTTCCCCGCCTGCGCGCCGGCCGCATCGCCGAAGCCCCAGAAGAAGTCGGCACGCACGCCTCCCGCGATCGCTCCGCCGGTGTCCTGCGCCATCACCAGCCGGTTGAGCGGGTCGGCCGCGTTCGGATACGTCGTCGAGAGCCATACCGGCACGCCCAGCGGGACCACGCGCGGATCGACCGCGATCGAGCGCTCGGGCGTAAGCGGCACGCCGAGCGCGCCGATGGGGCCGGGCAGGTCGCGCGGCAGCTCGCGGAAGAAGACGTAGCTCGGGTTGGCATCCAGGTACTGCCGGACCTTCTGCGGGTTGCGGCGCGCCCACTCGCGGATGCCCTGCATCGAGGCGCGCTCCGGCGGGATCTCGCCGCTGTCGATGAGCGCGCGTCCCAGCGAACGGAAGGGATGCCCGTTCTGGTCGGCGTAGCCCACGCGGATGCGCTCGCCGGATTCGAGCTGCACCTGGCCGGAGCCCTGGATGTGCAAAAAGAATGCGTCGACCGCATCGTCCACCCAGGCGAGCTCGGTGCCGCGCAACGGGGCGGGATCGCGATCGATGTCCGCGCGCGCGAAATACGGCACGACGCGGTTGCCCTCGAGCCGCCCGCGCAGGCGCCGGTTCTTGAGCTCGGGATAGACCGCGGAGAGGTCGATCGTGAGCAGGTCCGGCGGCACGCCGTACAGCGGATAGCGGTACCGCGCCGTCTTCGCGCGGCTGCCGCGAAGCAGCGGCTCGTAGTACCCGGTGACGAGGCCCGTCGCGGTGTCATCGCCGTTCAGCACCTGCCACGGATCGAACCGCGTCTCGAAGAAGAGCGCGATCTCGCGATCGCCGGCGACGCCTGCGAGCCGTTGCGCCTCGGCGCAGGCGTCCTGCCATCCCTCGCGCTTCTGCAGCACGGTGCAGCTGCGCACGAACGCCTCGAGCGAGGGCTTGAGCGGATCGCGCGCCCAATCCGGCAGGTCGCTCCAGGGCGCCGCGACGAGCTTGCCGCGGACTTCCGGTGCGGGCGGCGGCGTGGGCACCGGCGGGGGACAAACCGGTTGCGGGGCGGGCGGGCACGCGAGCGGCGTGGCGGCGGCCGCTTCGGGCTTCGGCGCGGGCGGCGCCGCGCAGCCGGCGAGCAGCGCGAGCGCCACGGCGCACGCGCCCGCGGCGATGGCCGATAATGGCCACGGTCGTTGTCTCATCGGGAGATCGAGCTTGGGCTGGGTGTTTCTGGAGATCTTCGTCGCGCTCGCGATCGCCGTGGCCATCGTCTGGTGGACGTTCCCGCGCAAGCCGAAGGCGGACGAGGAACGCGCGGATCGCGAAGGAGGCGGGAAGCGCTGAACGCCCTCAATGCAGCACGCGGGGGACGCTCAGCGTGAATTCCGGGATGTTGGCTTCGAAGCGCGTGCCGTCCTCGGCCACGAGCTGGTAGCTGCCGCGCATGGTGCCCACCGCGGTCGGGATCGAGGAGCCGCTCGAGTACTCGAACGTGTCGCCGGGCTTGAGCACGGGTTGCTCGCCGACGACACCCATGCCGCGCACTTCCTGCACCTGGTTGTCGGCATCCGTGATGATCCAGTGGCGGCTCACGAGCTGCGCGGTGATGCTGCCGTTGTTGGTAATGCGAATCGTGTACGCGAAGACGTAGCGATCCTCCTCCTCGTCGGACTGGTCCGGGAGATAGGTGGAGTGCGCCGTCACGGCGACGCTGTACTTCTTGTCCGGCATGCGATCCATGTTAGCACGGTAGAATTGCCTCCCATGCCCACCGCTTTCCGCCTCGCGCCCAGCCTGCTTTCGGCCGATTTCGCCCGCCTCGGCGACGAGGTGCGCGACGTGGTCGCCGCGGGCGCGGACCTCATCCATTTCGACGTGATGGACAACCATTACGTCCCCAACCTCACCGTCGGGCCGCTCGTGTGCGAGGCGATCAAGCCGCATTGCACCGTGCCCATCGACGTGCATCTCATGGTGAAGCCCGTCGATCGCATCATCCCCGACTTCGCCAAGGCGGGCGCTTCGATCATCACGTTCCACCCGGAAGCGAGCGAGCACGTCGATCGCACGCTGGGCCTCATCCGCGAGCACGGCTGCAAGGCGGGCCTCGTCTTCAACCCCGCCACGCCGCTCGCATGGCTCGACCATGTCATGGAAAAGGTCGACATCGTCCTGCTCATGTCGGTGAACCCGGGATTCGGCGGGCAGTCGTTCATCGCATCCGCGCTGCCGAAGCTCGCGGAAGCGCGTCGCCGCATCGAGGCGTCCGGGCGCGACATCTGGCTCGAGATCGACGGCGGCGTGAAGGTGGACAACATCGCCGCCATCGCGCGGGCGGGCGCGGACACGTTCGTCGCGGGCTCGGCGATCTTCGGCCAGAAGGACCGCGCCGCGGTCGTGCGCCGCATGCGCCAGGAGCTCGAGCGGGCTACAATGGCCGCCTGATCGACGCTGCGAATACCCCGTTTCACCATGGCACTGCGCGGACCTCGTTACGGATGGCGATGGCAAAGACGGCGCTGAAGCGCTGGACCGCCATTGCCCCGAACGAACCCGTGTGGTGAACCATGACTGAAGACGAATTCCAGGCGCTCGCCCGCGCCGGCTACAACCGGATCCCCCTGCAGCTCGAGACCTTCGCGGATCTCGACACGCCGCTTTCCATCTACCTGAAGCTCGCCAACCGCCCGGGCTCGTACCTGCTCGAATCGGTGATCGGCGGCGAGCGCTTCGGCCGCTACTCCATCGTGGGGCTCCCCGCCCGCGAGCGCATCGAGGTGCGCGGCCATCGCGTCGCCATCGAGCGCGACGGCGCGGCGATCGAATCGGCCGAGCACGACGATCCGCTCGAGCGCATCGACCGCTACCTCGCGGGGTTCCGCGCCGCGCCGCTCGGCGCCGCGCTTCGCTTCGGCGGCGGCGTCGCCGGCTACTTCGGCTACGACACGGTGCGCTACATCGAGCGGCGGCTCGCGAAATCCGCGAAGCCCGATCCCCTCGGCCTGCCGGACATCCGCCTGCTGCTCTCCGACGAGCTCGCGGTCGTCGACAACCTCTCGGGCAAGCTGCACCTCATCGTGTACGTCGATCCGGGGCGGGCCGACGCCTACGCCGGCGGCCAGCGGCGCCTGCAGGAGCTGCGTGCCGCGCTGCGCGGGCGCGTGGGGCTTCCGCCGCACGAGGCGAGGGACGCGATGCCGAAGGCCGGGTCGAACATCGGCGAGGAGGCGTTCTACCGCGCGGTGGCGAAGTGCAAGCAGTACATCACCGACGGCGACATCATGCAGGTGCAGATCTCGCAGCGCCTCACGCAACCCTTCGCGCACTCGCCGATGAACCTGTACCGCGCGCTGCGCTCGATCAACCCGTCGCCCTACATGTTCTATTTCGACTTCGGCGACAGCCAGCTCGTGGGCGCCTCGCCGGAGATCCTCGTGCGGCGCGAGGGCACGCAGGTCACGCTGCGGCCGATCGCCGGCACGCGCAAGCGCGGCGCCACGCCCGAGAAGGATGCGGCGATGGAGCACGAGCTGGTGAACGATCCGAAGGAGCGCGCCGAGCACCTCATGCTGATCGACCTCGGCCGCAACGACGTGGGGCGCATCGCGCACATCGGCTCGGTGAAGGTGACCGAGACCATGGTGGTCGAGCGCTACTCGCACGTGATGCACATGGTCTCCAACGTCGAAGGCGAGGTGGACGCGGCGCTCACGCCGATGCAGCTGCTGCGCGCGACGTTTCCGGCCGGCACCGTGACCGGCACGCCGAAGGTGCGCGCGATGGAGATCATCGACGAGCTCGAGCCCGAGCGTCGCAGCGTGTATGCGGGGGCCGCGGGCTACATCGGCTTCAACGGCAACGTGGACCTCGCCATCGCGATCCGCACCGGCGTCGTGAAGGACGGCAAGCTGCACGTGCAGGCCGCGGCCGGCATCGTCGCCGACTCGATTCCCGAAAACGAATGGCGCGAGACGCAGAACAAGGCGCGCGCGCTGCTCGCGGCGGCCGAGCTCGTCCATGGCGGCATCGACACGCCGCTCGAGGGTGCATGAAAAAATCATGCGCCGCCGTTTCCGCGGCAACCGCTTGATTTGACGCGCTGATCCACGGCGGCGCCCGCCGCCGCCGCATCCCGGAAACATACTTCGCGCCGGCGCGCACTCGCGTGCGCCGCCATGCAATCCCATCGTTTCAAGCACTTGCGCCCAGGGCCGGCGGTGGCACGACCCATGCGTATACCAGGGCGAGAGAAGTCCCGAACAACGCAACGCAGTGGAGGATGTCATGAGAGCCGCCACCTACACACCGAACCTCTTCCCGACCGCCTGGACCCGCACGCCGCGCACGGCCACCGTCCGCTACACGCGCAACCTCCTGCTGTTCGTCGCCGCCCCGTTCATCGGGCTCGCCTATGCCGTGGCATTCCCGTTCGTCGGGCTCGGCATGCTCGCCTGGATGGCGCTCAGGAAGTAGCGCGAGGCGACAGGCCATGGACGCCAACATCCTCATCGTCGATGACGAGGAAATCGTGAGGCGCAGCTACGCCACCACCCTCGCCGCCGCCCACTGCCGCGCCACCGCGGCCTGCGACGGCGAGGAGGCCCTCCGCGCGATGGAGCGCGAGCCCTTCGACGTGGTGCTGCTCGACCTGCGCATGCCCGGCGAAGGCGGCATGGGCGTGCTGAAGAAGATGAAGCAGCGCTGGCCCGAACGCGAGGTGGTGATCATCACCGGCTATCCGAGCGTGGACTCCGCGAAGGAAGCGGTACGCCTCGGCGCCTACGACTACATCGCGAAGCCGGTCGGCCCCGACGAGATCCTCCAGGTCGCGAACGGCGCCTGGCAGCGCAAGCAGTTCGCGCTGCGCGGCGCCGCGCGCGAAGACCAACCGTTTCCCCCACATCCCGTAGTGCAATGAAGGAGCCATCCATGAAAGCGACGAGAAAAATCCTGGTCGTCGACGACGACCCGGTCGTTGGCGCGAGCATCAACCGCGTCCTGTCTCCCAAGGGTTTCGCCGTGATCTCCGCGAGCGACGGGCAGGAAGCCCTCGACCGCATCGCGAAAGAGGATTACGACGTGGTGTACACCGACATCAAGATGCCCGGCATGAGCGGCCTCGAGGTGGCGCGCAAGGTCAAGCAATCGCGCCCGTGGATGCCCGTGGTCATCATCACCGGCTACGGCTCGGCGGACAACGAGCTCGAGGCGCGCGAGATCGGCACGGCGGGCTTCCTGCGCAAGCCGCTCGCCCCGGACGTGATCGAGGGCAGCCTCTATCGCGCGATCGACAGCGCGGCGGCCCAGGCCGCCGAGGCGGCCGTCCCGGCAGCGCCTGCCGCGGAGCCTGCGAAGGCCGCTTCGCCGGCCGCATGGCGGTTCGTCAAGAACACCGTGCTCTTCCTCGCGAGCCCGTTCATCGGCCTTGCCTATGTGCTTGTTTTCCCGTTCGTCGGCCTGGGGCTCGTGGCGTACATGGGCTTCCGCGCCCTGACCGGGAAGGAAAAGCAGGCGGGCGGTTGAGGCCCGTCAACGGGGTTCGCCGCCACGGTGAGAACCTAACCATGGAGCCAATGATCATGAACGTCCTGCGGCGAATCGGCGCCGCGTTCATCGCGGCGCTCGCCCTGGCGGCGCCGCAGGCCGGGGCCGCCGGCGATCCCGTCGCGGCCCTCGGCGACGCCGACCGTCAATGCCTCAACTGCCACGGGCAGGCGGGGCTCGAGAAGGAATTCGCGAAGGGCGACTCGGTCCCGTTGCACGTCGAGGCCGCGGCCTTCGCCAAGTCGGCGCACGCGGCGCTCGGCTGCTCCGCGTGCCACGCGGATGTCGACCTCAAGAAGCATCCCGGCAGCGGCAAGAGCTATCCCAGCTCGCGCGCCTTCGCGGTCGCCGCGACGGAAACGTGCCGCGGGTGCCACGAAAGCAGCGTCGAGGCGCACACCAAGGGCGTCCACGGCAAGGACCCCGTGTCCAATGCCGCGCTGCCCCTGTGCACGACGTGCCACAGCTCGCACGAGATCGTTCGCGCGTCCGTGGCGCTGAGGGAGAGCTGCTTCGGCTGCCACGGCGATGCGCTCGAGCAGCACGCGAAGTGGCTGCCCAACACGAAGACCCACTTCAACGTGGTCGCGTGCGCGGCGTGCCATGCGCCCTCCGCGGGCAAGCGGGTAGAGCTGCGCTTCCACGACTCGAAGACGCGCGCCGAGCTGGTCACCGAAGGCGAGCCGATCACCGGCGGCAACGGCGGCGGCGACAAGCCGATGGACGCGGCGAGGCTGCAGGCGATCGTGCACGCGGTCGAGGAAGGCGGCGCCGGCGGCAACGTGCTGCTCGTGGGCCGCGTCGAGCCGCTCAAGCCGGGCGAGGGACACCACATCGTGGCGAAATCCCAGGCGGTGAAGGACTGCGCCGCGTGCCACCGCAAGGGCGCCGATCCCTTCCAGAATGTGAGCCTCGCGATCGTCGGCCCCGACGGGCAGCGCGTGCGCTACGAGGCGCAAACCGACGTGTTGCACGCGCCGACCTCGGTCGATTCCGTGCGCGGCTTCTATGCCATGGGCGGCACCCGCATGCAGATTCTCGACATCGTGCTGGCGCTCGCGCTCATCGGCGGCATCTCCGCGCCACTCGGTCACTTCGTCGTGCGCCGCTTGATGAGAAGGAAAGGCGAACGCCATGAATAGGATCTACGTCCATCCCCTGCCCGTGCGCATCTGGCACTGGATCAACGCGCTCGGTTTCGTCGCCCTGATCCTCACCGGCCTGCAGATCCGCTATGGAGAGCTCATCCACCTGGTCCCGTTCTCGATGGCGGTGAGCGTGCACAACACCGTGGGGTTCGTGCTCATCGCGAACTACTTCATCTGGCTGTGCTTCTACCTGTTCACGGACAAGATCACGGTGTACCACCCCGAGCTGCGGCCGCAGGTGTACTTCCGCGACGCGATCCGCCAGGCGCTCTACTACGGCTACGGCATCTTCAAGGGCGCGCCCAACCCGCACCACGTGACCGCGCACAAGAAGTTCAACGCGCTGCAGAGCACGATGTACCAGATCATCATGATCCTGCTGGTGCCGATCCAGTTCTACACCGGCGTGCTGCTCTGGGACGTGGACCGCTTCGCCGGGTCGATCGGCCTCTTCGGGGGCGTGCGCGTGGTGGCGACCGTGCACGTGGCGCTGTTCATCTTCTTCAGCGCGTTCATCTTCGGGCACGTGTACCTGGCGAGCCTCGGGCACACCAACTCGGCGCACTTCAAGGCGATGCTGACGGGCTACGAGGAAGTGGAAGAGCCCGCGAAGGGCACGGCCGACTGAGCTAGTCCTCGTCCGCGGGCACCGCCCCGCGGATGCGGATGTTGTACTTCTTCATGAGCGCCTGGAAGTTGGCGCGCTGCATGCCGGTGTCCTCGGCGCTGCGCGTGACGTTCCAGGCGTTCCTCTTCAGGGCCTCGAGGATGAACGCCTTCTCGACGCCCTCGACCGACTTCTCCCGCAGCGCCTTCTTCGAGCGCTTCAGCTCCTCGCCGTTGCGCGGCACGGGCTGCGAGGCTTCGCCCATGCCGCCGGGAATGGCGAGGTGCGCGTTGCGCACGACGCGGTCGTTGGCGAGGATGGCCGCGCGCTGCACGACGTTCTCGAGCTCGCGGACGTTGCCCGGCCAATCGTAGTGCTGCAGCGCCGCCATCGCGCCCTCGGAGAACATGTCGACCTTCTTTCCGAGATCGGCCGCCGCCTTGCGCAGGAAGTGCAGCGCGAGCGCCGGGATATCCTCGTGGCGCTCGCGCAGCGGCGGCACCTCGATCGGGAAGATGTTGATGCGATAGAAGAGGTCGTCGCGGAACGTGCCCTCGGCGACCATCGCGCGCAGGTCCTTGTTGGTGGCGGCGACCAGGCGGATGTTGGCCGCTTTCGTGCGCGTGTCCCCGACGGGCTTGAATTCCCGCTCCTGGATCACGCGCAGCAGCTTCGCCTGGATCGACAGGGGGATGTTGCCGATCTCGTCGAGGAAGAGAGTGCCGCCCTCGGCCGCCTCGATGAGCCCCTGCTTGTTGGCGACGGCGCCCGTGAACGAGCCCTTGACGTGGCCGAAGAGCTCGCTCTCGAGGAGGTTCTCGCTGAGCGAGGTGCAGTCCACCGGCACGATCGGCTCGTCCTTGCGCAGGCTGTTGTAGTGGATGGCGCGGGCGATGAGCTCCTTGCCCGTGCCGCTCTCGCCGGTGATTAGCACCGTGGTGTTGGTCGGCGCGCACTGGGCGATCAGCCGGAAGACGCGCTGCATCGCCGGGCTCGACCCGATGATGTTCTCGAAACGGTAGCGCGCATCGGGCGCGACGGCGGCGTGGCCCTGGGCGAGGCGGCGGCGCTCGAGCGCGCGCTCGACCACGAGCTTCAGCTCGTCCGGATCGAAGGGCTTCGGAATGTAGTCGAACGCGCCCAGCTTCATCGAGCGCACGGCCGTGTCGATCTGCGACAGGCCGGTCACCATGACGACCTCGATGTCGGGATGCGTCTCCTTCACGCGCTGCAGCACCTCGAGCCCGTCGATGTTGGGCATCATGATGTCGAGGACGATGGCGTCGTAGTGGCTGGACTCCACGCGCTCGAGGGCCTCGGCGCCGCTGCGCGCCGCGTCGATGACGCGATCGGCCGCCGCGAGCGCCCGCAGGCAGCTGCGGATCACGATCTCCTCATCGTCCACCACGAGGATGCGTTCGGTCATGGGTCAGGCCTCGGCTGTCGCCGGGTGCATCGCCGGCTCGATCGGAAGGAAGACGTGGAACGTGGTGCCGGCGCCGACTTCGCTCTGCACCTCGATGCGGCCGCCGTGCGCCTCGACGATGCCGTGGCTCACGGACAGCCCCAGCCCCGTGCCCTTGCCGACGCCCTTGGTGGTGAAGAACGGGTCGAAGATGCGCGTGAGGTCGCGCTCCGGGATGCCGCAGCCCGTGTCGATGATCGCGATCTCCACCATCGCGGTGCCGTCGGGCGCGGGCGGCGCCTTGCGGGTGCGCACCGTGATCGTTCCCTTCTCGTTCACGGCATGCTGCGCGTTCACCAGCATGTTCATGACCACCTGCTTGATGAGGTCCGCGTCCATCCACACCGCCGGCAGTCCCGGCTCGAGGTCCAGCACCATCTCGATGTCGCTCAGGTTCGCGGGGCGCTCGACGATGCGCGCGGTGTCCTCGACGAGGCGGTTGAGGTCGGCGAATTTCTTCTCCGGCGACTTGTCGCGCGCGAAGTCGAGCAGGCGGCGGATGATCGCGGCGCAGCGCTTGGTCTCGCGGATCACGAGGTCGAGGTCCTCGGCGTCCTGCGAGCCGTCGGGCATCTTCTTGCGCATGAGCGTCGTGAACGTGAGCACGCCGGTGAGCGGGTTGTTCAGCTCGTGCGCGACGCCGGCGGCGAGCAATCCCACCGAGGCGAGCTTCTCGCCGCGCAACGCCTCGGCCTGCGCGACGTGCAGCGCCTTCGTGCGGTCGGCCACCTTCTGCTCGAGCGTGGCACCCCACTCGCGCAGCTCGTCGTTCGAGCGCCGCAGCGCGCCGGTCATGCTGTTGAAGGCCTCGGCGAGGCGGCCGAACTCGTCCTGGCGCCGCACGGGGATCGATTCGTTCAGGTTGCCCTCGGCGATGCGCTTCGCGCCGGCGGACAGGTCGCGCAGCGGCACGTAGATCGCGCGGTGCACGAACGCGGCGAGCAGCATCGAGGCGAGCACCACGAAGACGAGCGAGAGGACGACGATCCAGATGGCGCTGGCGCGCAGGCTGCGGTCGATCTCGCCCAGCGGGTACGTGATGTCGAGCACGCCGAGCACCGACTGGTCCGGCTTGTGCGCGTGGCATGCCGCGGTGTAGCACGAAGGCTCGTTGCGGATCACCTCCATGCTCGCGAGGTTGCGCTGGCCGTCGGCGGTCTCGAACAGGCGCGCGCGCTCGTTGGTCGGGATCTTCTGCCGCGGCTGGCCGTCCTGGTGGCACTGCACGCAGCCCTCGGCCTTGCTGTCCACGCGCATGCCGATCTCGGAGGCGAGCGACGAATCGATGATGACGCCGTCCTTGCTGTAGATGCGCACCCTCGAGATGTTCTCGTGCCGCGCCACGTCCTCGATGATGCTGTGCACGTGGTCGGGCTGGTTCTTGAGCATCGCGAAGCGCGTGCTGCGGATGATCACGTCGGAGAGCTGGTTCACGTGCGCGGCCGCCGCCTCGAGCAGCTCGTTGCGCTCGTGGCGCACGACCAGCACGGCGAACGCGAGCAGCGTCGCCGCGAGGGTCACGGCGAGGTACAGGCTGACCCGGAACTTGAGCGTCTTGGCGACCATGGACGATGGGTCCCCGGAGCGGCGCTCCGGGGCCTATCAAAGCCTATTCCGGGAGGCGCGGGCGCCGTTGATCCGCATCAACGCGGCCGGAACGGGCGGATTCGCGCGCCGATTGCCGCCGGGGCGCAAATCCCGCGATAATCGCGCCATGCGTGCCGTTTTCCTCCCTGCCTTCCCGTCCTCCTGGCGCTGGCGCAAGCCTGCCGCCTGACCTTCCCGCGGGCCCCGCCCGCCCTCGAACACCCCAGGGAGCGCCACGCTCCGCAGGATCCGCCCACGGATCGCCCGACGAGGCTTCCATGCTCTTGATGATCGACAACTACGACTCCTTCACCTACAACCTGGTGCAATACCTGGGCGAACTGGGCGAGGACGTGAAGGTCGTGCGCAACGACGAGATGTCCGTGGACGAGATCGAGGCGCTGCATCCCGCGCGGATCGTGATCTCGCCGGGTCCGTGCACGCCGAACGAAGCGGGCATCTCGCTGGAAGTGATCAGGCGCTTCGCCGGCCGCGTGCCCATCCTCGGCGTGTGCCTCGGGCACCAGGCGATCGGCCAAGCGTACGGCGGCCACATCGTGCATGCGAAGACGCTCATGCACGGCAAGGTTTCCCTCGTCCACCATACGGGCAAGGGCGTCTTCGCCGGGCTGCCCTCGCCCTACTCCGCGACGCGCTACCATTCGCTCGCCATCGAGCGCGAGACGTGCCCGCCGGAGCTCGAGGTGACGGCCTGGACCGACGACGGCGAGATCATGGGCGTGCGCCATCGCGCGCTTCCGGTGGAAGGGGTGCAGTTCCACCCCGAATCCATCCTTACCGAGCATGGGCACGAGCTGCTGCGCAACTTCCTTTCCGAACCGGTGAAGCAATGACGACTTTCACGCCCCTCGAAGCGATCAACCGCCTCTGCGACAAGCGCGAGATCTTCTACGACGAGATGGTGGACCTCATGCGCCAGGTGATGCAGGGGCAGGTGCCACCCGTGCAGCTCGCGGCGATCCTGATGGGCCTGCACGTGAAGACGGAGTCGGTGTCGGAGATCGCCGCCGCCGCCTCGGTCATGCGCGAGTTCTCCACGAAGGTGGACGCGGCGGAAGTGGAGCACCTCGTCGATACGTGCGGCACCGGCGGCGACAAGATGCACACGTTCAACATCTCGACCACGGCGGCGTTCGTCTCGGCCGCCGCGGGCGCCCGCGTCGCCAAGCACGGCGGGCGCTCGGTCTCGTCCAAGTCCGGCAGCGCCGACGTGCTGGAGGCATTCGGCGTGAACCTCGCGCTCACGCCGGACCAGGTCGCGCTCTGCATCCGCGAGGTCGGGCTGGGCTTCATGTTCGCGCCGAACCACCACCCGGCCATGAAGCACGCCGCCCCGGTGCGCAAGGAGCTGGGGATGCGCACGATCCTGAACATCCTGGGGCCCCTCACGAACCCGGCGGGCGCGCCCAACCAGGTGATGGGAGTGTTCCACCCCGACCTGGTCGGCATCCAGGCGCGCGTGCTCAAGATGCTCGGCAGCCGGCACGTGCTCACTGTGCACGGGCATGACGGGCTGGACGAGATCACGATCACGGGCCCGACCTTCGTCGCCGAGCTCAAGCACGACTTCATCACCGAGTACACCATCGAGCCGAAGCAGTTCGGGCTGGACACCGCCCCGCTGGAGTCCATCCAGGTGAAGGGGCCGGAGGAGTCGAGGGCGCGCGTCGAAGCGGTGCTGGCGAACGAGCCCGGGCCGTCGCGGGACGTGGTGGTCGTGAACGCGGCTGCCGCGCTCTACGTATCCGGCGTGGCGGGCAGCCTGTGGGACGGCGTGGCCATGGCACGCGATGCCCTCGAGACCGGTGCCGCGCGCGCGAAGCTCGAGCAGCTGGTGACCTTCACGCGCGCTTTCGCCAAGGTTCCGGCCTGATGGCCGACGTGCTCGCCCGGATCCTCGCCGCAAAGCGCGAGGAGGTCGCACAGGCGCGAAAGCAGGTGCCGCTCGACGTGGTCCAGGGCCGCGCCCGCGAGGCCTCGCCGCCGCGCGGGTTCGAGCGCTCGCTGCGCGCCAAGGTGGCGGCGGGCCTCCCGGCGGTGATCGCCGAGATCAAGCGCGCGAGCCCCAGCCGCGGCCTGATCCGCGCGGATTTCAATCCGGCCCGGATCGCCGCCTCGTACGAGCGCAACGGTGCCGCGTGCCTGTCCGTGCTCACGGATCGGCAGTTCTTCGGCGGCTCGCCGGAGGACCTGCAGGCCGCCCGCGCCGCCTGCTCGCTGCCGGTCCTGCGCAAGGACTTCATGGTGGACCCGTACCAGGTCTACGAGGCGCGGTCCTGGGGCGCCGATTGCATCCTGCTGATCGTCGGCGCCGCCCCGGATGCCGAGCTCCAGGCGCTCGCGCGACTGGCGCGCGGCCTCGGCATGGACGTGCTGGTGGAGTGCCACGACGCGGCGCAGCTCCGGAGCGCGCTCACGATCGACAGCCCGCTCATCGGCATCAACAACCGCGACCTCACGACGTTCGAGACGCACTTGGAGACGACGCTTTCGTTGCGGCCTACGGTGCCGGCCGATCGCCTGCTGGTCACCGAGAGCGGCATCTCGAAGCCGGTCCATGTTGCCCGCCTCCGGGGTGCAGGAGTGGGCGCTTACTTGGTGGGCAGCGCCTTCATGTCCGCGGACGATCCTGGAAGCGAGCTCCAGAGGCTGTTTTTCCCCTCCTGAGGGGGTGTGGCGTTCGCGCAACAGCACCTTTGGTTTGTTGCGTGATTGGCGAAAAAAACCTTGAGCGCGGGATGCGCCTTTGGCATCATGCGGGTGGCTTCTCAATAAGAATTGGGAAAGTGGCAAGAATCCGGGGCCAAAATCCCCTCGAGGTTTTCCTAAG
>DASTGG010000380.1:0-25349 GCA_035719385.1 Usitatibacter sp.
ACGCACCCCGGGGTGCGTCCCCGGGGTGCGTCCCCAGGTGTGTTTCGGCCGTGGCATATCGCTTGCTACCCCGAGCACAGGACCATGAACCGCGCGCTCACCTTTTCCATCAGCCCCTTCGCCGACCGCATTCGCCCTGCGCTCGCGGTGGCGGCGGCCGTGCTGCTCGCGCTCGGCCTCGTGCTGGGAATGGGATTCGTGCCGGAAGACGCGGCGCAGCGCGGCAGCTTCCGCATCGCGGTCATCCACTATCCGGCGGCGTGGATGTCGTTCGTCCTGTACCTCGCGGCGGCCGTGGTGTCGATCGTCACGCTGGCGCGCCACGAGCGCGCGGCGGCCATCGTCGCCAACGCGATCGCGCCCACCGGCATCCTCTTCACGCTCATCGCCCTCTGGACCGAGGCGCTGTGGCGAAAGCCGCTGCGCGGCCTGTGGTGGGCCTGGGACGCCGAGGCGGTGTCGCAGCTCATGCTGATGTTCCTTTTCGGCGGCCTCGTCGCGCTGCGCGCCATGATCGACGATCCGCGCCGCGCCGACCGCGCCGCGGCGCTGCTCGCGCTCGTGGGCGCGGCCAACCTGCCGGTGCTGTATTTCTCGATTCGCTGGTGGGATGCGCTGCAGCGCGGCCCGCAGGTGCCGGTTCCGGCGATGCGAGGAGCGCTCGCGCTCGCGGCGCTGCTGGTGGGCAGCGGCTTCGCGGCGTACGCGGTGTTCGCGGTGCTGGGGCGCGCGCGTTGCGCCGTGACCGAGCGCGAGGTGCTCGCGCGCTCGATGCACGAGCTGCGCGAGGCGCGGTCGTGAGCGCCGCCCAGTTCGTCTTCGCGCTGCACCTGGGGGGCGACGCGCCCTACGTGTGGACCGCCGTCGGCGTCACGGTGCTCGCGCTGGCGATCGAGGCCTGCGCACTGTCCATCCGCGGCCGCGACCTCGCGCGCCGCATCGATCACACCGACGCCAGCGGGGAGAGGCGATGATTCCGGAGATTGGTCATTTCGCGCTGATCGTGGCGCTTCTCGTGGCGCTGGTGCAGGCGGTGGTCCCGCTGGCCGGGGCGCACCGCGGCGATGCGGCGTGGATGGCGAGCGCGCGCATCACGGCGGCGGTCCAGGCCCTGCTGGTGCTGGTCGCTTTCGGCTGCCTCACGCACGCGTTCGTCACCAACGATTTCTCGCTCGCGTACACCGCGGCCCACTCGAACTCGATGCTGCCGATCGAATACCGCGTGGCCGCCGTGTGGGGCGGGCACGAGGGCTCGATGCTGCTGTGGGTCGCGATGCTGGCCCTGTGGACGCTGGGTGTCGCGCTCTTCAGCCGGCAGCTTCCCGCGCCGATGGTCGCCCGCGTGCTCGCGGTGATGGGCATGGTGAGCGCCGGGTTCCTGCTCTTCCTGCTGCTCGTGTCGAATCCTTTCGAGCGCCTGCTGCCCGCGGCGGCGGACGGCCGCGACCTGAATCCGCTGCTGCAGGACCCCGGCATGGTGCTGCACCCGCCGATGCTCTACATGGGGTACGTCGGCTTCTCCGTGGCCTTCGCGTTCTCGATCGCGGCGCTGCTGGGCGGCAACCTCGACGCCGCATGGGCGCGCTGGTCGCGTCCCTGGACCGCCGCCGCCTGGTCGAGCATGACGCTCGGGATCGCGCTCGGAAGCTGGTGGGCGTACTACGAGCTCGGCTGGGGCGGCTGGTGGTTCTGGGACCCGGTCGAGAACGCGTCCTTCATGCCGTGGCTCGTCGGCACCGCCCTGCTGCATTCCCTGGCCGTCACGGAGAAACGCGGCGCGTTCAAGAGCTGGACGGTGCTCCTCGCCATCGCGGCGTTCTCCATGAGCCTTCTCGGGACCTTCCTCGTGCGCTCGGGCGTGCTCACCTCCGTGCATGCGTTCGCGACCGACCCCAAGCGCGGCGTGTTCATCCTGGCGTTCCTCGCGGTGGTCACCGGCGGCTCGCTGGCGCTCTTCGCGTGGCGGGCGCCGAAGCTGGGCGCGAGCGCGCGCTTCGAGATGGTCTCGCGCGAATCGCTCCTGCTGGTGAACAACGCCTTCCTCGTCGCGGCGGCGGGCGCGGTGCTGCTGGGCACGCTCTACCCGCTGTTCCTCGATGCGCTCAAGCTGGGCAAGATCTCCGTCGGGCCGCCTTACTTCGAAAGCGTCTTCCCGTTCCTCATGCTGCCCGCGGTCGTGCTGGTCGGTTGGGGGCCGGCGGCGCGCTGGGGTGGCGACTCGGCGGCAGCGCTCGCGCGCGACGGCCGCTGGGCGGCCCTTGCGAGCCTCGTCGCCGCCCTCGCGGTGCCGTTCGCGCTCGGGAAGTTCTCCGCCTGGGGCGTGGCGGGGCTGTGGCTCGCGTTCTGGGTCTTCATCCGCACGGGGCAGCAGCTCGTCGCGCGCTGGCGCCTGCATGCGGCGCAGGGCTGGCTCGCGGCGCTGCGCGCGCCGTCGCGCGGCTATTACGCGATGCATCTCGCGCACCTGGGGCTCGCGGTGTTCATCGTCGGTGTCACGCTGGTGAAGGGCTACGAGACGTCGAAGGACGTGCGCATGGAGCCCGGCGACACCGTGACGGTGGCGGGATACACGTTCCGCATGGACGGCGTGGCCGAAGTGAACGGCCCCAACTACGTGGCGGCGCGCGCCACCATCACGGTCACGCGCGGCGGCGAGACGTTCATCCTGCAGCCGGAGAAACGGCTGTACCGGGTGCAGCAGATGCCCATGACGGAGGCCGCGATCCGGCCCACGCTCGCGGGCGACGTGTACGTGTCGCTCGGCGAGGCGCTCAGCGAGACGACGTGGGTCGTGCGTGCGCAGGTGAAGCCCTTCGTGGACTGGATCTGGGGCGGCTGCATCCTCATGGCCGCCGGCGGATTGCTCGCGCTCTCGGATCGCCGCTATCGCGTGCGCGCGAAGTCGCCCGCGACGCTGCCGCTCGGCGCCACCGCGGGGGCGGCGGACTGACCATGGCCCTGCGCAAGCAATCCCCCTGGTTGCCGCTCGCGGCCTTCACCATCCTGGCGGCCTTCCTCGGCATGGGCCTCACGCTGAATCCCCGCGAGTTGCCGTCTCCGCTCGTCGGCAAGCCCGCGCCCGATTTCTCGCTGCCGCGGCTGCACGCGGCGCAGCAGCTCATCGCTCCCGCGCAGCTTCGCGGCCGCGTGTGGCTGCTGAACGTCTGGGCCTCGTGGTGCTCCTCGTGCCGCGCCGAGCACGAGCAGCTGATGGCGCTCGCCAGGCGCGAGGCGCTGCCGATCTACGGCCTGGACTACAAGGACGAGCGCGAGGCGGGCGTGGCGTGGCTCGCGCGCCATGGCAACCCGTACGTCGCCTCCGCCTTCGACGCCGAGGGACGCGCCGGCATCGACTGGGGCGTGTACGGCGTCCCCGAGACGTTCCTGGTCGATGCGCAGGGCATCATCCGTTACAAGCACATCGGGCCGCTCACGCGGGCCGTCATCGAGGGGCAGATCCTGCCGCTCGCACGGGAGCTCTCCCGCCATGGCTAGGCTGATCGCCATCCTCGCGCTGTTCCTCGCCGCCACGTCGCTGCACGCAGGCGAGGCGAAGCCGGTCGCCGCCGATCCCGCCCTCGAGTCGCGCGTGGCGGCGCTCGCCGAGGAGCTGCGCTGCCTCGTGTGCCAGAACCAGACGCTGCAGGATTCCCAGGCGCCGCTCGCCGTCGACCTCAAGAACCAGGTGCGGGAAATGCTCGCCTCGGGCAAGAGCGAGCCGCAGGTGGTGGAATACCTCGTCGCCCGCTACGGCGACTTCGTCCTCTACCGCCCGCCGCTCAAGCCCGCGACGCTGCTGCTGTGGATCGGCCCGCTGCTGTTGCTCGCGCTGTCGCTGTTCGGCCTGCTGCGCCACATCCGCCGCCAGGCGACGGAGCCGGCGGCCGCGGCCACGGCGCCCGATGCCGACGCCGCGAGACGCGCCGATGCGCTCCTGGGCCTCGGATCGCGAAAGGAATCCCGATGATCGCCTTCGCCGCCATCGCCGCCGCCATGTCGCTCGCCGCGGGCGCCGCCATCGCTTTCGCGCTGCTGCGCGCGCCGAACCGCGCTCGCGCCACGTCCGACGAGATCAATGCCGCGGTCTATCGCGACCAGCTCGCCGAGCTCGATGCCGCGCTCGCCGAGGGCACGCTTTCGGCCGCGCATCACGCGCAGGCGAGGCAGGCCATCCGCCAGCGCCTGGCGCAGGACCTCGCGGGCGCCGCGGCCAGGGCGCCGCGCGTGGCCACGGCATCGACCCGGCGGACGGCGGTAGCGCTCGCGGCGATGCTGCCGCTTTGCGGCGCGCTGCTTTATGGCCTGCTCGGCAACCCGGCCGCGCTCGATGCGGCGAAGCGCGCCGCTCCGTCGCAGCAGGGGGCGCACGCGCTGCAGGGCCAGCAGATGGCGGCGATGATCGAGCGGCTGGCCGCACGCCTGCGCGAGAACCCGGGCGACCTGAACGGCTGGGTGATGCTCGCGCGGTCGTACAGCGCGATCGGCCGCTTCGACGAGGCGAGCCGCGCCTACGCGCAGGCCGCGCGGATCGCGCCGCGCGATGCGCCGCTGCTCGCGGACTATGCCGACGTGCTCGCCATGGCGCAGGGCCGGCGCTTCGACGGCGAGCCCGATCGCCTGGTCGCGCGCGCCCTGGCGGTCGATCCGCGGCACGCGAAGTCGCTCGCGCTCGCCGGCACCTCCGCGTACAACCGCCGCGACTTCAAGGCCGCGATCGATCACTGGACGCAGCTTCGCGAGCAGCTGCCCGACGGCTCGCAGATGGCAGGGACCATCGATGCGAGCCTCGTGCAGGCGCGCCAGCAGCTCGCGGGCAACGGCACGCCGGCGAAAGCGGCGGCGGCGCCGGCGGTTCGCGGATTCGTCGCCGGCATGGTGAAGCTCGACGCGAAGCTCGCTTCCCGCGTCGCGCCCGGCGATACGCTTTTCGTGTACGCACGGCCGCCGCAAGGCTCGCGCATGCCGGTCGCGATCCTGAAGCGTCCCGTGGGCGCGTGGCCGGCCGCGTTCCGCCTCGACGATTCCAGCGCCATGACGGGCACGCGGCTTTCCGGATTGCGACAGGTCGTGCTCGAGGCGCGGATCTCGAGGTCCGGGACGGCCGCCGCCGCCGCGGGCGACCTGCGCGCGACGTCGGGTCCCGTCGATGTGGGCCGCGAGGACGTCGTGCTCGAAATCGACTCGGTGGCGCAGTGAGGCCGTTCTTTTCTCGAGGGAGATGTCATGAAGCGTTGGCTCGCCGCGATGGCGCTCGCCGCCATGGCGCACGCGGCGTTCGCGCAGGAGGACCTGCGCAAGCTCACGGAGGAGAGCCGCAAGGTCGCGAACGACCTCGTCACGCAGGTGCGCAGCGAGCTGCTGCGCGAGCTCGAGCTCTCAGGGCCGCTCAAGGCGGTGATCGTGTGCAAGTACACGGTGCCGGAGATCACCTCGGCGATCTCGCGGCGCACCGGATGGCGCGTGACGCGCGTCTCGCTCAAGCCGCGCAACCCGGGCCTCGCGGGGCCGGACGCCTGGGAGCAGAAGGTGTTGCTCGACTTCGAGAAGCGCGCGGAGCAGGGCGAGAAGCCGGAGAATCTCGAGCATGCCGAGATCGTGCAGGAGCCCGCGGGGCGCTTCTTCCGCTACATGAAGGCGTTGCCCATGGCGGCGGCGTGCACGACCTGCCACGGGCCGCCGGAGAAGATGTCCGAAGCGCTGCGCGTGCAGCTCGCCAACGAGTACCCGCATGACCAGGCGATCGGAACCACGGTCGGCCAGATCCGCGGCGCCACGACCGTCAAGCGGCCGCTTTGACCGCCGTGCCGCGGCGGCGCTGCTTGCGCTGCTGCTGCCCGCCTGCGTCGCCGACACGGCCGGCGTGGGCGAGCCGCTGGCGCAGCGCCACCTCGCGCGCCTCGACGGGCGCGGCGAGCTCGCCCTGCCCGCGGGCGACGGGCCGGTCGTGGTGAACGTGTGGGCGACCTGGTGCGAGCCGTGCCGCCGCGAGATGCAGAGCCTCGAGCGGCTGCATCGCCTCGCCCCTGCCGGCGTCCGAGTGGTCGGCATCTCGGTGGACGAGGATCGCAACCTCGCCGAGGAATTCCTGCGGCAGCAGCACGTCACCTTCGCGAACGGCGTCGATTCCGCGGCCGGCCTCGCGCACGGACCGTGGCACGTCACGCGGTTCCCGACGACCCTCGTGGTCGACGCGCGCGGCGTCGTGCGCCTGCGCGAGGAGCGCGCGCGCGACTGGTCCGACGACGTGAACGTCGCGCGCGTGAAGGCCGCGCTCGGGGGCGGCGCATGAATTCGGCGGCCAGGCCGCTCGATCCCTCCGCCGGGCGCGGCCGCAGGGCATGGCTGCGCCCGCTGTCGCTGCGCGCGAAGGCGGTCATCGCATTCGGCGCCGTGGCGCTCTACTTCGCCACCACCTTCGTCATCATCTCGTCGGAGCGCGCCAGGCTCACGCGCATCGTCGAGGAGCTCGAGGGGCTGGCCCAGGTCGAGGGCACGCTCGCGCGCCTGAACCTCTTCGCGAGCCACACGGTGCTCAAGATCAACGAGAGCTACTTCGTCTCGGAGCCGCGCGAGATCGTGAATTCCGTGGCGCTCGACGTCGAATCCATTTCCGCGGGGCTTGGGGCGCTGGCCGGCTGGTATCCGCGCGCCGGCGACATGGTGGCGCGGCTCGAAGGCGCGCTCGAGGCGGCGCGTTCCTCGCCGGCGCGCAGCGGCGTGCTCGAGCTGCGACGCGCGATGCACGACCTCGCCGCCGACCTCGACCAGCTCTCGCGCGAGGCGCGGGCGCGGCACGAAAGCATGTGGACCGGCTACCGCGTGACCTACGACTCGGTCACGCTGCTCGCCGCTACGCTCTCGGTGCTCGGCCTGGCCATCTTCGGCGTGCTGGTGATGGTGTTCTTCCGCCGCCTCGCCTGGGACCTGCGCCTGCTCGCGCTGCGCGCGGTCGAGGTGGTGCGCGGCTATCGCGGCGCGCCGCTGCCGGTGACGCGGCGCGACGAGGTGGGCGCGCTCATGGACGCCGTCAACGACATGCAGCGCATCCTGCGCGAGCGCGAGCAGCAGATCGAGGTGGCGCGCCAGCAGCGCTTCCACCAGGAGAAGATGGTCGCCATCGGCTCGCTGGCGGCCGCGGTGGCGCACGAGATCAACAACCCGATCGCCGCCATCGAGGGCGTGGCGCAGCGCATCAGCGACGTGCGGCAAACGCAGTGCCCCACCCACGGGGTGCTCTGCCATCCCGAGCTCATCCTCGAGCACACGCGGCGCATCGTGGGCATCACGAGCCAGCTGCAGCAGCTCACCCGCCCGCAATCGACCGAGGCCGAGTGGACCGACCTCAACTCGCTGGCGAGCGCCACGTGCACCTTCGTGAGCTACGACCCGCGCTTCCGCGCCGTGAAGATGGAGCTCGCGCTCGACGCGGCGGTGCCCGCCGTCTGGGCCGTGGGCGACCACGTGACGCAGGTGCTGATGAACCTGCTCATCAACGCGGCCGACGCGCTGCAAGCGTCCGCCGCGCGGCGCATCGACGTGCGCACGGCGCTCGACGGGGACTTCGTGCGGCTGTCCGTGACCGACACCGGCGCGGGCATGGCGGCCGGGGTCGCGGCGCGCGCGTTCGAGGAAGGCTTCACCACGAAGGCCGACGGCAGCGGCATCGGCCTGTTCATGTGCAAGACGCTGGTCGAGCGGGCCGGCGGGCGCATCGCGCTCGAGTCCCAGCCGGGAATCGGAACCACCATTACCATATGGCTTCCCACCCGTAGTCCGGAGTCCTGAAGCCCGATGAATCCCATGCACGTCCTCGTCATCGACGACGAGGCCGCCGTGCGCCAGATCGCCGTCCACGCGGTCAAGAGCGCCGGCTATGTCGTTTCCGAGGCGGCCAACGCCACGGAGGCCGCCTCGAAGCTCGTCCGCGGCGACGTGGACGTGGCCCTGTGCGACATCCGCATGCCCGACGGCGACGGCCTCACGCTGCTCGCCAACACCAAGTCGTCCGGCATCGACACCGTCTTCATCATGATCACCGCCTTCGGCTCGATGCAGACGGCCGTGGAGGCGTTGCGCGCGGGCGCCTACGACTACATCACCAAGCCGGTCCACCGCGAGGAGCTGCTGCACCGCCTGTCCCAGATCGCGGCGATGCGCGGCCTGAAGGAGGAGAACCGGAACCTCAAGCGCGCGGTGAGCGATCGCAAGGCGAACGTCTACAGGTTCACCTCGCCCGCGATGCTCGAGATCGACCGCCTGGTCGGCAAGGTCGCGCCCACGGACAGCACCGTGCTCATCACCGGGGAGAGCGGCACCGGCAAGGGCGTGACGGCGCGGGCCATCCACGACGCGAGCGCGCGAGCCACGGGGCCGTTCGTGCCGGTGAACTGCGGCGCCATTCCCGAGAACCTCCTCGAGAGCGAGTTCTTCGGCCATACCAAGGGCGCCTTCACCGGCGCCGACCGGGCGCGCAAGGGCCTGTTCCTCGAGGCCGACGGCGGCACGCTTTTCCTCGACGAGATCGGCGAGCTGCCGCTGCACATCCAGAGCAAGCTGCTGCACGCGATCGGCGAGAAGAGCGTGCGCGCGATCGGCGCGGAGCAGTCGCGGCCGGTGGACTTGCGCATCATCGCGGCCACCAACCGCGACCTCAAGCAGATGGTGGCCGACGGCAGGTTCCGCGAGGACCTGTTCTTCCGGCTCTCGATGTTCCACATCCACGTGCCGTCGCTGCGGGAGCGGCAGTCCGACATCCGCGGCCTCGTCCAGCACATCCTGGCGCGCGGCACCGGCGGCAAGGCCTACGAGATGGACCCGATCGCCGAGGAGGTGCTGCTCGGCTATGCCTGGCCCGGCAACGTGCGCGAGCTCGAGAACGTCATCAACCGCGCGAGCATCCTCGCGGACAACCACCGCATCACGCTCGCCGACATCCCGGCCGAGATCACGCGCGTCACCTCGCCTTCCCCGAGTGGCATATCGATTGCTTCCACGAGCGAGGGATACCTGCGGGACCAGGTGCGGCAGTTCGAGGCCGGGCTGATCCAGCGGACGCTCGAGGCCACCGGCGGCGACCGGCGGCTCGCCGCGCAGAAGCTGGGCATCGGGCTGTCGAGCCTCTATCGCAAGCTCGAGGAATTCGAGCGCCTCTCCGCAGGCAATTCCCGACGGGACGACGGTTAACGCACGGCCGCCAGCGGCATCGCGGTCGAGGCAAGGAGGCGATGGCAATGAAGGCAAGGCAGGCAGCTTCGATCGCGGCGGGATTGCTGCTCGCGGCGGCGGCGTGGGCGGGACCGGCGGAGGATTTCGCCGCCGGCCGCGCTGCTTACGATCGCGGAGACGTGAGAACGGCAATCTCGATCCTGGGAAAATCGGCCGATGCGGGGCATTCGCCCTCGCAGGTCCTGCTGGGCGAGATCCTCGACCTCGCCGAGCAGAACGAGGATGCGGTGCGCTACTACCGCCTCGCGTCCGAGCAGGGCAACCTCGACGGCACTTACGACCTGGCGCTCATGTACGCGGGCGGCGAGGGCGTGCCCAAGGACCCGCGCAAGGCGCGCGAGCTCATCCAGAAGGCGGCCGAAGGCGGTCACCTCCAGGCGATCCACGCGCTCGCCGCGGCCTACATCGGCGGCGGCCTCGCGATGACCGACGAGGAGCGCGCCTCGCCCGCGGCGCTCGGATGGATCGAGAAGTCCGCCGGCGCCGATTCCCTTCCGGCGATCGACCGGCTCGCGGTGGCGTACCGCAAGGGCGAGTTCGGCGCGGCGGCCGATCCGAAGAAGGCCGAGGCGCTCGAGGCGCGCGCCCGCCTGCTGCGCAACGTGAAGTCCGTGAAAGCGGGCAAGAACGCGAAGAAGAAGCCCAATGGCTAGGTGGCTCGGCGGCGCGCTGGTCGTGGCCGCCATCGGGATGGCGAGCGGCGTGGACGCGGCCGACATCGCGCGCGGCGCGCAGGCGTACGCCATGCATTGCGCGATGTGCCACGGGCCTGCCGGGCAGGGCATCCAGCCCGGCGCGCCGAAGTTCAACCGCGGCGAGCGCCTCATGCAGTCGGACCTGGCGCTGCTCAATTCCATCCGCACGGGCCGCAATGCGATGCCGGGCTTCATGGGCGTGCTGCGCGACCGCGACATCCTCGACGTCATCGCCTACCTCAGAACCCTTCAGCGCTGAAGCCGGCGCTCCGGAGATCCCACGCATGCACCTTCGCTCGACCCTGCTCACGCTGCTCGCCCTGGCGCTTCCCGCGATGGCGGCCGACACGCCGCCTACGGAGGTGCAGCGCACCGGCAAGACCGCGGAAGACAAGTCGGCGCCGTACACGCATTTCCGCGTGGGCAACAAGAACGTGAAGTCGATGTTCCTCGAAGGCTCCGTCCTGTGGGTCGGCACCTCGGGCGGCGTCATCCGCTACGACACGAGGACCGACGACTACAAGCTCTACGACAACCAGACGGGGCTGCTCTCCAACGGCATCTTCCACATCGGGCGCATCAAGGGAAAGCTCGCGGTCGGCACGTACGGCGGCGGGCTGTCGCTGCTCGACGAGAAGAGCGGGGAGTGGGACACGTACAACATTCCCGAAGGCCTGGGCGACGCGTTCGTCTACGACATGCTCGAGGCGAAGAACGGCGACATCTGGATCGCCACGTGGTCGGGCGTGAACCGCATCCGCGGCGGCAGCCTTCGCGACCGCTCGCGGTGGGACCTGTACACGGTCGACAACACGAAGGGCGGCGTCATCAACGACTGGATCTACGGGCTCGCCGAGGGCAAGGACGGGATCATCTGGATGGCCACCGAGGGCGGGCTGGTCAGGTTCCAGGACGGCAAGTGGGAGAACTGGAACCACGCGCGCGGGCTGGGCGCCGACTACGAGCGCGTGAAGGCGGACATCGCGTTCCGCAACGACCCCTCGAAGATCTCGCAGCACCACGCGAAGCAGAAGCAGGAGATGGGGCTGCAGGACGTGAGCGTCGCGTTCAACCCGAACTACATCATCGCGCTCGCGGTGGATCGCGACGGCGCGGTGTGGGCGGGCACCTGGGGCGGCGGGCTGTCGCGCTTCGACGGAAAGGGCTGGACCAGCTACACGACGAAGGAAGGTCTGCCGGGAAACCACGTCTCGATGCTGCACGTGGACGCGAAGGGCACGCTCTGGATCGGCACCAACAACGGCCTCGCGCAGATGCACGACGGCAAGTTCACGCGCCTCGGGCGCGAGGACGGGCTTTTCGCGGACACCGTGTTCTCCATGGCGGACGCGCCCGACGGCAGCATCTGGGTCGGCAGCTACGGCGGCGTGGCGCACATCCGCAACCCGCAGTTCCACTGAGGCCCTGCAGCCCGCGCGGGATGCGCGCAGCGGCCGAACGTCCCGCATGAAGGAACGGCCTCCCGACGGGCCGCCGAAACCTTCCCGGGGTCGCCGCGTCTAAGTGTCGCCCGTGACGGGCGCAAGGACGCGATGGCACCAAGCGATACGTCACCTCCCGACGACAAGAAGAAGACAGGCGCACGCAACAGCTCCTGGAACGACGAGCCGTACCGGCTCCTCGTCGAGAGCGTTCGCGAGTACGCCATCTTCCTGCTCGATCCCGCGGGCCACGTGGCGACCTGGAATCCGGGCGCCGAGCGCATCAACGGCTACAAGGCCGACGAGATCGTCGGCCGCCATTTCTCGCTGTTCTACCCGCGCTCGGCGATCGAGCGCGGCTGGCCCGAGCGCGAGCTGGACACCGCGCGCCGGCTCGGCCACTTCGAGGACGAGGGCTGGCGCGTCCGCAAGGATGGCGCGACGTTCTGGGCGAACGTGATCATCGCGCCGGTGCGCGATGCGCAGGGGCGGCTGCTCGGCTACTCCAAGATCGTGCGCGACCTGAGCGAGCGGCGCGAGAGCGAGGAACGCCTGCGCCAGAGCGAGGAGCGCTTCCGCCTGCTGGTCGAGACCGTGCAGGACTACGCGATCTTCCTGCTCGACCCGGAAGGGCGCGTGGCGAGCTGGAACGCCGGCGCGCAGCGCATCAAGGGCTACACCGCGCAGGAGATCATCGGCCGCAGCTTCACGACGTTCTATCCGGAGGAAGCGCTCGACCGCAACTGGCCCGCGATCGAGCTCGAGCACGCGAAGCGCCTCGGCCGCTTCGAGGACGAGGGCTGGCGCCTGCGCAAGGACGGCTCGCGCTTCTGGGCCAACGTCATCATCACCGCGCTGCGCGACGCGGACGGCAAGCTGCGCGGCTTCGCGAAGATCACGCGCGACCTCACGGAGCGGCGCGCCCAGGAAGAGCGGCTGCGCCAGAGCGAGGAGCGCTACCGGCTGCTGCTGGAGGGCCTGGAGGACTACGCCATCTGCATGCTCGATCCCGAGGGCCGCGTGGTGAGCTGGAACGCGGGCGCCCGCAAGATCATGGGCTACTCCGCCGAGGAGATCGTGGGCCACGTGTACGACCGCTTCTTCCGCGCCGACGAGCGCGCCGCCGGCCGCGCCTCCGATACGCTGGAGCAGGCGAACGTCCACCGCCGCAGCGAGGAGGAGGGCTGGCTCGAGCGCAAGGACGGCAGCCGCTTCTGGGCGCACCTCTCGCTGAACGGGTTGCACGGCGAGGATGGCACGCTGCGCGGCTACGCGATGCTCGTGCGCGACCTGTCCGAGCGCAAGCGCATGGAGTCGCTCGAGGAGCGCGGCCGCCACCTCACGGAATTCCTCGCGATGCTCGCGCACGAGCTGCGCAACCCGCTCGCGCCGATCCGCAATGCCGCGGCCATCATGGGCGCGACGAAGGACCTGCCGTCGCAGGTGTCCTGGAGCCGTGAGGTGATCGAGCGGCAGACCGCGCAGCTCACGCGGCTCGTCGAGGACCTGCTCGACGTGAGCCGCATCACCCGCGGCAAGCTGCGCCTGCAGAGCGCGCCCATGGAGGTCGACGTGGCCGTGCAGCGCGCGGTCGAGGCGAGCCGCCCGCTCATCGATGCGCGGCGCCACGAGCTCCACGTGGACGTGCCCGGCGGCATGGCGGTGCACGGCGACATGACGCGCCTTACGCAGGTGTTCCTGAACATCCTCAACAACGCGGCGAAGTACACGCCCGAAGGCGGCGCGATCGACGTGAGCGGCGCCGTCGAGGGCGACGACGTGGTGGTGCGGATCCGCGACAACGGCGTGGGCATCTCGCCCGCGCTCCTCGAGCGGGTCTTCGACCTGTTCGCGCAGGGCGAGCGAACGCTCGACCGCTCCGAGGGCGGGCTCGGCATCGGGCTCACGCTCGCGCGGCGCATCGTCGCCCTGCACGGCGGCAACATCGTCGCGCGCAGCGAGGGGGTCGGGCGCGGCGCCGAATTCGAGGTGCGGCTTCCCAGGCTCAAGGCGCGCGCCATCGCCGGCGATCCGGCGGATCGCGCGCCGCGCCGCGCGGCGGACGGGCAGCGCCGCGCGATCCTGGTGGTGGACGACAACGTGGATTCCGCCAACAGCATGGCGATCCTGCTGCGCATGGGCGGGCACGACGTCGACGTCGCGCACGACGGGCCGAGTGCGCTCGACCACGTCTCCGCGCACCGCCCGGACATCGTGCTGCTCGACATCGGGCTTCCCGGCATGAGCGGCTACCAGGTCGCCGAGCAGCTGCGAGCGCGCACCGGCGCGGCGCCGATGCGCATCTACGCCATGACCGGCTACGGACAGAAGCAGGATCGCCAGCGCTCGCTGGAATCGGGCTTCGACGGCCATCTCGTGAAGCCGGTCATGCCCGACGACCTCTTCCGCCTCATCGAGGGTGCCGGCCCGTCGCCGGGCCACTGACGCTGCTCCATCGGGACGGGCGCGGGAACGAAGCGCGACGCCGGAGTGTCATCCTCGCTCCGGTCCCATCGCCCCCGCCATGGAGAACGTTTCGCAGCGGCCGCCGACGCACGGCGCCGAGATCGCCGTGCATTTCACGCTCAACGGCGAGCAACGCACCCTGGATCTGGAGCCGCGCGTGACGCTGCTCGACGCGTTGCGCGAGCGCCTCGGCCTCACCGGCACGAAGAAGGGCTGCGACCGCGGCCAGTGCGGCGCCTGCACCGTGCTCGTGAACGGCCGGCGGATCAAGTCCTGCCTTTCGCTCGCCGTCTCCCACGAGGGCGACCGCATCTTCACCGTCGAAGGGCTCGAGCGCGACGGCGCGCTCCACGCGGTGCAGCGCGCGTTCATCGAGCACGATGCATTCCAGTGCGGCTACTGCACGCCCGGGCAGATCATGTCGGCCGTGGCGTTGCTCGATGAGGTGCAGGACCCCGCGAGCCTCACCGACGACCAGATCCGGGAGCGCATGAGCGGCAATCTTTGCCGCTGCGGCGCGTATGCGCGCATCGTGGCGGCGGTGCGCGCCTGCGCGCGGGAGCGCGCGCGATGAACGGCATGCAGTCGTTCGCGTACGAGCGTCCCGAGAGGATCGAGGCCGCGCTGGGCGCGCACGGCGAGGGCACGCGTTTTCTCGCCGGCGGCACCAACCTGCTGGACCTCATGAAGGTGCGCGTGGAGCTGCCGGTGCGCGTCATCGACATCAACCGTCTGCCGTTGGGGGAGGTACGAGACACGCCCGACGGCGGCCTCATGATCGGCGCGTTGGTGCGCAACAGCGACTGCGCCGAGCATCCGGCGGTGAAGCGGCGCTATCCGCTGCTGTCGCAGGCGCTGCTGGCCGGCGCCTCGCCGCAGCTGCGCAACATGGCGAGCGTGGGCGGCAACCTGCTGCAGCGCACGCGGTGCGAGTATTTCATGGACATCGGCAATCCATGCTGCAACAAGCGCGAGCCCGGCTCCGGATGCGCGGCTCGCGAGGGGCATCATCGCAACCATGCGATCGTGGGCGCCAGCCGCCATTGCGTCGCGACGCACCCTTCGGACATGGCGGTAGCGCTCCTCGCGCTCGAGGCCGTCGTGCACGTGCGCGGCCCGGAGGGCGAGCGGCGCATCCCGCTGGGGCAGTTCCACCGCCTTCCCGGGGACACGCCGCAGATCGATACCAACCTGTCCGCGGGCGAGCTCATCCTCGGCGTCGAGCTGCCGCCGGGCCCGTTCGCGCGGCACGCGCACTATCTCAAGGTCCGCGAGCGCTCGAGCTTCGCCTTCGCGCTCGTATCCGTCGCGGCGGCCGTGGACATTGCCGAGGGCGTGGTGCGCGCCGCGCGCATCGCGCTGGGCGGCGTGGCGCACAAGCCGTGGCGTGTCCGCGAGGCGGAGGAAGCGCTCGTGGGCCGCCCGCTCGGGGAGGACACCATCCGCACGGCCGCCGAAGCGTGCGTGGCCGGGGCGCGGCCGCTCGAGGGCAACCGCTACAAGGTGGCGCTGGCGCGCGCCACGGTGAAGCGCGCGATCGAGACCGCCGCCGCGGCGACATGAGCGCGACCCCGATCATCGGGCAGCCGCTCGACCGCGTCGATGGCCGCCTCAAGGTGACGGGCCACGCGACCTATGTCGCGGAGTTCGCGCCCGGCTCCCTGTGCCACGCCGTCATGGTGTGCAGCACCATCGCGCGCGGCCACGTGGTGGCGCTCGACACGCAAGCCGCGCGCGCCATGCCCGGGGTGATCGAGATCCTCACGCACGAGAACGCCCCGCAACTGCCCGAGAAGGGCCGCGCCGCGGTCGAGCCGCCCGCGGGCCGCGAGAAGTCGCTGCTGCAGGACAATGTCGTGCGCTACAACGGCGAGCCCATCGCGGTGGTCGTCGCCGAAACACTCGAGCAGGCGATGGACGCGGCGGCGCACGTGCGGGCGACTTACCGCGAGGAAGCGCCCGAGCTCGTGTTCGAGGAGGCCAAGGGCCGCGAGTTCGTTCCGCTCAAGGCCGGGCGCATGCCGCCCGACAAGACGTGGGGCGACCCGAAGCGCGCCATGGCCGCGGCCCCCTTGCGGGTCGAGGCGGTGTACTCGACGCCGATGGAGAACCACAACCCCATCGAGATGCACGCGACCGTCGCGGAATGGGACGGCGATCGGCTCACGGTGCACGAGTCCACGCAGTACATCAGCGGGACCCAGGAGGTCTTCGCGAAGACGTTCGGTATCCCGCTCGCGGACGTGCGCGTGGTCTGCCCGTTCGTGGGCGGCGGCTTCGGCTCGAAGGGCTCCGTCTGGTCGCACGCCGTGCTCGCCGCCATGGCCGCGCGCGTCGTGCACCGCCCGGTGAAGCTCGTGGTCACGCGCGCGCAGATGTTCGGCAACACGGGCGGGCGTCCGCGGACCGAGCAGCGCATCGTGCTCGGCGCCGAGCGCGACGGCCGGTTGCTCGCGCTGGAGCACCACGTCGTCTCGCACACCTGCCGTTTCGAGGATTTCGTCGAGCCTTCGGCGCAACCGTCGCGCGACCTCTACGCGTGCGCGAACGGATCGACCACGCAGCGGCTCGTGCGCCTCGACGTCGGCACGCCGACCTTCCAGCGCGCCCCGGGCGAGAGCACCGGCACGTTCGCCATCGAGAGCGCGATGGACGAGCTCGCCTACGCGGCAGGCATCGACCCGCTCGAGCTGCGGCTGCGCAACTACGCCCACACGCAGCCCTGGAGCGGGAAGCCCTGGTCGAGCAAGCGGCTGCGCGAGTGCTACCACGACGCGGCGCAACGATTCGGCTGGGAGCGCCGCAGCATGCCGCCGCGCTCGCAGCGCGATGGCCGCTGGCTCGTGGGCTGGGGCCTCGCCACGGCGACGTATCCCGCGCATCTCGAGGCCGCCGAGGCCTGCGCCACGCTGATGCCCGACGGCATGGTGATCGTGCGCTCGGGCACGCAGGACCTGGGCACGGGCACCTACACTGCGATGACGATGGTCGCCGCCGAGACGCTCGGGCTGCCGGTGGAGCGCGTGCGCTTCGAGCTGGGCGACAGCCGCCTGCCGAAGGCGCCCACCTCGGGCGGCTCGATGACCGTGGCGAGCGTGGCTCCCGCGGTGCGCGCGGCGTGCGAGGCGTTGCGCGGCAAGCTGCTGAAGCTGGCGGGCGGGGACGGCATGCGCATCTACGATCCGCGGCCCGAGCTCGTGGAGGCTACGGGCCGGGCCGAGCCCGTCACCAGGGACGAGGAGAAGCAGGCCGTGGCGACGCGCTCCTTCGGCGCGGTGTTCGCGGAAGTGCGCGTCGATGCGGAGCTCGCGATCGTGCGCGTGCCGCGCATCGTCGCTTCCTACAGCGTCGGGCGCGCGATCAGCCTGAAGACGGCGCTGAGCCAGCTCGAGGGCGGCATCGTCATGGGCGTGGGCATGGCGCTGCTGGAAGAGAGCCTGCTCGATACGCGCAGCGGCCGGATCGCGAACGCGAACCTCGCCGACTACCACGTGCCCGTCAATGCCGACATCGGCAGCCTCGACGTGACGATCGTGGAGGAGAACGACACGCGCTTCAACTCGCTCGGCGCGCGCGGCATCGGCGAGATCGGCATCACGGGCGTGGCCGGCGCCCTCGCCAACGCCGTCTTCCATGCGACCGGCAAGCGTGTCCGCGACTTGCCCATCACGCTGGACAAGCTCCTGCCGCTGCAGGAGAATTGAGCCATCCGCACGGGAGAGCGCGTGAGAAGCCTCGCACGCCGCCGAAGGGGAAGCACCCGCAAACTCTCAGGCAAAAGGACCGGGCGGATCCGGAAGGGTTTTCCGGACTCTGGAGAGCGGCGGCGCGAGCCGCCCACCGAAGGGGCGCACGGTCCGTCATTCCAGGGCCGTAATCTCTCAGGTACCAAGGACAGAGGGGTCGGCCGCACGACGCGAGCCGGCCCTTTCCGTTTCCAGGTGGGAGAAAACGTGCTCGCAAGAACGCCCCTCAACGAAATGCACCGTGCCTGCGGTGCGCGAATGGTGGACTTCGGCGGCTGGGACATGCCGGTCCATTACGGCTCGCAGATGGACGAGCACCATGCCGTGCGCCGCGATGCGGGCCTGTTCGACGTCTCGCACATGCGCGTGGTGGACCTCGAAGGCGAAGGCGCGCGCGAGTTCCTGCGCCGCGCGGTCGCCAACAACGTGGACAAGCTGAAGACGCCCGGCCGCGCGCTCTACTCGTGCATGCTGAACGATGCGGGCGGCGTCATCGACGACCTCATCGTGTATTTCTTCCGCGAGGACTGGTTCCGCCTCGTCGTGAACGCGGCGACCGCCGCCAAGGACATCGCGTGGCTGGAGAAGCTGCGCGAGCGTTTCGCGATGCCGCTCACCCTCACGCCGCGGCCCGACCTCGCGATGATCGCGGTGCAGGGCCCGCGCGCGCGCGAACGCTTCTGGACGGCCTTTCCCGACCGCAAGGCCGCGAGCGAGCCGCTGGCGCCGTTCAACGCGGCGATCGCCGGCGACTGGATGGTCGCGCGCACCGGCTACACCGGCGAGGAAGGCTTCGAGCTGATCATCCCCGGCACGCAGGCCGTGGGCGTGTGGAAGAAGCTCGTCGAGGCGGGCGCGAAGCCTTGCGGGCTCGGCGCGCGCGACACGCTGCGGCTCGAGGCCGGCATGAACCTCTACGGGCAGGACATGGACGAGGAGACCTCGCCGCTCGATGCCGGGCTCGCATGGACCGTGGACCTCTCGGGTGGCCGCGACTTCGTGGGCCGCGAGGCGCTCGAAGCGCGCGGGCGCCGCGCCGAGTTCGTGGGGCTCATCCTCGAGGAAGCCGGCGGCGTGCTGCGCGCGCACCAGAAGGTTTCCACGCCGCGCGGGGAAGGCGAGATCACCAGCGGCACGTTCTCGCCCACGATCGGCGCCTCCATCGCGCTCGCGCGCGTGCCGCCGGGCGTGCATCCGGGCGACAGCGTGCAGGTGAAGGTGCGCGACAAGTCGCTCGCCGCGCGCGTGGTGAAGCCGCCGTTCGTGCGCAACGGCCGGATCCTGGTTTCCAACAACACCAAGAGGGCTACGCCATGAAGCTGCCGAAGGACCTTCGCTATACCGCCTCGCACGAATGGGCCCGCCGCGAGAGCGACGGCACCGTGAGCGTCGGCATCACCGACCATGCGCAGGAGCAGCTGGGCGACATCGTCTTCGTCGAGCCGCCGCAGGTGGGCCGCAAGGTCGCCGCCGGCGAGGCGGTCGGCGTCGTGGAATCCGTGAAGGCGGCCTCGGACGTGTACGCGCCCGTGGCCGGCGAGATCGTCGCGGCGAACGCGGAGCTTTCCAACGCGCCCGAGAAGGTGAACGAGGACGCCTTCGGCGCGTGGATGTACCGCATCAGGCCGGACAACCCGGCGGACCTCGACAAGCTGCTCGATGCCGCGGCGTACGAGCAGGGCGCTTCCGACTAGGACACTTCCCATGGCACCCGATACCCACCTGCACGACCGCGCGGCCACATCCCTCGGCGCGCTGGACGACGGCGGCGCGTTCCAGCGCCGCCACATCGGTCCCACGGACGACGACCAGGCACGGATGCTGGCCCTGCTGGGCTTCGCGTCGCGCGCGGCGCTCATCGACGCGGCCGTGCCGCGGGCGATCCGCCGCAAGAGTCCCATGGGCATCGGCGAGCCGCGCACGGAGGGCGAAGCGCTCGATGCGCTGCGGCGCCTGTCCACCCGCAACCGCGTGTTCAAGTCGTACATCGGCCAGGGCTACCACGGCACGTACACGCCGAGCGTCATCCTGCGCAACGTCTTCCAGAATCCCGCGTGGTACACCGCTTACACGCCGTACCAGCCGGAGATCTCGCAGGGGCGGCTCGAGGCGCTGCTCAATTTCCAGACGATGGTCGCCGACCTCACGGCGCTCGACATCGCCAACGCTTCCATGCTGGACGAGGCCACGGCGGCGGCCGAGGCGATGACGCTGTGCCTACGCTCGACGAAGCTCGCGACGCGCGTCTTCGCGGTGGCCGACGACGTGCTGCCGCAGACGATCGACGTGCTGCGCACGCGCGCCGCGCCGCTGGGCATCGAGGTGCGCGTGGTGCCCTGGGACGCGCTCGCCGCCGCCGAGGCGTTCGCGGTGCTCATCCAGTGGCCCGGCGTCGATGGCCACCTTCGCGATCCGCAGCGTCTCGTCGAGGCGGTGCACGCCCGCGGAGGCCTCGCGATCGCCGCCGCGGACATCCTCGCCCTGGCGATCCTCAAGCCGCCGGGAGAGTGGGGCGCCGATGTCGCGATCGGCAGCGCGCAGCGCTTCGGCGTGCCCATGGGATTCGGCGGCCCGCACGCCGCGTACCTCGCGACGCGCGATGCGTTGAAGCGCAGCATGCCCGGTCGCCTCGTGGGCGTGACCATCGACAGCGCGGGCGCGCCCGCGTACCGCCTCGCGCTGCAGACGCGCGAGCAGCACATCCGCCGCGAGAAGGCGACCTCGAACATCTGCACCGCGCAGGTGCTGCTCGCGGTCATGGCCTCCATGTACGCCGTGTACCACGGGCCGGAAGGCCTGAAGCGCATCGCCGCACGCGTGCATCGCCAGGCCGCCGTCCTCGCGCAGGGCCTGCGCAAGCTGGGCTTCAAGGTGTCGCCCGAGGTCTTCTTCGACACGATCACCGTGGATACGGGCGGCCAGCGCGCCGATATCCTCGAGCGCGCGCACGCCGCCGAGGTGAACTTCCGCATCCTCGAGGGCGAGCGCCTCGGCATCTCCGTGAACGAGACGGTGACGCGTGCCCAGCTGCAGGCGATCTGGCGTGTGTTCGCGGGACACGAGCCGGCGTTCACCGTCGATGCGATCGATCTCGAGACGGCGAGCGTCGTGCCGCAATCGTTGCGGCGCGAGTCGAAGTTCCTCACGCACCCCGTGTTCAACCGCCACCACTCCGAGACGCAGATGCTGCGCTACCTGCGGCGCCTGGCCGACGAGGACGTGGCGCTCGACCGCTCGATGATCCCGCTGGGATCGTGCACGATGAAGCTCAACGCGACGAGCGAGATGATTCCCGTCAGCTGGCGGGAGTTCGCGCACATCCACCCCTTCGCGCCACCCGGGCAATGGGACGGCTATCGCGAGCTCATCGAGGTGCTCGAGGCGCGGCTCGCGCGCGCCACGGGCTACGCGGCGGTGTCTCTGCAGCCCAACGCCGGCTCGCAGGGCGAGTACACGGGCCTGCTCATCATCCGCGCGTACCACGAGAGCCGCGGCGAAGGCCACCGGCGCGTGTGCCTGATCCCCAGCTCGGCGCACGGCACCAACCCGGCGTCGGCGCACATGGCCGGCATGGAGGTGGTCGTCGTGGGATGCGACGACCATGGCAACGTCGACCTCGCGGAGCTCGAGCGCAAGGCGGCCGAGCACGAGAAGGACCTCGCCGCGATCATGGTGACGTACCCGTCCACCCACGGCGTGTTCGAGGAAGGCATCACGCGCGCCTGCGAGATCGTGCATCGCCACGGGGGACAGGTGTACGTCGACGGGGCGAACATGAACGCGATGGTCGGGCTGTCGGCGCCCGGCGAGTTCGGCGGCGACGTCTCGCACCTGAACCTGCACAAGACCTTCTGCATTCCGCACGGCGGCGGCGGCCCCGGCGTCGGGCCCATCGCGGTGGCGGCGCATCTCGCCGCGTTCCTCCCGGGCCATCGCTGCCTGCAGCCCTCCGGCAAGGCGATCGGGCCGGTTTCGGCCGCCCCGTACGGCAGCGCCTCGATCCTGCCCATCTCGTGGATGTACATCGAGATGATGGGCGATGCCGGCCTCACCGCGGCCACGGAGGTGGCGATCCTCAACGCCAACTACGTCGCGCGGCGGCTTTCGCCGCACTATCCCGTGCTCTACACGGGCCCGGGCGGGCTGGTGGCGCACGAGTGCATCCTCGACCTGCGGCCGCTCAAGGAGACGTCGGGCATCAGCGTGGACGACGTGGCCAAGCGCCTCATGGATTACGGCTTCCATGCGCCGACGATGTCGTTCCCGGTGCCGGGCACGCTCATGGTCGAGCCGACGGAGAGCGAGTCGAAGGAGGAGCTCGACCGTTTCTGCGACGCGATGATCGCGATCCGCGAGGAGATTCGCGCGGTGGAAGAAGGCCGCATGGACCGCGAGGACAATCCGCTGCGGCATGCGCCGCACACCGCCGCGGCGGTCACGGCCAACGACTGGCCGCACGCGTATTCGCGCGAGATGGCCGCCTATCCGGTGCCGTCGCTGCGCGCGAACAAGTACTGGCCGCCGATCGGGCGCGTGGACAACGTATATGGCGACCGCAACCTCGTGTGCGCGTGCCCGCCGGTGAGCGACTACAACTGAGGCGCCGCGCTCAGGGCAGCGGCTTGCCCGCCCAGCGTCCTTCCCGCACCGCCTCGATGGCGAAGCGCCGGACGATGTCGTAGACCGCCTGCGCAGCGAGCGTGGGCGTGCGGTTGGATGGCCGCGCGAGCGAGATGGCGCGGTCGATGCGCGGCTTCACGATGCGGCGCACGGTGACGGCCCCCGGCTTCCAGAACTGCTGCGCCGCGGGCGAATTCGTGATCGTCGCCGCGAGCCCGTCGCGCACCAGGCTCACGATCGTGGTGAGCGAGCGCTGCTCGTAGGCCACGTCGAGCGATACGTGCGCCGCCAGCGCCGCCTCGTCGATGACGCGCCGCGTGTGGAAAGTGCGTGGCGGCAGCGCGAGCCTGAGGCGCGCGGCCTGCGCGAACGTCACCGTGGCGGGCGCGGGGCGCGAGCGTTCGCGCCGCTCGACGAGCAGCATCGATTCGCGCACCAGCGGCTCGTAGTCGACGTCGACCAGCGCATCGGCCATGGGCACGATGCCGAAGTCGAGGAGGTTGCCCTGGAGGCTGCGCCCGTTGTCGAGGCTCAGCCCGTCCTCCACGCGCAGCTCGATGTCGGGGTAGCGCCGCTCGAGCTCGCGCACCACCTTCGGCACGAGCATCGAGGCCACGCTCGGCGGCAGCGCGATGGCCACGACGCCGGCGGGCCGGCTCGCGCTCGAGCGCAGCTCCGATTCCACGCTCGCCATGCGCTCGAGGATGCCGCGCGCGAAGTTGCACAGGCGCATGCCGCTCTCGGTGAGCGTCACGCCGCTGCGCGAGCGCTCCATGAGGCGCGAGCCGATCCTCGCCTCCAGCACCGCGACCTGCCGGCTGAGCGCCGGCTGCGCGACGTGCGTGCGCTGCGCGGCCGCGCTGAACGAGCCCGCGTCGGCGATCGCGACGAGGTAGCGCAGCTGCCGCAGCGAGATGGTGGAGCGCAGATATTCCATGCCGTTTCGGCATGCTAGCACCAGCATTTTGATATTGGCGCTATAGGTGCGAACGTCACGATACTTGCGGCCTGCGCGCCATGCAGGTTGTTCGAGCTCCGATACAGGGGCGGCGCGGCAGGCCGGCGCACACGTGAAAAACCTCCGTTCACATTCGCCAAGGGAAACAGCATGAAGACCTCCAGCGCAACGCCGCGTCGCCTCCTCACGACACCACCGCGATTGACCGCCATGGCCGCCGCCTTTGCCGCGGCCGGAATCGCCGCCGCGCCGCTCGCCGCCCATGCGGTCACCATGAGCAATCCGGTGTGTCCCGTCGAGGATGCGTTCTACAGTCCCGGCAACGGCGAGGACATCGTCGTTCCCGATGGCTTCACCGTTTCGGTTTTCGCGAAGGACCTGAACTTCCCGGTGGGCGTCGCCTTCCGCGGCAACAAGACCAGCTTCCAGGTGTTCGTCCTGGAATCGGGACACGGCCTTCCCAGCCGCTGCAACGACGAGTCGGACGCCTCCGTCGGCGGCCTGACCTCGGCCACGAATCCGTTCACGCCGGACATCCTCGTGTTCGACCAGAACGGCACGAAGGTCGCGGGACCGCTCGCCAAGCCGACGTCGCCGGGAACGGGTCTCGCGGCGCACGGGCCCTCGATCGGCATCGGGTTCGAGAAGGGTTTCAACGGCGGCCGTCTTTTCGTGACCGACTCGAACCAGGCGATCCGCACGCCGGGCGCGCAGAACAACAGCTCGCGCATCGTGATGGTGAACCCGGACACGGGCGCGGTGACGCCCTTCATCGACGGCCTGCCCACGGGCGACCATCCGGCCGAGCAGCTCGCATTCCGCGACGGATGGATCTACTGGTCGCAGGGCTCCACGACCAACTCGGGCGTCGTCGGCCGCGACAACGGCGGCGGCACCAACCAGCACGACATCCCGTGCCAGGACATCACGCTCAGCATGAACGTGTTCGATTCCGGGGGCGGCGTGACCACGAGCGGCTACTCGGCGTTCGGCACGACGAATCCGGGCGGCACGGTGGCGGCCTTCACCGGCGCGACCGGCAAGGGGATCTGCGACGGCGCCATCCTGCGGGCGAAGCTCGACGCGAAGAACGCGAAAGCGACGGTGCAGCCGGTGTCGTGGGGCTATCGCAACCCGTACGGCTTGCGCTTCGCACCGAACGACCATGCGCTCACGGGCTCGTTGCTGGTGACCGAGAACGGCGAGGACGAGCGTGGCGCGCGCCCCGTGAACAACGCGCCCGACCGGCTCGCGATCGCGCGGCAGAATGCGGACGGCAGCCCCGACTACCACGGCTGGCCCGACCGCTTCGGCTTCCTCGACTCGACGCAGGCCGTGTTCAACCCCGTCGGCGGCCCGGGCGACGACAACGCCGCCGCGGTGATCGGCAAGCCGGTCGAGCCCGTGCTCGCGCGGCCGCCGCAGGCGATCACCGCGCCGATCGCGCTGGAGCCCGCGGACGTGGCGGTCGTCGGCCTCGATTTCGCGCCGAACTCGTTCGCGGTGGGCCCGGTGAAGAGGGGCGCGGCGCTGGTTTCCCGCGAAGGCGACTTCGGCTTCTCGAGGGCGAACGGCGAGCCCGAGGCGGGGCACGACATCGAGCTCGTCAACTTCAGCAAGCCCGGCGAGCCGTTGAAGCTGCAGCAGATGAAGTTCGCGCTCAATTCGACGGGCGACCAGGCGTTCACCGATCCGAATGTGCGCGGCATCAACCGGCCGACCGACCTCAAGTTCGGTCCGGACGGGTGCGCGTACCTCGTGGACTACGGCGCGGTGCGCGACTTCGGGCAGTCCGACCCGGCCACGAAGTTCAAGGATCCGCGCGATGCGCCGCTCGTGCAGATCCCGGGGACGGGCGTGATCTGGAAGATCTGTCCGAAGCAGCCGGCCGCCGGCGGCGGCAACGGCAACGACGACTGAGGCGGGCATGGTGGCGCGCGCGCTGAGCGCTCATAGCGCGCGCCCGCCGGTCAGTGGTGCATGTGCTCGTGCATGTGCTCGTGCGCGGCATGGTCGCTGCGCTGCGCCGCGAACCATTGGTGGACCGCCTCGACGACCGCGGGATCCGCGCTCGCGTACGTGATGCTCGCGCCGGCCGGCAGCTCGCGGTAAGCCACGCGCAGGCGATCGTGAGCCTTCGCGAGCGTGGCGAGGCCGGGCATGCCCGATCCGTGGATCGCGGCAGGGTCGGAGAACT
>DASTGG010000381.1:0-3711 GCA_035719385.1 Usitatibacter sp.
TTCCTGCAGCGAGGCGTCCTGCATGCCGATGCCCTCGACGCCGCTGTACGACTTGCCGGCCTTCTGCGCCGCGCGGTCGATGAGGTAGTCGTTGTCGCGGTTCTGCAGCGGGCGGAAGCTCTTGTCCACGCGCACGTGCACACCCTTGCCGGCTTCCATCGCCTGGCGCTCGAGCGTCGAGAGCTCGCGCACGGGGTGGTAGTCGAAGCTCCACGCCATGCAGTTCTCGTCGTCCATCGGCACCCAGAAATGGCCGTGCATCGGGTGGTCCGCGCGCGGCGGCACCATCGTGAAGCAGGGCATGACCCACGGCGTTATGCGCCAGTAGTACTTGCCGTCCTCGGCGTTGCGGCGAGCGCCGATGTAGAGGCCGCCGTCGCTCTCGACCACCTCGAACACGGGCTTCTTGTCGCCGAGGTTGTACTGGTTGCCCTTCGAGCCCTTGAAGAGCGGGTCGGTGTTGAGCGCGCCGCTGTGCAGGAACGACACGTGGCTCGAATCGATGCCGCCTTCCATCGCCTGCAGCCAGTTGCACTCCTGCCAGCGCTTGGACATGTAGCTCTGCTCGGCCGGCACCGTCGCGAACTCGAACTCGGGCAGGGACGGCTGCTGGTCGGCCGGCCCCATGTAGACCCAGATGACGCCGCCGCGCTCGACGAGCGGATACGACTTGAGCCTGATCTTCTGGCAGTAGCCGCTTTCCGCGGGTTCCGAGGGCACGTCGACGCATTGGCCGGTGACGTCGTACTTCCAGCCGTGGTACGGGCAGCGCAGGCCGCATTCCTCGTTGCGCCCGAACCACAGCGAGACGCCGCGGTGCGCGCAGAACTCGTCGATCAGCCCCAGGCGGCCCTGCGTGTCGCGGAAGGCCACCATGCGCTCGCCCAGGCACTTCACGCGCACGGGCGGGCAGTCCGGCTCCGGCAGCTCCCAGGACAGCAGGACGGGCAACCAGTAGCGCCGGAACAGCTCGCCCATCGGCGTGCCGGGTCCGGTGCGGGTGAGGAGTTCGTTTTGCTCGGCTTTCATCGCGGGTCCTCGTGGGGAGTGCAGGCGCGTTCTTCTATATAGAACGGCGTTCCTCTATATGCATGCACTTTAGCAAACGCGTTAAAATCCGGTCAACGCCAACACCAAGACGTCCATGTCAGAGAACGCAACGAAGCTCGCACTCTGCTCCACGAACGACGTGCCCAGCGGCGGCGCGCTCAAGGTGGAACGCGATGGCCTCATCCTCGCCGTGTTCAACCTCGGCGGCCGCTTCTTCGTGACCGACGACACCTGCACGCACGGGCCGGGATCGCTGTCGGAAGGCGAGATCGATTGCGAGGGCGAGATCGTCGAGTGCAATTTCCACAACGGCGCGTTCCACATTCCCACGGGCCGCGTGGAGGCGCCCCCGTGCATGGTGCCGCTGCGCACCTACACGGTGAGCGTCATCGAGGGCCAGGTCTGCATCGACCCGCCCGCCGCCTCATAGGCGGCCGCGTTCCTTTTCCGTGGCGAGCTCGGCGATGCGCTGCGCGAGCGCGGGAAGCTCCTTCACCTTGTCGAAGTAGTCGTCGGCACCGAGCTCGAGGCACCCCGCCTTGAGCTGCGGCGAGGCGTGGTTCGAGGTCACGATCACGCGAAGCCCCGCGAGCGCGGCGTTCGCGCGCACCGCGCGGATGACGTTGGTGCCGCTTCCGGTCTTGAGCTGCAGGTCGAGCACGACCGCGTCCGGCTTCAGGCGCGCGATCGACTCGATGGCACCGTCTTCGGAGTCGCCCACGCCGATGATCTCGACGCGTCCGGGGGCGGTAAGAAGCTCCGACAGCATGTCGGCGACCGGCGGGGAATCATCGGCAATGAATACCTTCAGGGGCAGGCCGCCGGAGGGGGGCATCGGGGGGTGGATCCGGGTGAATTTCCCTGATTTTACAAGTGCAAACGCGGTCGCGGGAAACAGCTACAGGTTGTAGGTCGGCTCCTACATTCTGCCCGGAACCGCCGGCCTATACTCGATGGGATTCTCTTACCGATGGGCCTTTTCTGCTGGTACGCCGCGCATGGCGGCCGGCATATTTTTGATGATAACGACGATCCTGAAAGTCTCCGGCGGGGAGCGATACGCGGCCGGGCGCGCACTGCAATCCTCGGGGATTGCGTTCATCGAAGTTCGTGAAGCCGGCGAGGCGGCGGGCGCCCTGGAGGCCTGCTCCGCGGCGATCGTGGTCAACGACGGGGAACTGCTTCCGGCCGCGGAAGCCGAAGCGCTCTGCAGGAGCATCACCGCGGTTTCCCAGTCCGCGAAGGCGGCCCTGCCGCGCGACGCGATGCGCTCGTTGTCGCACGAGCTGCGCACGCCGCTCTCCGCGATGGCGGGATGGATTCACCTGATGGAGACCGGCTCCCTAGACGATGCCGGCTTGAGGCGCGCGATCAGCAAGCTGCGCGGCAACATCGACGACCAAGTCCGAACAATCGACCGATACCTTGGAGCGACGCATGAAGGGCAGCGCTGAGATGAAGGAACGAACTGCAGGCGAATCCGGCTCGGCCGTGGCCACGCGAAAGCGGATGCGGGCCGCGGGCACTCCGAAGGACAGCACTCCGAAGGACAACGGTGCGGGCGCGAGGCCCGACAGCGCCCTGACCATCGAGGACACGCGCATGCTGCTCGAGGCGCTCGCGCGACTTCGCCAGGGCGACAGCTCCGTGCGGCTGCCCGTCGACTGGGTCGGCGTGCAGGGCAAGGTGGCGCAGACGTTCAACGAGGTGGTCGAGCTCAACGAGCGCATGGCCGAGGAGCTCTCGCGCCTGCGCCAGAAGGTCGGCAAGGAAGGCAAGCTCAAGCAGCGCGCCGAGATGACGGACGTGCGCGGCTTCTGGCGCGAGCAGATCAATTGCGTGAACGCGCTGATCGAGGACCTCGTGTATCCCACGAGCGAGACGGCGCGCGTGATCGGCGCCGTGGCGCAGGGCGACCTCACGCAGACCATGGCCCTCGAGGTCGACGACCGCCCGCTGCAGGGCGAATTCCTGCGCACGGCGAGGACGATCAACCGGATGGTGGACCAGCTCGGTTCCTTCGCTTCCGAGGTGACGCGCGTGGCGCGCGAGGTGGGAACCGAGGGCAAGCTCGGCGGCCAGGCGAAGGTGAAGGGCGTGGCCGGCACGTGGAAGGACCTCACCGACTCGGTGAACTCCATGGCCGGCAACCTGACGGGCCAGGTGCGGAACATCGCCGAGGTGACGACCGCGGTCGCGAACGGCGACTTGTCGAAGAAGATCACGGTGGACGTGAAGGGCGAGGTGCTCGAGCTCAAGAACACCATCAACACGATGGTGGACCAGCTGCGGTCCTTCGCCTCGGAAGTGACGCGCGTGGCGCGCGAGGTCGGCACCGAAGGGCGCCTGGGCGGCCAGGCGGTGGTGGAAGGCGTGTCGGGCACGTGGAAGGACTTGACCGACTCGGTGAACTACATGGCCTCGAACCTCACGGGCCAGGTGCGCAACATCGCGGAAGTGACCACCGCGGTGGCCACGGGTGACCTCTCGAAGAAGATCACCGTGGACGTGAAGGGCGAGATCCAGGAGCTGAAGGCCACCATCAACACGATGGTGGACCAGCTCTCGTCGTTCGCTGCGGAAGTGACGCGCGTGGCGCGCGAAGTGGGCACCGAAGGGCGCCTGGGCGGCCAGGCGGAAGTGAAGGGCGTGTCGGGCACC
>DASTGG010000382.1:0-7885 GCA_035719385.1 Usitatibacter sp.
CATGGCAGGCGCGCCCTCCCGAATCCGTCCCAGGCGCGATCGTACTCGCGGTCGCGCAGCTCAGGCGCGAGCGCGGCGAACGCGTAGCGGCTTTCGAACATGAACGCGAGCGTATCGCCCAGGTATTGTGGCTCCAGCTTCGCCTCTATCGCCCGCTCGTAGGAGGCGCGGTCCGGTCCGTGGGCGCTCATGGCGTTGTGCAGGCTGGCGCCGCCCGGGACGAAGCCGCCTTGCTTCGCGTCGTAAGTGCCGCGCACGAGCCCCATCACCTCGCTCATCACGTTGCGGTGGAAGTAGGGCGGGCGGAACGTGCCCTCGGCGACCATCCAGCGCGGCGGGAAGATCACGAAGTCGACGTTCGCCATGCCCGGCGTGTCCGATGGCGACGTGAGCACCGTGAAGATGGATGGATCCGGATGGTCGAAGCTCACGGTGTTGATCGTGTTGAACCTCGCGAGATCGTACTTGCACGGGTGGTAGTTGCCGTGCCAGGCGACCACGTCGAGCGGCGAATGGTCGAGCTCGGCGCACCAGCAGTGCCCGCCGAAGCGCGCGACGAGCTCGGTGGGCCGCTCGCCATCCTCGTAGCTCGCGACCGGGACGAGGAAATCGCGCGCGGCCGCGAGTCCGTTGGAGCCGATCGGGCCCAGGTCGGGGAGCCGGAACGGCGCGCCGTAGTTCTCGCACACGTAGCCGCGCGCATGCGCCGCTTCGGGCTCGACGCGGAAACGCAGGCCGCGCGGCACGAGCGCGACCTCGCCCGGCGCGACGCCCAGGCGGCCCATTTCCGTCGCGAGGGCGAGCGCGCCTTCCTGCGGAACGATGAGCAGCTCGCCGTCGGCATCGTAGAGGCAGCGCTCCATCGGGCGATTCGCGACGTATGCATGAACGCCCGCGCCGCGCTGCGCCGCCGCATCGCCGCATATGGCGAGGGTCACGAGGCCCTGCACGAAATCGGTCGGCTCCCGCGGAACCGGAGGCGGCATCCAGCGCAGGCGATTGGGCGTGGCCCCGGCATCGGCGCGGGGCGCGGTTCGCCAGCCGCCGTCGTCCATGCGCTCGAACGCGGGCTGCATCGCCGAGGGGCGCAGGCGGTAGAGCCACGAGCGCAGGTTCTGCGCGCGCGGCATCGTGAACGACGAGCCCGAGAGCTGCTCGGCATAGAGCCCGAAGGGCACCTTCTGCGGCGAATTGCGCCCGACCGGCAGCGCGCCCGGCACCGCCTCGCTCTCGTGGTGCGAGGCGAAGCCGGTAAGGTACTTCAGTGCCTGCTCACTCGCCCGATCATTCATGGGGTCGCGCTGCGAAGCCTCGGCGCTCGACACATGAACGCGCCGAATGTGGTTCAACCGTCCCGGAATCTTTCATACGACGCCCCGCGCGATCTGGTCCGCCTCGATCGACTCGAACAGCGCGCGGAAGTTGCCCTCGCCGAATCCCTCGTTGCCCTTGCGCTGGATGATCTCGAAGAAGATCGGGCCGATCACGGTCTCGGTGAAGATCTGCAGCAGCTTGTCCTCGTGGCGGTCCTTGTCCACGCCCTCGCCGTCGATGAGGATGCGGTCGCGCTTCAGGCGCTCCAGGTCCTCGCCATGGTTCGGCACGCGCGCATCGACGCGATCGTAGTAAGTGTCGGGCGTGTCGAGGAAGCGGACGTGCCGCGCGCGCAGCGCCTCGACGGTCGAGTAGATGTCCTCGCAGGCGAGCGCGATGTGCTGGATGCCCTCGCCATGGTAGGCATCGAGATATTCCTGGATCTGCGACTTGCGGTCCGACGGCTCGTTGATCGGGATGCGGATCTTGCCGCACGGGCTGGTGAGCGCGCGCGACGTGAGCCCGGTCTTGCGCCCCTGGATGTCGAAGTAGCGGATCTCGCGGAAGGCGAAGAGCTTCTCGTAGAAAGCGGCCCAGACGTCCATGCGGCCCGCATAGACGTTGTGCGTGAGGTGGTCGATCTCCGTGAGGCCTGCGCCCTGCGGCTCGCGCGGCGCTCCGGGCACGGGCACGAAGTCCACGTCGTAGATCGAGAGCTCGCCGTTGTTGCCGGGATAGCGATCGACCAGGTAGATGAGGCTTCCGCCGATGCCCTGGATCGCCGGGATGTTGAGCTCCATCGGGCCGATCTTGCCGTGGAACGGCCTCGCGCCCAGCTTCAGCGCCCGCTCGTACGCCTTCGCGGCATCGCGCACGCGGATCGCGAAGGCGCACGCCGAGGGGCCGTGCACGTGCGCGAACGACCGCGCGAAGCTGTCCGGCTCGCGGTTGACGATGAAGTTGACGCGCCCCTGGCGATAGAGCAGCACGTCCTTCGAGCGGTGGCGTGCGACCGCGGTGAAGCCCATCTGCTCGAAGAGCGCGCCCAGCTGCTCCGGATCCGGCGCGGTGTACTCGACGAACTCGAATCCGTCGGTATCCATGGGGTTGTCGGGTGCGGGAGCAGCCTCTGCCATGCTCGGTCCTCCTCGGCCGGGTTGGACCGATTCTACTGCCGCGGAGTTCGAATACAATTGCGAAATTGGCCGCATGGCCGGCCCGCGGCGCAACAAAATTGCGCTTCCCGCACCCGGCCCGACAGAAATGACGAAACCGATCGTCCTGAACCGCACCGACCGCCGGCTGCTCGAGCTCCTGCAGCGCGACGGCAACCTGACCAACCTGGAGCTGGCCGAGAAGGTGAGCCTTTCACCGTCGGCGTGCCTGCGCCGCGTGCGCGCGCTCGAGAAGGCCGGCGTCATCCGGCGCTACGTGGCGATCCTCGATCCGAGGCGCGTCGGGCTCGCCCTCATGGCCTTCGTGAACGTGAAGCTCGAGAAGCGCGGGCGCGTGCCGGCCGATGCCTTCGCGCGCGCCGTGAAGGACTGGCCCGAGGTGCTCGCGTGCCACTCGCTCACCGGCGACATGGACTACCTGCTGCGCGTGCAGGTGGAGAACCTCGAGCACTTCTCGCGCTTCGTGATGGACTCGCTGCTCAAGCACCCCGGGGTACTCGACGTGCGCTCGAGCTTCGTGCTGGAGGAAGTGAAGGAAACGACGGCGCTGCCGCTGGGGCAGTTCGCCGCGTAGGCCTTCACGCGAACTCGAGCACCACGCGCCGCGTCCGCGCGCTCTTCTTCTCGATCTTCACCACCTTCAGCGCGCCGATCTCGCCCGTGTTCGCCACGTGCGTCCCGCCGCAGGGCTGGAGGTCCACGCCCTCGATCTCGAGCAGGCGCACGCGGCCCACGCCCCGCGGCGGCTTGACCGACATCGTGCGCACGAGCTCGGGCTTCGCGTCGAGCTCCGCGTCCGTGATCCACACGGTGCGCACCGCGTGGCGCCCGGCGACCAGCTTCGCCAGCTCGCGCTCGAGGTGCTCGCGGTCGAGCGGCTCGACCATGTCGAAGTCGAGCCGCGCATAGTCCTTCGTGATCGAGCAGCCGTTGGTCTGGTGCGGGACGATCGCGCACAGCAGGTGCGTGGCGGTATGGAAGCGCATGTGCCGGTGGCGCCGCTCCCAGTCGATGCGCGCCGTGACCGCCGCGCCCGGCTCCAGCGCCGCCACGAGCGCCTCCTGGCCCGGCGCCGGCACATGGACGATCTCGGCGCCCTCGCCCTTCACCGTGTCGGCGATGGCGATCCCGCGCCCGTCGGCGAGCGCCAGGATCCCGGCGTCGCCCGCCTGGCCGCCGCCGCGGGGATAGAACACCGTGCGGTCGAGCACGATGCCCGCCGGGTCCGCGCGCACCACGCTCGCCTGGGCCTCGCGGCGGTACGCATCGTCCCGGAACAACGCTTCGCTCATGCATCCCTCCGGACTTCGAGCCCCATGGCTCCTTTTCCGATTATGATCAACGACACCCCGGGAGAACAACGCCATGACGCCCCTTCGCATGCGCCTCGCCGCCCTCGCCGCCCTCGCCGCCCTCCTCGCCGCCGCCGCGCCGCCCCTGCAAGCCGGCACGCTGCGTTACTCCAGCCAGGGCGACATCACCACGCTCGACCCCCATGCGAACAACGAAGGCTTCACCAACGCCTACCTGGACGCGGTGTACGAGCCCCTCGTGACGCGCGGCAAGGACCTGCAGGTCGAGCCCTGCCTCGCGACCTCGTGGCAGCGCATCGATCCGGCCACGACGCGCTTCAAGCTGCGTCCCGGCGTGAAGTTCCACGACGGAACGCCGTTCACGGCCGACGACGTGGTGTTCACCATCGAGCGGGCGTTGTCGGACACCTCGAATTTCAAGCCCTACCTCGCCGGCGTGAAGCAGGCGCGCAAGGTGGACGACCTCACCGTGGACATCGTCACCGATGGACCGGCGCCGGTGCTCATCGGGCAGCTCACCGAGGTGCGCATCATGAGCCGCGCGTGGTCCACGAAGCACAACGTGGCGAAGCCCCAGGACTACCGCAACAAGGAAGAGACGTACGCCTCGCGCAACGCGAACGGCACCGGGCCCTACGTCGTGCGCAGCCGCGAGGCCGACGTGAAGACCGTGGCGGTCGCCAACTCCAACTGGTGGGGCAAGCGCGAAGGCAACGTGGATGAAGTCATCTACCTGCCGATCAAGTCCGACGCGACGCGCCTGGCGGCCCTGCTCTCCGGCGAGATCGATTTCATGCTCGACCCGGCGCCGCAGGACATCCCGCGCATGAAGCAGGATCCCAAGGTGAAGGTCGTGGAGGGCAACGAGAACCGCACCATCTTCCTCGGCATGGACCAGTGGCGCGACGAGCTGCTCTACTCCAGCGTGAAGGGGAAGAACCCGTTCAAGGACAAGCGCGTGCGCGAGGCGTTCCAGAAGGCGATCGACGTGAACGCGCTCAAGACGCAGGTGATGCGCGGGCTGTCGATCCCGACGGCGGTCATGTTCGCGCCGCAGGTGGCCGGCTACCAGAAGGACCTCGACAAGCCGAAGCCGGCGGACGTCGAGGGGGCGAAGAAGCTGCTCGCGCAGGCCGGCTACCCGCAGGGATTCGAGGTCACGCTCGACTGCCCGAACAACCGCTACATCAACGACGAGAAGCTCTGCGTGGCGATCGCCGCGATGCTCGCGCGGGTGAACGTGAAGGTGAGGGTGAACGCCATGCCGCGCGCGCAGTACTTCCCGAAGATCCAGAACTACGACACGAGCTTCTACATGCTGGGCTGGGGCGTGCCGACCTTCGATTCGCAGTACGCCCTGCAGAGCCTCGTGCGCACCGTGGTGCCGAAGACCGCCGACGGCGACTACAACCTCGGCAAGTACTCGAACCCGAAAGTCGACGAGCTCGTCGACCGGCTGAAGACCGAGGTGGACCCGGCCAGGCGCGCCGCGCTCACGCGCGAGGCCCTGATCCTGCACATGAACGACGTGGGCCACATCCCGCTGCACCACCAGGTCATCCCGTGGGCCATGCGCGCGAACGTGAGCGTCGTGCACCGCGCGGACAACCGCCTGACGGTGAAGTGGGTCAGAATCCGCTAGATGATCGCCTTCGTCCTGCGCCGCGTCCTCCAGGGCATCCTCGTGATGCTCGTGGTGGCGTTCATCGCCTTCTCGCTGTTCAACTTCGTGGGCGACCCGGTGGCGCTGATGCTGCCGCCGGAGGCCACGCAGGCCGACCGCGACGCGATGCGCCAGGCCCTCGGGCTGGACCGGCCGTTCTACGTGCAGTTCGCCACCTTCCTCGGCAACGCGCTGCAGGGCAATTTCGGCATCTCGCTGCGGCTGGGGCGCCCCGTCTCCACGCTCATCGCCGAGCGCATGCCCGCCACGCTCGAGCTCGCGTTCACCGCGGCGATATGGGGGCTCATCGTCGGCATTCCCGTCGGCGTCTACACCGCGCTCAAGCGCGATTCGCTGCTGTCGCGCGCGATGCTCACCACCTCGCTCGTCGGCGTCTCGCTGCCGAATTTCCTCATCGGCATCTTCCTGATCCTGATCTTCGCCGTGTGGCTGGGGCTGCTGCCCTCGTTCGGGCGCGGGGACACGGTGCAGGTGGGCTTCTGGTCCACGGGCCTGCTCACGAAGTCGGGCCTCAAGGCGCTGATCCTGCCCGCGATCACGTTGGGCTTCTACCCGGTCACGCTGATCATGCGGCTGGTGCGCTCGGAGATGCTGGAGGTGCTGCGCACCGACTACATCAAGTTCGCGCGCGCCCGCGGGCTGAACGACCGCACCGTGAACTTCGGCCACGCCCTGAAGAACACCCTGGTGCCCGTGATCACCATCACCGGCCTGCAGCTCGGCGGGATCATTGCCTTCGCGATCATCACGGAGACCGTGTTCCAGTGGCCGGGCATGGGCCTGCTCTTCATCCAGGCGGTGCAGTTCGCCGACATCCCCGTGATGGCGGCCTACCTCTGCCTCATCGGCTTCATCTTCGTGGTCATCAACCTCGTGGTGGACCTGCTCTACTACGCGGTGGATCCGAGGCTGCGCGTGGAAAGAACGGTGGCGGCGCACTGATGGAACCGACCCAATCGGCCGCCTCCGCCGCGGCGCTCGCGAACCAGCCCGCGCGATGGGCGCGATTCGTCGACAGCGACGTCTTCTACAGCTTCCGCCGGCGCCCGGGCGTGATCCTGTCGGCGGTCATCGTCGCGGCGTTCATCCTGGCCGCGGTCCTCGCGCACTGGGTCGCGCCGCACAACCCGTTCGACCTCGCGACGCTGAACCTGCTCGACGCCTTCACGCCGCCCGCCTTCACCGGCAAGGGCAACGCCGCCTACCTGCTCGGCACCGACGACCAGGGACGCGACGTGCTCTCGGCCATCATCTACGGCTCGCGCATGTCGCTGCTGGTGGGCGTGATCGCGACACTGCTCGCGATGGTGATCGGCGTCTCGCTCGGCCTGCTCAGCGGCTACGCGGGCGGCAAGGTCGATGCGTTCATCATGCGGGTGGCCGACGTGCAGCTTTCCTTCCCCGCCATCCTCATCGCGTTGCTGGTGGACGGCCTCGCGCGCGCGGCGCTGCCCCGCGACATGCATGACCAGCTCGCGATCTACGTGCTGATCCTCGCCATCGCGGCCTCGGGGTGGGTGCGCTATGCGCGGACCGTGCGCGGCTCCACGCTGGTCGAGCGCAACAAGGAGTACGTCCAGGCGGCACGGGTCGTCGGAAGGCACCCGCTCGCCATCATGTTCACCCATGTGCTGCCGAACGCGCTGGGACCGGTGCTGGTGCTGGTGACGCTGCACATCGGCGAGGCGATCATCACGGAAGCCACGCTGTCGTTCCTCGGCGTGGGCGTCCCGCCGACGCAGCCGTCGCTCGGCACGCTGATTCGCATCGGGAACGATTTCCTGTTTTCCGGGGAATGGTGGATCACCGTCTTCCCCGGCGCCGCGCTGGTGATGCTGGTGCTGGCGATCAATGTCCTCGGGGATTGGCTGCGCGATGCGCTGAATCCCCGCCTTCGCTGAAGGAGGCTGTCATGAAACGCCTGCTCGTATTTCCGCTGCTGCTGCTCGCGAACGCCGCGTTCGCCGACCTCTACGACCGCCCGTATTCGATCATCGAGACGGATCCGTCACGCGCCGCCGACTATCTCGTGATGCCGGTGATCGTCAATCGCGTGGACGGGAAGAACGCGCAATACGGCAACCGCGCGATCGTCGATCCCGGCCCCCACGACGTGACCATCGACGTGCGCCCCCGCAAGGGATTCCACATCGCCACGCAGGCGACCTTCCCGCTCGAGACCAAGGCCTGCATGCGCTATTACGTGTCGGCGAAGCTCGACTCGCCGACCAGCCAGCGCTGGCAGCCCGTCGTCCGCCACGCCGAGCCCATCGGCGAGTGCCAGGCCAAGTTCAACATCGCCGGAGCCAAATGACGGACCAAGGCAAACCCGGGGACGCACCCCGGGGACGCACCCCGGGGACGCACCCCGGCGCCGGAGAGGGCGGGGTGCGTCCCCG
>DASTGG010000383.1:0-5208 GCA_035719385.1 Usitatibacter sp.
CGGGGACGCACCCCCGACGCCGGCTCTACGATGTGCAGCCGGGAACGGGGTGCGTCCCCGGGGTGCGTGCCCGGCTTGACGTTGAAGGACTCGCCGCAGCCGCAGCGGTCCTTCTCGTTCGGGTTGTTGAACCTGAAGCCTTCGTTGAGTCCGTCGCGCACGAAGTCGAGCTCGGTGCCGTCGAGGTAGGCGAGGCTCTTGGGGTCGATCAGCACGCGCACGCCGTGGCTCTCGAAGGTGTGGTCCTCGGGGGCGACCTCGTCGGCGAACTCGAGCTTGTACGCGAGGCCCGAGCAGCCGGTCGTCTTCACGCCCAGCCGCAGCCCCACGCCCTTGCCGCGCTTCTGCATGTAGCGCTGCACGTGCTCCGCAGCGCGATCGGTGAGGGTGACCGCCATGTCAGTCCGCCGCCTTCTTCCCGGCCTCGGCCTCGGCCGCGCCGTACTTCTTCCTGTAGTCCGCGATGGCCGCCTTGATGGCGTCCTCGGCGAGGATCGAGCAGTGGATCTTGACCGGCGGCAGCGCGAGCTCCTCGGCGATCTGCGTGTTCTTGATCGTCGCGGCCTCATCCACCGTCTTGCCCTTGACCCACTCGGTGACGAGCGAGGACGAGGCGATCGCCGAGCCGCACCCGTAGGTCTTGAACTTCGCGTCCTCGATGATCCCGTCCTTGTTCACCTTGATCTGCAGCTTCATCACGTCGCCGCAGGCGGGCGCGCCGACCATACCGGTCGCCACGCCTTCCTCGTCCTTCCTGAAGGAGCCGACGTTGCGCGGATGCTCGTAGTGATCGATGACCTTGTCGCTGTATGCCATTGCGTTCTCCTCTGCCGCCTCAGTGGGCGGCCCATTGGACGGTGTTGAGATCGACGCCGTCCTTGTACATTTCCCACAGCGGGCTCATCTCGCGCAGCTTGCCGATGCGCTCGCGGATGAGCTTCACCGCGTAGTCGACGTCCTCCCCGGTCGTGAAGCGGCCGAGCGTGAAGCGGATGGAGCTGTGCGCGAGCTCGTCGTTGCGGCCCAGGGCGCGCAGCACGTACGAGGGCTCCAGGCTCGCCGAGGTGCACGCGGAGCCCGACGAGACCGCCAGCTCCTTCATGCCCATGATGAGCGACTCGCCCTCGACGAAGTTGAAGCTCACGGTGAGGTTGTGCGGCACGCGGTGCTCGAGGTCGCCGTTCACGTAGACCTCTTCCATGTCCTTGAGCCCGTCGAGCAGCCGGTCGCGCAGCATGCGGATGCGCTCGTTCTCGGTCGCCATCTCCAGGCGCGCGAGGCGGAAGGCCTCGCCCATGCCGACGATCTGGTGGGTGGGCAGCGTCCCGGAGCGCAGCCCGCGCTCGTGGCCGCCGCCATGCATCTGCGCCTCGAGGCGCACGCGCGGCTTGCGGCGCACGTAGAGCGCGCCGATGCCCTTCGGGCCGTAGGTCTTGTGCGCCGAGAAGCTCATGAGGTCCACCTTGAGCTTCTCGAGGTCGATCGCGACCTTGCCCGTGGCCTGCGCCGCGTCCACGTGGAAGATGATGCCCTTCGCGCGGCAGATCTCGCCGATCTCGGCGATGGGCTGGATCACGCCGATCTCGTTGTTCACCAGCATGATCGACACCACGATCGTGTCCGGCCGGATTGCCGCCTTGAGCTTGCCGAGGTCGAGCAGGCCGTCGGGCTCCGGGTCCATGTACGTGACCTCGAAGCCTTCGCGCTCGAGCTCGCGCATCGTGTCGAGCACGGCCTTGTGCTCGATCTTCATCGTGATGAGGTGCTTGCCCTTCGTCTTGTAGAAGTGCGCCGCGCCCTTGATGGCGAGGTTGTCCGATTCCGTGGCGCCCGAGGTCCAGATGATCTCCTTCGAGTCGCAGTTCACGAGCTTGGCCACCTCTGCGCGCGCCTCCTCGACCGCCTTCTCCGCTTCCCATCCGAACGGATGGCTGCGCGAGGCGGGATTGCCGAAGTGCTCGGTGAGCCAGGGAATCATCTTCTGCGCCACGCGCGGATCGACCGGCGTGGTCGCGGAGTAGTCGAGATAGATCGGTTTGCGGGATGTCATGGGGGGCTCACGCGGATATGGGGTGGGCTTCGTGCGGCGTCTTCGCCTGCGGCCGCACGACGGCGACGGTCTTCGTGCGCTGCCGCTCGACCAGCTGCGCGAGCGTGACGCTGCGAAGGAATCCGTACACCGTGGCGTTCAGGTCTTCCCACAGCTCGTGCGTCATGCAGCGCTGGCTGTCCTGGCAGTTCTCGCGGCCGCCGCACGCCGTGGAATCGATCGACTCCTCGACCGCGCAGATGATGTCGGCGACGGTCACGCGCTCGGCCGGGCGGGCGAGATTGTAGCCGCCCCCGGGGCCGCGCACGCTCTCGACGAGCGCGCGGCGGCGCAGCTTGCCGAACAGCTGCTCCAGGTACGACAGGGAAATCTTCTGGCGCTCGCTGATGCCGGACAGGGTGACCGGACCGCCGTGCGCATGCAGCGCCAGGTCCAGCATCGCCGTCACGGCGAAGCGCCCCTTCGTGGTGAGTCTCATCGTTGGATTCCTCGTCGCCCCGCGGAAGCGGGAGCCACCGGCGGATCCCCGCGTACGCGGGTAATGACTGACTATTTCAGTCAAGTATACCCAAACCCGACTATTACGGTCAACTACTCCAACGGGTAGAAAGGGTAGCCCGGTCAGGGGCTTAATGCCGGCCGCCGGCGACCTTGCGGTTGCCCCCGTCGGCGCCCGATTCGAGCTGGCCCAACCGGCGCAGGATCTCGTCGAGGCGGCCGTCGAGGTCCTCGGTGCGCGAGCCGAGCGCGAGCACCGCCTTGCTGAGCGGATCGTCCAGGTCGGCGCTCACGGCGTAGGCGTCGAAGGCCATGCGGGCGACCTCCGCCGGCGTGTGCTCCACCACGCGGGCCGGAATGCCGACCACGGTGGCGCCCGGCGGCACCGGCTTCACGACCACGGAGTTGGAGCCCACCTTGGCGCCGTCGCCGACCGTGAAGGGCCCGAGGATCTTCGCCCCGGCGCCCACCACGACGCCCTTGCCCAGCGTGGGATGGCGCTTGCCCTTGTCCCACGAGACGCCTCCCAGGGTGACGCCGTGGTACAGCGTGCAGTCGTCGCCGATCTCGGCCGTCTCGCCGATCACCACGCCCATGCCGTGGTCGATGAAGACGCGCCGGCCGATCGTGGCACCCGGATGGATCTCGATGCCGGTGAGGAACCGCGTGACGTGCGACATGAACCGCGCGAGCCAGCGCAGCCGCGCCTTCCACAGCGCGTGCGAGACGCGATGCAGCTGCAGCGCGTGGAATCCGGGATAGCAGGTGAGCACTTCCCAGACGCCTCGCGCCGCGGGATCGCGGTCGAACACGCAACGGATGTCTTCGCGGATGCGGCTGAACATCAGGCCGATAAACAGAACAAGGGTCGGGAGAGGCAGTCTATTATTCCCGACTAGCGTAATCAACTATTCCCCGTCTTGAAGCGCTTCGCCCGCAAGTACGTCGAGTTCCTGCGGCAACCCGACGTGCTGCCGCTGCTCGCCGTCGCGTTGTTCGCGCGCATGCCCATCGGCATGATGGGCTTCGCGATGCTGATGTACCTGCGCGAGGCGCTCGGCGACTTCGCCCGCGCCGGTACTGCCGTCGGCATCAACTTCGTCGTGATGGCCCTCGCCGCGCCCATCCAGGGCCGGCTCATCGACCGGCACGGCCCGCGCAAGCTGCTCTACCTCACCGGAATCGTCCAGCCGCTCGCGCTCGTGGGCGTGCTCGCATCACCCAAGCTCGGCTGGCCCTTCGCGGCGCTCGCGACCTTCGCGGCGCTGGCCGGCGCGTTCGCCTCCCCCATCACGACGCTCACGCGCACGATGTGGCGCAACATGTTCGAGCGGGAGGAGGACCGGCGCACGGCCTTCGCGCTCGACGCCGTGATGATCGAGGTGAACTTCGTCCTGGGGCCCGCGATCATGGCAGCGATCCTCGCCTGGGTCGGCACCACGCCCGCATTCGCGCTCGCGATCCTCGCGGTCGGCGCGGCGGTCCTCGTGTTCGTCGGTTCCCGCGCGCCCGGCCAGTTCCGCCGCATCCGCGACGCCGAGCGCCATTTCCTGGGCCCCCTCACCGAGCCGCGCCTGCTGCTGGTGTTCGCCTCCACCTTCGGCGAGGCCATGGCCATCGGCATGCTCGAGGTCGGATACCCGGCCTATGGCGTGGCGCTCGCGGCGCCGGCGATCGGTGGCCTGCTGTTGTCGATCAACTCGTTCGGCAGCGCCATCGGCGGGGCGATGTACGGCGGCCTGCACTTCCACGCGCGCATCGAGCGCCAGTTCGCGGCGACGCTCGGGCTCATGTCCGTGCCGCTGGTGTTGCACGCCATCGCGCCCACCACGGCGCTCTTCGCGTGCGCGGCCTTCTTCGCGGGCGCGCTCATCGCGCCGTCGATCGCGGCGCAGTCCGTGCTCGTCTCGCGCATGGCGCCGGCCCACTATGCAACGGAGGCGTTCACCTGGTCCTCGTCGTGCATCGTGGCGGGCATCGGCATCGGCGAGGCCGTGGGCGGCGTGCTGGTCGAGACCACGGGACTGCGTTCGGCGTTTGCCGTGGCCGGCGCCATCGCCGCGTGCATGGCGCTGCTGGCGCTCACCATTCCCGGCCCGCGGCGCGCCGCGCGCGCGACCGCCGCCGACTAACCCGGGGACGCACCCCGGGGACGCACCCCGGGGTGCGTCCCCATCTTCTCGAACGACGCCAGCATCCCGCGCAGGAATTTCACCTCTTCGCGCTCGAGGCCCGCGCGCGCGAAGAGCCTGCGCATCCGCTCCATCAACCGCTTCGGCATGCCCGGATCGAGGAAGCCGCTGGCCACCATGGCGCGCTCCAGGTGCGCGAAGAACGCCTCGACCTCCTCCACCGTCGCCGGCGTGCGCTCCGGCTCCGCGGGCGGCGTGAACGCGCGCGCCGTGGTGGCGATCTCGTAGCAGGCGACCTGCACCGCGGCGGCGAGGTTGAGGGACGCATAAGCGGGGTTGGCGGGAATCACCGCGAGCGCCTGGCAGCGCGCCAGCTCCTCGTTGGTGAGCCCGAAGGTCTCGTTGCCGAAGACGAGCGCGACCGGCGTAGCGGCCGCCGTCGCGACCACCAGCGGCGCCATCTCCCGCAACGCGCGCGGCGGGTGCGACAGGTCGCGTCCGCGCGAGCTGAATCCCACCGCGAGCACG
>DASTGG010000384.1:0-5408 GCA_035719385.1 Usitatibacter sp.
CGTCGGCCGCAACGGGTCGCGGATGTCCACGGCGCGCACTCCGGCGTTGAAGTACGCGATGAACACGATCTTCTGGTAGAAGGGCGGGCCGAACTCCTCGTTGTTGGAGTGCGGGCCGAAGCGGCCGCCGACGTCGCAGAAGTTGCCGCTCGACTCGGGCACCTGGAAATTCGCCACTCCCGACGCGCGTCCCTCGTTGGTCACGTCCACCAGGTACACGAGGTTGCGTGGCCCCGTGCACTGGTTGTTGGTTTCCTCGGAGGTGACCAGCACGAAGTCGCGCGTGGCGCCTTCCTCGTTCACCGTGAAGTCGGGAATCGTGATCTTGCCCAGCGGGAAGCTCGAGTGCGCGCCGTTGTCGGGCTGCATTACCCAACGGCCGACCTCGGCCGACGTGAAGTCGGTGGGCGACGAGGACAGCAGCACGCTGCGATCGACGATCTGCATCACGCCGTTCTCTTCCGTGCCGTAGGCGAAGTACACGCGGTTGCCCGCGGGTCCCGTGGACATGGGCCCGTGGATCGACGGTACCTCCGTGAAGTGCGGCGGGATCACGCCGCCCGGCTGCTGGCCGTCGAGCGCCCAGTCGCGAATGAAGACCGGGTTCGCCGGATCGCCCATGTCGAAGACCATGATGTGGTTGCCCGGCTTCCAGCCGGCGGCCGTGTCGCCCGCGCGACGTCCGACGATGTACGCGATGCCGGTGTCGCATTCCCACCAGTTCTTGTGCGTGCCGACGAGGCCGCCCACGGCCGGATTGCCGCCCTTCACGGTGCGCACGCCGACCGGGTGCGCCGGGTCTGTCACGTCCCAAACCTCGTGCGCGTTGTTGCTGTGGCTGCGCAGCATGTACACCTTGTCGTTGTGGACGGGCAGCGTGCTGCCGTCGCATACGCGGACCATCTGCGCGCCGCCATTGCCGGTGGTGCCGACGGGAATGTGCGCGAGGTACACCGGGTGCGCGGGATCGGTCACGTCGACGATCGAGGTCCCGTTGGGCTCGTTCTTGCCGGTGAGTGGATTGAAGGAGGGCAGCGGCTGGCCCGTGACCGGGTTCGTGCCCAGCGGATGGTGGCCGGTGTAGAGGATGTAGCGGCCGTTCTGCTTGTGGACCGTGGGCTGGTACGTGGAGCGGGCCTGCAGGTCGTTCGTGCCGACGAGCTTCATGTCCTTGTGCTGGTCGCCCGCGAGGGCCGGCACCGACAGGAAGGCGGCGGAGAGGCACAGCGCCGCGAATTTCACGGCGCTCCCGAGAGTGTTGTGGCTCATGCGATTTCCCCCTTGTTGGTTGGCAGGGGGAAAGAATCTAGGCCGGATCGGCCGCCTCGCGCTTTCGGTTTCTTGCGCAGCCGTTGGGAAAATTGCGAATTTCTCGCGGGCCTCAGGCGCCCGCGCGGTACGCGCTCGGCGTGACTCCCGCGACACGCTGGAACGCCACCGAGAAATGGCTCTGGTTCGGGTAGCCCACGCGGTACCCCACCTCGGCCACATGGAGCGTCGTCTCGCGCAGCAGCGTCTTGGCGCGCTCGATGCGGCGGTGCATCACGTACCGGTGCGGCGCCATGCCGGTCTCGTCTTTGAAGGCGTGCGCGAAGTGGCAGGGGCTGAGGCCCACGGCCTGCGCGATCGCGGCGAGGGTGACGTCCTCGTCCAGGTGCGCCTCGATGAAGTCGGTGGCGGCGCGCAGCTTCTTGCGCGTGAGCTTGACTCCCGAGAGCGCGACGCCGCAGCCGCTGTGGTGGCGAAGCAAGTGGATTGCGAGCTGCTGCGCCGCGGCCTGCGCGAAGAGCGGCGACAATGGGTCCGGCGAGCGTACTTCCTCGACCAGGCGGCGGCCGAGCTGCTCGATGAACGGGTCGCGCGTCCCGAAGTCGTCGCGCAGCTCCGGGCCGGGACAGCCGCCGTCCGAGATCGCTTGCGCCACCTGGTTCACCGCATCGACGGAGAGCCGCATGATGAGGATGTCGGCCGGCTCGGCGTGGCGCCAATGCTTGGGCTCGCCCACGGGCGTGATGATGACGCTGCCCGGATGCAGGGTCTGCGTGGACGAGCGTCCGCCGCGCTCCTGGTAGAGCTCGCGGGTGCCGGAAAGCTGGACCGTGACCACGTGGGCCGCGGATTGCGTGACGACATCGACGTCGTGCTGGCGATAGACCTCGACGCGCAGGTCGGGCCAGCCCAGGGCCGCGCTCGAGAGCATCGGCGGCGGCTGCGTGCCGCTCAACATGCGGCGCGGGCCGACGTTGTCGCGCGAAACGGGCGTTGCACTCATGGGGCCTCCGTCGGGGAGAACGGCGGAACGGCCATCATAGGGCAATTAGCGGCGTCAATTAATGGGGTCAGACTCCATTTCAGATAATTCAGGAACCTGAATTAACCGAAATGGAGTCTGACCCCGTTTATTACCCCCACTATTTGGGCTGCAGGTGTCCGGAGAAGCGCAGCGAGTACTTGTCTTTGTGGAGCGACAACGTGCCGGGCGCGCCGAAGGGCAGCGTCGCCTTGCGCGCCACGTGGCCGAAGGGGAAGCCGGTGAGGACGGGGAAGGGCAGCAGCCGGCGCAGGGTTTCGATCACCTCGTCCATCGCGTACGGGTAGCGCACCGGATTGGTCGGGCGGCAGTCGGCGAAGTCGCCCAGCACGAGCGCGCGCTGCCGGGCCAGGGCGCCGCAGTGGTAGAGCTGCATGAACAGGCGCTCGACCGCGTATGGCTCCTCGGAGATCTCCTCCACATAGAGGATGCCCTCCTCGATCTGGGGGAAGTACGGCGTGCCCACCAGGTGCGCGAGCAGCGAGAGATTGCCGCCCCAAAGCGTGCCGTCGATGCGCCGCTCGCCGTATTCGTGCTCGCACGCGATGTCCTCGATGCGGTGCGAAGGCCGCGAGAGCGCCATCCAGAAATGCTGCTCGGCGAAGCTGTCGAGCGACTCGTGCCCGAAGTCCACGGCGACCATCGGCCCGTGGAAGGTGAGCAGGTTCGAGCAGGCGTACGCGGCCATGTTGAAGGCGGTGAAATCACTGAAGCCCACGAACGCCTTGGCGCTCGCCGCCACGCGGTTCCAGTCGATGAGCGGCAGCAGGCGCGTGAGGCCGTAGCCGCCGCGCGCGACCATCACGAGCTGGATCGACGGATCGTCCACGAGCATGTGCAGGCCCGCGACCCGCTCCTCGTCGCTGCCCGCGAAGTAGCGCCACGCGTGCATCACGCCGGGTGCGACGACCACGCGGTGTCCGAGGTCCTCGAGGTAGGCGATGCCGCGACGCAGCGCCGCCTCGTCCACGCGGCCCGAAAGTGCGCAGATGCCGATGGTGGAAGGCTCCGTGAGCGGCCGGGGCAGGCGCAGCATCTTCTCGCGCGAATGGGAAATCGGTCGGGCGGCCATCAGGGCTTGCGCATCTCCTGCGCGTCCACGACCGCGAGCGCCGTCATGTTGATGATGCGGCGCACGGTGGCCTGCGGCGTCACGATGTGGATCGGCCGCGCGCATCCGAGCAGGATCGGCCCCACGGTGATGCCCGCGCCGCCCACGGTCTTCAGCAGGTTGAATGCGATGTTCGCCGCATCCACGTTCGGCATGATGAGCAGGTTGGCGTCGCCCTTGAGGCGCGAGTTGGGGAAGCTCTGCCGGCGGATCTCCTCGGAGAGCGCCGCATCGCCGTGCATCTCGCCGTCGATCTCGATGTCGGGACGCTGGTGGTTGATGAGCGCCAGCGCCTCTCGCATCTTCACCGCGCTCGCCGCATCGCTCGTGCCGAAGTGCGAATGCGACAGCAGCGCCGCCTTGGGCGCGAGGCCGAAGCGGCGGATCTCGTCGGCGGCGAGCGCGGCCATCTCGGCGATCTGCTCGGCGGTGGGATCGAGGTTGACGTAGGTGTCGCAGATGAACACCGTGCGCTTCGGCAGCATGAGCGCGTTCATGCCGTAGTAGTGCTTCGCGCCGTTGCGCCGGCCGATCACCTGGTCGATGAACTGCAGGTGCGCGTGGAAGCGGCCGATGGTGCCGCAGACCATGCCGTCGGCCTCGCCCTTGTGGATGAGCATCGCGCCGATGAGCGTGAGGCGTCGGCGCATCTCGAGCTTCGCCACCTGCATCGTCACGCCGCGGCGCTCGGCCATGCGGTGGTAGTCCATCCAGTATTCGCGGTGGCGCGGGTCCGATTCCGGGTTGATGAGCTCGAAGTGCTCGTCCGCGCGGATGCGAAGGCCGAAGCGCTCGATGCGCCGCTGCACGACCGCGGGACGGCCGATGAGGATGGGCTTCGCGAGCCCCTCGTCCACGATCACCTGCACCGCGCGCAGCACGCGCTCGTCCTCGCCCTCGCTGAAGACGATGCGCTTGGGCTCCTGCCGCGCCCTGGCCATCACCGGCTTCATGATGTAGCCGGAGTGGTAGACGAACTCGTTCAGGCGCTGGACGTACGCGTCGAAATCCTTGATCGGGTCGGTCGCCACACCGCTATCCATCGCGGCGCGCGCCACCGCGGGCGCGATCCTCACGATGAGGCGCGGATCGAACGGGCGGGGGATGAGGTAGTCGGGGCCGAAGCTGAGATTCTCGCTGCCGTAGGCCTGCGCCACGATGTCCGACTGCTCGGCCATCGCGAGGTCGGCAATCGCGCGCACCGCGGCGAGCTTCATCGCCTCGTTGATCGTCGTGGCGCCCACGTCCAGCGCGCCGCGGAAGATGAACGGGAAGCAGAGGACGTTGTTCACCTGGTTCGGATAATCCGAGCGCCCGGTCGCGATGACCGCGTCGTTGCGGACTTCCTTCACCTCTTCGGGCAGGATCTCCGGCGTCGGATTGGCGAGCGCGAGGATAAGCGGCCGCTTCGCCATCTTCGCGACCATGTCCTTCTTGAGCACGCCGCCCGCGGAAAGGCCGAGGAACACGTCCGCGTTCTCGATCACGTCCGCGAGCTTGCGCGCGCTGGTCGGGCGGGCGAAGCGGATCTTGTTGTCGTCCATCTCCTCCTTGCGGCCTTCATACACGACGCCCGCGATGTCCGTGACCCAGATGTTCTCCTTGGGCATGCCGAGCGCCATCAGCATGTCGAGGCAGGCGAGCGCCGCGGCACCCGCGCCCGAGGCGACGAGCTTGACGTTCGAGATCTCCTTGCCCACCACGCGCAGCCCATTCACGATGGCCGCGCCCACGATGATCGCGGTGCCGTGCTGGTCGTCGTGGAAGACCGGGATCTTCATCCGCTCGCGCAGCTTGCGCTCGATGTAGAAGCACTCCGGCGCCTTGATATCCTCGAGGGTGATGCCACCGAAGGTGGGCTCGAGCGCGGCGATGATGTCCACGAGCTTGTCCGGGTCGCGCTCGTCGAGCTCGATGTCGAAGACGTTGATGCCCGCGAATTTCTTGAAGAGGACGCCCTTGCCCTCCATCACCGGCTTGGCGGCG